>DCHQ01000027.1 GCA_002314855.1 Lachnospiraceae bacterium UBA1748
ATTCTTCGGCTTCTTTCTCTTTCTTTGCTTTCCTTTGGCTTAACGACACAACCATCAACAAGCTTTTTTATAAAAGAGAATCGCATATCAGCTATGGCTGCTGACCTGTCTAAGCCTCGCTCCTCTTCCATCTGAATAATGATATGCTCTATCATTTCTTTTTCGTTGCCAGATAGATTAAGCATATCCATAATATGCTCATCGCCTTCAACAAGCTTCGTGGAAGCAAATCGTGTTGATATTCCAGCTGCTTTGGCATGGTCATCTATAAGATGCATAATACCGTGAAGACATCTGTGAACTGCGCCTCCCATATCATTTTCATCACAAAAATCCTGACGTCCTGGTTTTTCCTGATATTTGGCAACATGAAGAGCATGACTTACAAGCTCATCAATACCTTCATTCTTGGCCGCACTAATTGGAACGACTGGTATCCCCAGCGCCTTCTCCATATTGTTGATATATATTGCGCCACCATTACCTCTAACTTCATCCATCATGTTTAGAGCAAGTACCATCGGTATATCAAGCTCCATAAGCTGCATGGTCAGATACAGATTACGTTCAATATTGGTTGCATCAACGATATTAATAATACCAGCAGGCTTTTCTTCAATAATATATTTACGAGAAACAATCTCTTCACTTGTATAAGGTGAAAGAGAATATATTCCTGGTAAATCAACAACCTCTGTATTAGTATTCCCTTTGATCATTCCACTCTTACGATCAACTGTAACACCTGGAAAATTACCAACATGCTGATTGGAACCTGTAAGCTGGTTGAAAAGAGTTGTCTTACCACAGTTCTGATTACCTGCTAATGCAAAATTAAGAAGAGTTCCCTCTGGCAGAGGATTTTCATGTTCCTTAACGTGATATTTTCCACCTTCACCAAGTCCAGGATGTTCAATATGTTTTCTCTTATTTCTGACTTCAGAATTCTTATCCTCTGCAACTTCACCTTCACTAGTCTTCTTGATGGATTTAACTGGTTCTATATCAATCTTAGCAGCATCATCAAGACGAAGAGTAAGTTCATAACCGTGAACCCTAAGCTCCATTGGATCGCCCATTGGCGCGAACTTAATAAGTTCTATTTCAGCTCCTGGGATAACACCCATATCAAGAAAATGCTGTCTAAGCACTCCCTCACCGCCAACTTTTGTAATTATACCCTTCTGACCAATTGTCAGTTCCTTTAGTGTCATATATATATCCTTCTAATGCAAAATACTACTCAATAAGATCAAGAAATCTGTCAAAAGCCTCAAAGCTTTCTAATTCACATGCCTTTTTACGAAGGCTTGCTGCATTTTTTTGCCCCTGCATATACCATGCCACGTGCTTTCTCATTTCACGTATGCCTATGTACTCTCCCTTACACTCTAGCATAAGCTGACCGTGACGCTTCATCATTGCTTTTATCTCTGAAATTGATGGTCTCGGCAAAGCTTCTCCTGTTTCAAGATAATGAGTTATATCTCTAAATATCCATGGATTGCCTTCTGCTGCACGACCAACCATAATTCCATCGCAACCAGTTTCCTTAATCATTCTCGCAGCTGATTCACCATCTCTTATATCGCCATTACCAATAACAGGTATGGATACTGCCTCCTTCACTCTGGCAATATATTCCCATCTGGCTTCACCTGAATAATACTGCTCTCTTGTTCTTGCATGAAGAGCTATGGCTGATGCACCCGCTTCTTCCATGCGTCTCGCGAATTCAACACAGTTAATATGATCATCATCAAATCCTAATCTAAACTTAACAGTTACCGGTTTGCTGGTAACCTTGACGGTCCGGCTAACTATTTCGGCAGCAAGACCAGGTTTTTTCATGAGAGCAGAGCCCTCTCCATTATTAACAACCTTAGGCACTGGACAACCCATATTTATATCAAGAATAGCGTGCTTTTTATTTTCTATTCTGGCTGCCATAGATGATACTATTTCCGGGTCATCACCAAAAAGCTGAAGCGATGCTGGCATTTCTCTATCATCAATATCCATAAGAGCTTCTGTATTCTTGTTATTATAATATATGGCCTTAGCACTAACCATTTCCATACATACAAGACCAACCCCTTGCTCTTTACAAAGGAGTCGGAAAGGAAGGTCAGTCACTCCGGCCATTGGTGCTAATATTACATTATTGTCTAACGTAACATTTCCTATCTTTAACTTATTCATAAAAGACATTATGCCTTTCTATTCTTCTCGTAAATAAATCTGAGTCCATGAAGTGTTAGAGTACGATCATACTCTTCTATACAGTCAGTTTCATTGGCTATAAGACTTCCAAGCCCACCAGTAGCTACTACTCTTAGGTTGTCATAGCCTGATTCCTTCTTAACCTGATTGACAATATACTCTGTCTGACCTATCTGACCATATACAAGACCAGCCTGCATACTAGTTATTGTATTACCAGCAAGGATGCTTTCTGGCTTCTTAATCTCAATTTCTGGAAGCTTAGCTGTTCCTTCCCAAAGAGCAGCTGCACTGATTCTAATACCAGGAGCTGTTATACCTGCAATGAATTCACCCTTCTCATTGACAAGGTCATATGTAGTAGCTGTACCAAAGTCAAGAACAAGAATTGGACCTCCATATATTTCGAACGCTGCCACAGCATCTACAATACGGTCAGGACCTATTTCTTTTGGATTTTCAGTGATAATCTTTATACCTGTCTTAAGTCCTGGTCCTACTATAAGAGGTTTTCTCTTAATATATTTTTCTATTCCACCAACAAGAGAATGCATGATATTAGGCACAACTGAAGCAACAATAGCTCCTTCTATTTGAGATGGTGATACATCGAACTGACGAAGAAGTTCAACCATTGAAAAACCGTATTCATCGGAAGTTCTAGGTAACTTACTGGTCATTCTAAAAGTACACTCGAGGTTTTCACCATTAAATACACCAAAAGTTATATTAGTATTGCCTACATCAACTGTAAGTAACATACTCTATCTCTCCTTTATCATCATCAATACATTAAATAATTATTCTATGCTTTCATGCAAATAGAAAACACGGTAGTAAAGACTAATTGACTCTAATAATTCTTCTTTAGTATCGCGAATCTTCTTGATAAGCATACCTGCAGCGATATCGTCATAATAATAATCATTCTCGTCTGTCTGTGTTTCCATAGAAACACCTCCATCTGATTCAACTACTATAGTAAAAATACCACCAACCTCTTCTGTAAATAGAACGCTTATTATATGAAGCTCATCCTTTACTGACTGAGGAAGCTTTCCAAACATTTCTTCATTAAAATAATATTTTTGCTCGTAGGCATTAGCCCCACAAACTACTACGCTGTCATCAGACATATCCATATACTCCTCTAACAGATACCTCTCCCGAGGATATCCTTATATATTTACCATCATCACGCTGAACAATGAGTTCCCCAAAATCATTAATTCCTGTAGCAACACCTTCATAATCACCATTTGGATCATGAATCTTCACTTCCTTATCCTTGTTAACAAGATAACTCTCATACACTGCTACCATATCAGATATATCACCTGATGAAACAAAAATATCATAATAATATTCAAAGAACTCCATAACAGCCACTATCACATCAGCTCTTGAATATCGCTCACCCTTTTCCATAAATAAAGAGGTCGCTTTATCAGCTATATCCTCTGGCATAAGCTTTTGATTAAGATTAATCCCGACACCTACGATGACGTGATCTATTTTTTCATCCCTAGTTCCAAGCTCTGTTAAAATACCTGCAACCTTTTTCCCGTTAATAATAATATCATTAGGCCACTTAATCTTAACATCAAGATCAGTAAGCTTGGTAAGTACATCCGCTATGGCTATGGACATAACCATAGGAATCATTCTAACCTTATCCATACCAAAATCAGGCCTAAGGATCAGACTAAAAGCCACACTGTTTCTGCCATCTGTATACCAGCTACGTCCTTTTCTGCCCTTACCCTCTGTCTGATTCTCAGCTACTACCAAAGCACCCTGACCTCTGCCATCTTCGGCAAGAAGCTTAGCTTCTTCATTGGTTGAGGTTGTCTCTTTACGATAAAAAACCACCTTGCCAGCCCAATTAGTCGTGGCGCGACTAATAAGCTCAGTCGATGATATATTCTCAGGATAGCTGATGAGCTTATATCCCTTCTCGCTATCTCTGTCTATATCATAGCCTGACGCCTCAAGCTGAGCGATAGTGGTTTTAAGTGCCAGCGGACTCATTTCACAAGCCTGGCATAATGTTTCTATCGATACATATTCTTTTGCATTTCTAATAAGCTTTAATACATCGGATTTCATTATTTAGTAATATCTATCTCGCCGAGTGTACAGGCCATAACAGCCTTTATTGTATGCATACGGTTCTCAGCTTCCTGGAAAACCTTGGAATAAGGAGCCTCAAATACTTCATCAGTTACTTCAAGCTCACTAAATCCATACTTCTCACCCATCTTCTTACCAATTCCTGTCTTAAGATCATGGAAAGCTGGTAAACAGTGAAGGAAAATGGCTGTATCCTTGGCATTGCTCATAAGCTCACTTGTTACCTTATAAGGAGAGAGCTCTTTAATACGCTGCTCCCATACCTCATCAGGCTCACCCATTGATACCCATACATCTGTATATATAATATCTGCATCCTTGGCTGCCTCAGCTGCATCCTCTGTTAATAAAATAGATCCACCTGACTCCTTGGCATATCCCTGACAAATTTCTACCAGTTCATCATTAGGGAAATAGCTCTTTGGCGCTCCTGCTGCAAAATTCATACCCATCTTAGTACATAAAATCATAAGCGAGTTGGCCATGTTATATCTTGCATCACCCATATATGCAAGCTTAAGTCCCTTTACATCCTTACCAAAAATCTCCTGAATAGTAAGTAAATCAGCAAGCATCTGTGTTGGATGATACTCGTTAGTAAGACCATTCCATACTGGAACGTCGGCATATTTTGCAAGCTCTTCAACTATAGTCTGCTCAAAACCACGATACTCAATACCATCAAACATAGAACCAAGTACTCTTGCAGTATCTGCAATGCTTTCCTTCTTGCCTATCTGTGAAGATGCTGGTTCAAGATATGTACTACCCATACCAAGATCATGGGCTGCCACTTCAAAGGAACATCTTGTACGTGTACTTGTTTTTTCAAAGATAAGAGCAACATTCTTGCCCTTATATATATCAACTAGCTCCCCAGCCTTTTTCTTTTTCTTAAAATAAGCTGCAGCATCTACCATATACTGGATTTCTTCTGGTGTAAAATCCTTTAATGTAAGAAAGTCTCTTCCCTTCAAATTCATATTAATATCTCCTATACCTCGAAAAGTCTAAATAAATCATCAAAGGTTTCTCTTCTTCTGATAAGCTTAACGCTACCATCACTGCAAATCATAACCTCTGCTGGACGTGGTCTAGAGTTGTAAGATGAACACATAGCATATCCATAAGCACCTGCATCAAGAACTGCTGCTATATCACCAACCTTGCTTTCAGGCAACATTCTGTTCTTAGCAAGTAAGTCACCTGACTCACAAATATTACCTGTTACAGTCTGCTCAACAAGATTATCTCTTGATACAACCTTGTCATCTCTGATAATCTCAATATCATGCCATGAGTCATACATAGATGGTCTTACAAGAACATTCATACCCACATCAGTACCAACGTACTTAACTCCTGAATTCTGCTTTGTAGAATGAACTCTACCAAGAAGCACACAGCTTTCTGCTACGCAGTATCTACCAGGCTCTGTTTTGAATAATGGAGCATATCCATACTCTGCTACAAACTCGTCGATAAGCTTCTCAAACTCAGCCTTAAAGCTTTCCATTGGGAAATCCTGCTCATCGTCAAGCTTGTGATAAGGAATACCATATCCACCACCAAAATCGATGAATTCAAGATTCTCGAACTTCTTGGCAATTCTAAGGAAATTCTTAACAGCCTGTAAGAATGGTTCTGGATCCATGAAAAGAGATCCTACATGCTGATTGATTCCTGCAATCTTAAGATCATACTTATCCGCTATTTCAAATATCTTATCAATATCTTCTTCGGCCACTGCGAACTTGGTCTTCTTACCAGCTGTAACTACCTTCTCATGATGACCTGCGCCAACACCTGGATTAATACGAACTGCACACTTACCACCTTTGTTAAGCGAACCGAAAAGTTCAAGCTGTGACAAAGAGTCAAGGCTGACCATAATATTATTATCTATTGCAAACTGAAGCTCATCAGCACCTACGTTATTTGACACGAAGAAAATCTTCTCTGCCGGGAAACCAGCCTTAAGAAGCATCATCATCTCTCCTGTACTCATAGCATCAGCATATAATCCCTCAGATAAAGCTGTCTTTAATATAGTAAAGTTAGTATTAGCTTTTATAGAATAATTAGAGTGAAACTCATACTTTGTAATAATCTGACTAACGTTATGCATACGGTCGCGAAGAATATCCTCGTTGTAAACATAAAGAGGAGTACCATACTCCTTAACTATAGACTCTACTGAGTTACCCTTAAAAAAATCAACTTTTTCTATAAATGAATTCATATCTCGCCACTCATCCTTTCAAAAAAATACAGAGTTATTATATCACTATTTATTTATTATAACCACTCACAATCGCCACCAGTAATGGCTAAACTAAGCAATCCATCCATTTTTTCCACATTTTCAAGGCCTTCTACGACCTGAAGTAGCTTGGCCGCCTCATGAGTTTCAGGCATTTCCTCATCTGGACCTATCTCCATATCTGGAATCTCACCGCAATACGGACATATCATTCTAGGTACAACCTTGATATCCAGAAATCTTTCTCCGCAATCTTCACATTCATAAAATCCACATATCTCTGTTCCGTCGGGTACATAAAACATAGTTATTCCTCACTTCTAAAAATTCATCTTCAAAAAAACTATCTTTTATAATAACAGAAAAAGCAGCGCTATGCGCTGCTTTCCTTAAATTATATTAATAAATCTATTATTTATTAGTTACTACTTCCTTAAAGGTTGTTGCAAGACCTGCAATACCCTGAAGATCAGATGGGATAATAATCTTAGTAGCCTGGCCGTTAGCCATCTTTCCAAGAGCCTCTAAGCTCTTAAGCTGAAGAACTGCTTCATCAGCTCCTGCTTCCTTAATCATCTTGATACCATCTGCATTAGCCTGCTGAACCTTAAGAATAGCCTCTGCCTGACCTTCTGCCTCACGGATAACTCTTTCCTTCTGAGCTTCTGCCTTAAGAATAGCAGATGCCTTTTCAGCTTCAGCTTCAAGAATAGCTGACTCTTTCTTACCCTGTGCAATAAGAATAGCGGATGTCTTCTCACCTTCTGCACGTGTTACAGCTTCTCGTCTGTCACGCTCTGCCTTAGCCTGCTTCTCCATTGATGCCTGAATATCTGGTGGTGGGATAATGTTCTTAAGCTCAACTCTGTTAACCTTAATACCCCATGGGTCTGTGGCTACATCAAGCTGTGAACGCATCTTTGTATTAATTACCTCACGAGATGTAAGTGTTTCATCGAGAATAAGCTCACCAATGATGTTACGAAGTGTTGTTGCTGTAAGGTTCTCAATTGCCATAATAGGATTCTCAACACCGTAGCAGTAAAGCTTAGGATCTGTAATCTGGAAGAATACGACCGTATCGATTCTCATTGTTACATTATCCTTAGTAATAACTGGCTGTGGAGCAAAGTCAACTACCTGTTCCTTTAAACTAACCTTTCTTGCCTTCTTATCAATAAGTGGAAGCTTGAAATGAATACCTACATGCCATGTATCAAGGTATCCACCAAGTCGCTCCATAACATAGGCTGTTGCCTGAGGTACGATAACGAAGCAACTTACGATAAGCCCAAACAAGAAAATAAGTAAAATAATTAAAATAACTAATCCTGCGCCTTCCATTTTTTTCTCCTTTAATAATTATTTAACTATAACTTTAACGCCCTTGACATCTACAACAGTTACCTGAGCATCTTTAGCGAACTTGGCATTGGCTTCTTCTGGAGCAGCTGCCCACTCCATACCACCTATGACAACACGTCCTGCGCCAAGCTTACCATCGATATCCTCGATAACGAGAGCTGTCTGACCAATAACCGCTTCAACGTTGGTCTTCTCAAGGCTATTGTTATACTTTTTAACTAAAATCTGTCTGCCTACAATAAGCAAAACAGCTGAAAGAACAACAAATACTACAACCTGCAACCATATAGGTGCACCAATTAATGCAAGAAGTAATGATACTCCAGCTGCAATTGCAAACCATATTGTAGTAATACCCTGAGTCAAGAACTCAGTAACTGCAAACACTAACAAAAGTACCAGCCATACAATAGCCATACCACCAGCAATAATTGCCATAATATCTAGTTCCATACACTTGTCCTCCTTCCTTTTATCTATTCAATAATATACATAAATCTCAGGCACATATCAAGTGGACGAAGACCACATTACAATCTTGTATAATAGAACAAACCGCACTTTATATATTTGTAACAATAGGTTTTGTTAATAACTAGTGCTAGACTTAATATAGCTTAATTAATATCTACTCAAGATGGAAGGAGAACATTAATGGAAATCTATGCAACATTCTGGGCACTCGTCCCAGCACTTATTGCCATAGCACTCGCACTCATTACCAAAGAGGTCTACAGTTCACTTTTTATTGGTATAGCCGCAGGTGCACTGCTCTATTCTAACTTTAATCCTGTCGCTACCATAGAAACAATGATTGGCGACGGACTTATAGCTTCTGTATCTGATACAGCTGGTATATTCATATTTCTGGTTGTACTAGGTATTATGGTTGCCCTACTTAATAAAACAGGTGGCTCAGCCGCCTTCGGTAAATGGGCCAGCACACATATTAAATCCAAAGTAGGTGCAGCTCTATGCACTTTCCTTCTTGGAGTTCTGATATTTGTTGACGATTATTTCAACTGTCTTACTGTTGGATCGGTAATGAGACCCGTAACAGACTCGCACAAAATGAGTCGTACAAAACTGGCATATATTATTGACGCAACAGCTGCCCCAGTTTGTATGATAGCTCCTATATCTTCATGGGCTGCCGCTGTATCCGAATATACATCTGATGCTGGTGGTGTATCCAGCCTTGCACTGTTTTGTAGGGCAATTCCATATAATTTCTACTCACTTCTTTCATTCGTTTTCATAATATCCATTACACTTATGAAATTCGACTACGGTCCAATGAAAAAGTTCGAAAAAGATGCCGAGCTTGGTAAATCAGACAAGATTAACAACGATACTTCAGCACCTATTATGATAAGTAATGCCAAAGTCATCGATTTGGTACTCCCTATAATCACCCTTATCGCTGTATGTATAGTGGCACTCATTCATAACGGTGGTTTCTTCGATGCCGAAAACGAATATTATCATGATTTTGTTAATGCCTTTGGTAACACTGACGCTACAGTAGCTCTTCCACTTGGAAGCCTTGTCGTACTTATTCTTATGATTATATATCTTAACTGCCGTAGACTTATCTCTTTTAAAGATGCTATGGACTGTATACCAAAAGGCTTTACTGCTATGGTTCCTGCCATTCTCATACTTACTTTAGCTACTTCGCTTAAAACAATGACATCAATGCTTGGCAGCAAACAATTTGTAGAACAGGCTCTGGCTGGTGCAGGCTCTCTTAACCTGTTCCTTCCAGCCATCATATTTATCGTCGCTCTTGGTATAGCATTCGCAACTGGAACATCCTGGGGAACATTTGGAATACTCATCCCTATCGTTCTTGGTGTATTCCCATCAGGAAGTGAACTCATGATTATTGGTATGTCAGCTTGTCTTGCTGGTTCCGTATGTGGAGACCACTGTTCACCTATATCGGATACAACCATTATGTCATCAGCTGGCGCACAGTGTGATCACGTTAATCACGTTTCCACCCAGCTACCATATGCACTAACAGTTGCAGCTATTTCCTTCATTCTGTATGTCCTTGCAGGTCTTGTTCAAAACGTATATATAGTTCTTCCTATAGGTATTGCACTTACTATTGGAACACTTATTGTAATTAAAATGATTACAAAAGAAAAAGCAGAGGCCTAGGACTTTGGGGCCTCTGCTATAATAATTGCTGTAAACATCAGAATACAACCTACTATATGTCTTATCGTCATTTCCTCATGAAGTACTACCCATCCTGCTAATACAGCAAATACAGATTCAAGACACATGATAAGCGAACATAGTGTAGGATTAGCATTCTTCTGCGCTACTATTTGAAGCGTATATGCAACACCTGATGATAAAACACCTGCGTATAAAATAGGCACAGCCGCACTAATTATGTTGGTAACAGTAGGATTCTCAGTAATTAACATTGCTATTCCTGATAGCACAAAATTAACTAAAAATTGAATACTGCTCATGGCAACTGCATGGGATTTATGAGAGAAATGATCAATAACCAAAATGTGACCTGTAAATGCAAATGCGCATAGTAGCACCAGTAATTCACCACGGCCAATTAATCCAGATATTCCACCCGCGCCATCTATATCTTTATTAATACATAATAAATACAAACCACAGACAGAAAGAGCTACCGAAAACCATACAATAGGATGTATTTTTTTCTTGAAAAAGATACCACTCACAGGAACAAGAACTACATACAAAGCTGTGATAAAGCCTGCCTTGCCTGATGTGGTATACTGTATGCCCGCCTGCTGAAGATTGCTTGCAACAAATAACACAAGTCCACAGCAAATACCGCCTATCACCGTATTTCTTATGTAATCTTCTTTGGTTATAAGTTTGCCCTGTCCATCAACTGGTTCTATGCCCTTTTTTCTATTGTTGTAATTGATATACAGAATTACGGGTACAAGAACTAACGAACCGATAATACTTCTTACTGTAGAAAAAGTGAATGGACCGACAAAGTCCATTCCTACACTTTGAGCAACAAATGCACTGCCCCATATAAATGCTGCGAGAAACAGCAAAATATAATTTAACATTATACTACCCTAACATTTATCAATTGATTTTAGTTACACTAATACCTTTGATAAAAATTCCTTTGTTCTATCCTCTTTAGGATTGTTAAAAATCTGGTCTGGAGTTCCTTCCTCTAAAATAACGCCTTCATCCATAAAAAGAACTCTTGTAGCTACTTCCTTGGCAAAGCCCATTTCATGGGTAACAACTGCCATTGTCATTCCCTTGGCTGCAAGATCCTTCATAACTTCTAAAACTTCGCCTACCATCTCTGGATCAAGAGCGGATGTTGGCTCATCAAAAAGCATCATTTTAGGCTTCATCATAAGCGAACGAACTATAGCTATTCTCTGTTTCTGTCCACCAGATAACTGTCCTGGATA
>DCHQ01000077.1:0-5824 GCA_002314855.1 Lachnospiraceae bacterium UBA1748
GTAATGTCCTCGCCACCATTCATCTCATCATCGCCAAATATTATTTGACCAGAAGTAGGTGTTTCAAGCAAGTTAAGGCAACGAAGAAATGTGGACTTTCCTGAGCCGGATGGTCCAATAATAACAATCTTCTCACCCTGGGCAATATCATAATTTATACCTTTTAAAACCTCATGGTCTCCAAAACTCTTTTTCAAATTTCTAACGGATATCACTTTTTCTGAGTCTCCTTTCAAGTAGTCCCATAAGCCATGTAAATATCATTACTATAGCCAGATATATCAACGCTACAACGGTAAGTGGAAGCAGCGCATCAAATGTTGTTCCTCGAATAATATCTCCACCTCTTGTAAGCTCATTCAAGCCAATATAACCACATATAGAAGTCTCTTTAAGAAGCGTAATCATTTCATTAACAAGAGCAGGTAATATATTCTTAATGGCTTGAGGCATAATAATACTTGTCATAGTCACACCATAACCTAAGCCAAGAGCTCTACCTGCTTCCATCTGACCTTTATCAACAGACATAATGCCGGAACGCATGATTTCAGCCACATATGCACCCGAATTAATACCAAATGATATGGATGCTACCAATACCTTGTTATTTGTAGCGACCAAAAAAACAAAATACATAAATAACAGCTGAACTAATGCTGGAGTACCTCTAATAATAGTCAAATATAAACGGCATATAAGATTGAGCAATCTTAATACAAAACCTGATATCCCCTTAAGATTTTTCTTTCCTATCTGGTCATGACTGGTTCGGATAACAGCAATTAATATACCTATAATAGTTCCTATTATTAACGAAAACAACGTAACTTCAAATGTAATAAATAGTCCATCTGTAATGAATTTCCATCTGTCCTTCTCAACAAAGTCAAGGACAAACTTGGATACCAATTCATCCCACCAGCTTCCAGTTAATATCATACCTACAAAAAACATTTATATACTTACCTTTCCTGTATATGCTATACCTGTAAATCTTAACATAAACATAGAAATAAAAAAAGAGCGAAGCACCAGCAATATCTGGTACCTCGCCCTTCTATAGCGCTGTATTATATTTATTCTGCTGAGATGTACTTTTCAAGAATTGCATCAATTGTACCATCAGCCTTGAGCTCCTCAAGAGCCTTATTAATCTGGTCTAAAAGCTCTGTATTGCTCTTATTGATACAAGCTGCATAATCTTCTGTCACGTACTCTGTTTCAAGAATCTTAAGTCCTTCATTGGCAGCAACATAATTCTTTGCAGGCTCATTATCAATGATAACTGCATCAATCTTACCCTGTGTAAGAGCGAGCACTGCATCGTTACCCTTGTTGTACTCTTCAACATTTTCTGCACCAAAATCATCACAAGCATAGATATCGCCAGTTGTTGCAAGCTGTACACCAATCTTCTTTCCTGCAAGATCATCAATAGAAGCTATATCTGAATCTTCTGGAACGATAACAACCTGAACGCCTGTTGCATATGTATTAGAGAAATTAATCATCTGAAGTCTCTCATCTGTTACTGTCATACCAGCAAGACCCATATCAGCCTTACCTGTCTGAACTGAAGTGATGATTGAATCGAACTCCATATCCTGGATTTCAAGCTTAAGACCAAGCTTCGTTGCAATAGCACCTGCGATTTCAGCATCGATACCAACTATTTCGCTTCCTTCATAGTATTCATATGGTGGGAAGTATGCATTAGTTGCCATTGTAAGCACACCATCTTTAACTGTAAGTCCCTTTTCTGTACTACCACATCCACAAAGCATTGCAACTACAAGTGCAAGAGCAAGTGTTAATGATAACATCTTTTTCATAATATATTCCTCCTAATTCTTCAATGTTATTTTCATATTCTACATTAGAAATATAAAATAGCAACGATAAATATACACAAAAACATATAAAAAGCCCATACTACCTTTAAGCAGTATGGGCAATCATCTAGCTTTTTTATAGCCTTACCAGAAAACATGGTTTCCAATAACTATTCCTTCATGGGCTCCTGCACCTCTAAAATGTGTGGCACCGCCAACTGGTGAATAACCATTAAGCGCTTCCCTTGCTGCCTGCAAGCAGGTAGCACTGACTCCAGCTTCTATTCTTCTGTCAACAGATCCCGCACCAGCAGGTGTAAACTGACCTGAAGCATATATTACACCATAAAGTGAATTAGGATATGCCGCACTACGAACTCTGTTCATAACAACAGCACCTACAGCCACCTGACCTTCATAAGGCTGACCACCAGCCTCGCACTGAATCAGTGCTCCAAGAAGTATTTCATCTGAAGCAGTGGCAGCGTACACGCCATAATACTGAATTCTTTCAGCCTCCCTTTTAGCGGCACGCTCTGCTGCCTCTCTATCTTCAATTTCTTGAAGTGTCTCGCCATAGTCTATACTAAATTCAACATCAGCACAGCTGACATTGATATATCCGTCCATTCCTTCGTACTCAACAACAAGCCAGTCTCCTTCTGTTCCAAGAACATCGAAAACATCTCCCATACCAGCAAGTGCATGTGTATCACACTCGAGGTTAGGCTCCTTACGAATACGAACCTGATTATCGTTGATAGTAGCTCTGTAATGACCTACTGCTTCAGCTTCCTCTTTGGCCTCATCACCAAAAATCAAATAATCATTGCACACCCAGCCCTCTACGTTACCTGAGCGAACCTTGGTCCACGTGTCAGTATACTCCACAATATAACCACCACAGTCACCGTATATAACACCAACCTTACTACCATCAAGGCATGGCTCTTCACGTACATTAAGATACTGCTGAACATTGGCCATAACCAGTTCTCCTGGTTCTTTCCATGCATTAGCAAGAGCAATCGCATCTGCAATCTCTTCATCTGAAGGTTCTTCAATAATCTCCATGTCCTCTGCTGCACCAGCATAAACTAACTCAAGAACCCCATCAGCCGAAGTAGTATCTTCTGCATATGTATTAAGTTGTAAACTAGCTGAGTTAAAAAGCGCTAGCCCTATACCAAGGCCTATTGATACAGTGGCCAAAACTCCTCTAATATAATCCTTCAATACAGCTCTTCCTTCTTAATGACTTTTATTATTAAGTTGCAACTATTAGCAATTTAGGTTTACATAATATTTCAACTTTATTACTAATTGTTACAAAAATATTACATCAAGTAGGTGTATGATATCAAATTGTAATATTTTTGTCAAATATTCATCTTGAGTAGTGCAATTCTCATCTTTTCCAGCTCTTTTTTCTTAATAGACTTGGCCACATAGCATCGTATTTCCCTGCCATCGAGAAGCGAGGCAATGATAATCCACGCCTTTGTAGAAAGGCTTCTTGGTCGTACTTTTCCTTTTACAATACTAACTTCACCAAGTTCTTCCTTAGGAAGTACAATAGCATCTCTTTTCTGTGATAAATAATGCCTTAGTACAATGTGCTCATTTGTAATCAGAATATCTTCTCCTTCATAGAGCTTTCCTTCGGAAATGGACTCTGTAATGCTATTCACGAATTCATCTTCAAGGATTTTTTGATCTATCTGCATTACAGATTCATGCTTATCTCTAATAAAACCTAGTGCAGTGCAGTTATCTAAAATTTTATCAATATATTTATTCACATGTTTTAAATCCCTGCGATATATTAGCCCTGGTAAAAACGAATATACAATGCCATATGCTACACCTGATAAAGGAAGAACTGACAACACAAGCCAAAAACTTTGAAGCGCCATCATTATTAATGCTGCTAAAAACATAATCAAAAACCCACTAATAAAACCCAGAAACTGTGTAACTACCTTGGATAAAACTGTTATATCAGCTAGAAATATCTTTAACGAGCTTATTCCATCATTTTCAGCATTTATAGAATATTCATCGCTACTATGTGCATATGAGAACCATAATCCTCCTGATATTAGGCCAAAAAGAACGCTACACTTTATCAATTCCTTGCCAAGTTCCATACGGTCTTCGTATGTTCTTTCATGTTCATACTTTTGCTGCATGATATTGCTATACTGCGCAAAAGTATATTTAACATCATTATCCAAATCATATACTTTAAGATTAGCATTTTCATAGTCGTCGAGTCCAAATCTGCTACATATATCATATACTTCTCGTCCATTATAGATACTTGAAAGATCTACGCTTTTAGCTGATTTTCTCATAACATTGTTTCTAATATCATGAACTAGCGAGATTGATATTTTGTCATACATATCCCCTTCCCACTTGACAACAACAGGCTTTTTCTCGTACCTTTCCCACATAACTGTATAGTAATAGCCATTAACATCCTGGTGCACAGGAATCTCTTTCATTTCCACAAAAGCGGCATATTGCACATTTTCGTTTAATTCCTTTTCATAACGCTTCACCTGCTTTTTATTATCCCTAGCATTACCAATTGCAAATATCGCTCCTATCAGAAAGCAAACAGCTACAAATGTGGAAAATATAGCGACAATTACTAAATCTCTTTTTTTCATTCGAAAATGTCTCTTTTTATTCACAAAAATCCCTCTCATAAAATATCTATATAATGATATATATATATATGTATACGTTTCAAACTAATACTTTTTATTGAAAAAGTGTGGCTATTAATATATTTTTAACGCCACACTCATACCACTTCATTTATTTACTAACCAAACCTTAGTCCTGTGTTTTTACTTTCAGTCTTTTACGCAAATTAGAAAAGAATTCTTTCAAAAGAATACTGCACTCCTCCTCTAATACTCCGCGCTCAACTACTGCCTGATGATTAAATCCTTCATGCTCTAATATATTGAGAACTGAGCCGGCGCATCCCGCCTTTGCGTTCATACAACCTATGACAACCTTATCCATTCTAGCCTGAATAATAGCGCCTGCACACATTTGGCACGGTTCCAGTGTCACATACATCGTGCATCCTTCAAGCCTCCAGTCTCCCACTACTTTACTGGCTTTTTTTATTGCCAATATTTCTGCATGCGATAGCGTACTCTTGTCCATAGTACGTCTATTATATCCTCTGGCTATAACCTTACCCTCATAAACTATGACACAGCCTATTGGAACCTCACCCATATCAGCTGCCTTTTTGGCAAGCTTTATCGCCATCTTCATATACTTTTCGTCATCAGTTAATACTTGTTTCACTATATTACTGTTCCTTATTAACTATAATAAATATCAATGCCTCGTAGCTTAGCTGATTTAACTTTATTTCTTGCAATATCAAGAAACTCTAATAATTCTTCTTTTGAGAATTCACTACAATTAAGAGTATGTACTCTATTATCTATAAAAACAGCTTTTTTTTCGATTGTAGAATCATTATCCTTATAAGACTGAAGAAAATACTCTTTTGCTCCACTTATCAAGGATACTATGCCTCGCATATCGTCATATGTATGGATTCCTTTTACAAGCGTGGTCCTAAATTCATATTGAATACCACATTCCATTATATAACGAATACTCTCTTCAATAGCTGCTGTATTATAATCACTAATGCCAACCGCGATTCCATATCTTTCCATAGATGACTTAACATCCATGGCAATGTAATCAACAAGACCTTTTTCCACAATCTTCTTAAGCATAGATGGATTGGTTCCGTTTGTATCTAATTTTATTAGCAGTCCCATTGATTTGATGTCATATAATAAATCGACCAAATCGTCATAAAGCGTTGGTTCGCCACCAGTGATACACACACCATCAAGCACCCCGCTTCTCTTTGCAAGAAAAGCCATTAGCTTCTCTCTTGATAAATTCTCACATGGCTCCAGTACTATATCCGCATTGTG
>DCHQ01000077.1:5898-7533 GCA_002314855.1 Lachnospiraceae bacterium UBA1748
GGATAATCCAGAAGCGTCGTGTTTTGTAATCCGCTAATAATCATTTATATTAACACCTTCATATATTTATCGACCATAAGAGCTATTTTAAGCGTCATTGCCTGATCAAATACTCTTATATCAAGGCCCGTTTTTTTCTGAATCTTTTCTATTCTATATATTAGTGTACTTCTTGGAATATCTAATTCTCTTGAAGTATCCGCAATACTAAGACTATTATCAAAGAATGAATTGATAATAGACACCTCTTTATCCGGAAGCACTTGCTTACCGTCTGTACCAAAAATCTCTTCCAGGAACGATTCACATAAAGATCTTGGTAATTCATGAATGATACGCCCTATTCCTAAAGATGAATATGACGCTATTTCTCTCTCTTCAAAGAAAATCTTGGCAACCTCTAATGCCATTGTTGCTTCTTTATAACTTTCTGTAAGATCTCTAAGCGAGTTCTTAAGCTTACCATATGTTACCCTTGCTGATATCATTAGCTCAGTATTAAGCATACTAATAATCTGTTTTGCATACTCTGCTAATTCATCATCATCCTCTGCTTCCTTTATTAAAACAATAATTCCATCATGAACAGTAGTAACATAATCATTATTATCTGAGAAAATATTACCTAATATTTCTCTGGCAGTACCTGACATCTCTTCATCTGTTTCTATGCAATATACTGCTCTTAATATATCTGTGGGAATTCCAAGCTTCGAAGCTCTTGCCTGAATTTCTGCAGATACCATTTGTGATGTTAGCAGGTCCTGATAATATTCTTCTTTATCCATTCTCTCAGAACCCATTCCAAGGAAATGCATAACCTCACTTACAGCAATTCTTCCAAGCATATATCCATCGCCGCCATGGGCATTAACTATCAAAACATATTTATCATCACTTTGTCCTGTAATTTTGAAGAAATGATGACCATTGACCTCCTGCCCCTCTGCTGATGACATAACAAAGGATTCTATCACCTGCTCCTTTAATGGGAATCGATCAAATGTGGAACATATAGCTTCCCCATCATTACCACATAGGAAAAAGTCTGCCCTGGTTATTCTTTTTAAGTCTTCAAGACCGCTTTTCAAAATCTTAGTAGATGCCATACGACATTGCCTTTCACCACAAAAAATGAAAAGGCTGCGCACGAAGCGCAGCCTCTAAAATACTTTTTAAGACTAGTTTGTAATAGCCTGCTCTGTTTCCTTATCGAATACGTGAATCTTCTCTACGTCGAAAGCAAACTTAACAACATCACCTGGTCTAGCCTGAGTTCTAGGATCAACTCTTGCTGTCATTGGGAACTCATCAAGATCGAAGTATAAGAATACTTCAGCACCAAGAAGCTCGTATACTCTGATTGTAGCTTCGAATACTGAAAGTGGAGAAGCCTCAACCATCATCTCTGAATCATATACATCTTCTGGACGGATACCAAATGTAACTGTCTGTCCATCATAACCGCCATCGATAAGCTTCTTTGACTTGTTAGCTGGAAGTGGAATAGACTTGTCAGCAATCTTAAGATATGCTGTCTCGCCCTGTACTTCTACTACAGCGTCAAGGAAGTTCATCTGTGGTGAACCCATGAAACCAGCAACGAATAAGTTCTGTGGCTTATCGTAAAGGTTC
>DCHQ01000094.1:0-9594 GCA_002314855.1 Lachnospiraceae bacterium UBA1748
CATTCCAGACACAGTTTGGTTTCGTGCCTTGCTACGTAAACTCAAGACTTACAGGTATGGGTATTCCAGTATCTTGTGAAGTAGATATCTACGGATGTTTATCAGAGTTCATCGGTACAGTAGTATCTGATGATATCGTTACACTTCTTGATATCAACAACTCAGTACCAAAGGATATGTACGAGGAGTCAATCAAGGGTAAGACAAACTACACACTTGAAGATACATTCATGGGATTCCACTGTGGTAACACAAATACAAAGAAGCTTTCATTCTGCGAAATGAAGTATCAGATGATTATGGCTCGTAACCTTCCAATCGAAGTTACACAGGGTACTCTTGAAGGAGATATCATCCCTGGTGATATCACATTCTTCAGATTACAGTCTACATCAGATGCTCAGATCCGTGCTTACATTGCTCACGGTGAAGTTCTTCCTGTTGCTACAAGATCATTCGGTGCAATCGGTGTATTCGCTATTCCAGAAATGGGTAGATTCTACCGTCACGTACTTATCGAGGGTAACTACCCTCACCACGGTGCTGTTGCATTCGGTCATCACGGTAAGGCACTCTACGAAGTATTCAAGTACATCGGAGTTCCAGTTGAAGAGATCGGATTTAATCAGCCAAAGGGAATGCTCTACAAGACAGAGAATCCATTCGCTTAATTCGAATAATAAACAAAACCAGGAGGGTCGCTTGTGCGGCCCTCTTTTTCTATTAAAAAACTTACTAAAAATAGTTTTGTAATATTGACAAAAAATAAGTAGTTTAAAGAATAGCTAAAGTACTATTTCTGTATTACATGTAGTACAATATATACAGGTTTAACCTATTTTAATATTATGGAGGTTACGATGGGCGTACAAACAAATAAACAGAAAATAGAAGAGTATAGAGCTAAAGCCAAGGAGCTTGTTTCTAAGATGACGTTAGAGGAAAAGGTATCTCAGATGCTTCACAAAGCTCCAGCTATTCCTCGTCTTGGAATACCAGCTTATAACTGGTGGAATGAATCGTTACACGGCGTTGCTAGAAGCGGAGTTGCGACAATGTTCCCTCAGGCTATTGGTATGGCTGCTGCTTTCGATACTGATATGATGGAAGAAGTCGGTGATGCTATTGCGACTGAAGCAAGAGCGAAATTTAATATGCAGCAAAAGTATGGCGATGCTGATATATATAAGGGACTTACTTTCTGGGCTCCTAATGTAAATATATTTAGAGATCCACGTTGGGGTAGAGGTCATGAGACATATGGTGAAGATCCATATCTTACTGGTGAACTTGGTAAAAGATTTGTTGATGGACTTCAGGGACATGATGATAATTATCTTAAGGTTGCTGCATGTGCCAAGCATTTTGCTGTACACTCTGGTCCAGAAGATATAAGACATAGTTTTAATGCTATTGCAAGCAAGCAGGATATGGCCGAAACATATTTACCAGCTTTTGAAAAGCTTGTATGTGATGCAAAGGTTGAAACTGTTATGGGTGCATATAACAGAACAAATGGCGAGCCTTGTAATGGTAGCAAAACATTACTTGGTGATATACTACGTACTAAGTGGGGCTTTGAAGGCCACGTTGTATCGGACTGCTGGGCTATTAAAGATTTCCATGAGGGACATCTTGTTACTAAGAATGAAGAAGAGTCTGTAGCTCTTGCTGTTAATAATGGATGCGATATTAACTGTGGTAATATTTTTGCTCATCTTGTTGATGCTGTTAAAGATGGTATGGTTGAAGAAAAGACCATTGATCAGGCTGTTGAAAGACTTTTTGTTACAAGATATAAGCTTGGTATTATGGGTGATGCCGATGATAATCCATATGCGAATATTCCATATACTGCAGTAGATACTAAGGAGATGCAGGAGCTTAATCTTAAGACTGCAGAAAAATGCGTCGTTCTTCTTAAGAATGATAATAATGCATTACCTCTTAATCTTGATGGGGTTAAAACAATTGGAGTTATTGGACCTAATGCTAATAACAGAAGAGCATTAAAGGGTAACTACGAAGGAACAGCTTCTAGATATGTGACAGTTCTTGAAGGTATACAGGATTATGTTGGTGATAAAGCGAGAGTCCTTTATTCTGAAGGTTGTGCATTATTTAGAGACAGAGTGGAATTCCTTGCAGAGCCTAATGACAGAATTTCTGAAGTTAAGGGAATATGTGATGAAAGTGATGTTGTTATTGCAGTAATGGGCCTTGATTCGGGACTTGAAGGTGAAGAAGGCGATCAGGGTAATGCGTATGCAAGTGGTGATAAGCCAGGACTTGAACTTCCAGGACTTCAGGAAGAAGTTCTTAAAGTTATATGTGAAAGTGGCAAGAAGGTAATTGTTGTTATATTATCAGGTAGTGCACTTGCTCTTGGATATGCCCAGGAGCATGCTGATGCAGTATTAGAGGGTTGGTATCCAGGATCACTTGGTGGAAAAGCTATTGCTAACATTATATTTGGTGAGGTTAATCCTCAGGGTAAATTACCACTTACATTCTATAAGAGTACTGATAGCTTACCAGAATTCACAGATTATTCGATGAAGAATCGTACTTATAGATATCTTAGTGAAGAGCCTTTGTATCCATTTGGTTATGGACTTTCGTATACTAACTTTGACTATAGTGATACAACAGTAACTAATGATGGCGACAATGTAATTGTTGATTTCAAAGTTAGTAATACTGGAGACAAATGGGGAGTGGCAACACCTCAGGTATATATCAAGAAGGTTGCAAAGGGAACTCCTAACGCATCGCTCAAGGGATTTACTAAGGTTAGTCTTGGAGCCGGCGAAAGTAAGGATGTCAAGATGGTTCTTGAGAAGAAAGCATTTGCTCTTAGCGATGAAGATGGAAATATGGTTACTTCTGCTGGAGAATATAAGATTTACGTTGGAGATAATCAGCCAGATTCGAGAACAAAAGCTCTTACAGGTAAGGATATACCAGGTATAGACATAACTTTATAATTGCGTATAATAAATATAGAATTAAAAAGGGAGTGTATCAATATGATAAACTCCCTTTTTCTAAGGAGAAAAACGCATGAAACTTGAACTAGATGAAGAAAAGAAAGAAGAGCTTGAAAAAGAGCGTCTTGAAAAGGCGAAACTTAATCGAATAAATAAAGGTGAAACTGAAGCAGAAGAAGATTCTAAAGAGAATCAGAAAAAATCAAAGTTTCAAGAATTCACAGAAAAGCCTTTTGTTAAAAAAGTTATATACTTTTGGGATTATTATAAATGGTTTGTTATTATACCGACTATAGTTTTGATAATTGCCATCGCATTTCTTAGTGATTATCTTCAGGAGAATAAACCAAGGTTACTTGATGTTGCATTAGTTAATACATACGATTTATCTGTTCCTTATGTTGAGATTGGTCAGAATTATTCATTATATAGAGGATATGCCGAAGGTGAGCTTCCTGTTAAAATCAGTGCCAATATTACTTATCCAAAAGAAATGAATGAAGAAATGGCAAGAGATACTGCTCTAGTTAGTAGTATACAGAAGCTTCAAGCATTATTTTTATCAGGTAATATTAATGTACTTATAGCTACTGATTATGCTGTAAAGGATTTTGCAGAAGCAGGAGATTTTCTGGTATTAGCAGATTGCCTTGAACCTGAATTTATTGAAAAGCATAAAGAAAGACTTTTCTACGCCTTGGTTGAAGGAGAAGAAAAGCCTGTTGGATTTTATCTTGAAGATAATAATTATCTGGGACAGTTTAGCGAAGATGAAGTTCCTGTAATCGCTATATGTAATTTTTCTGAAGAAGAAAAGATTAATGAATCCCTTGAATTTTTAAAATGGATGATGATGCAGTATTAAACTGCATCTTCTTCGCCCATTAATTTATTGAAGATTCTACGAAGCAGCGCAGCGTTATAATATGCAATTGCCGCAATACCTATAAACATTAAAATACTGAATACCATTACTGTGTTTTTACCGGATAAGCCACCGATAAGATACAGAATAACTGGTACAACAATCATAAACAGCGTGGTGGGAAAGTTAGAAATAGCGAGTAACACCGCGTTTTTTAATGTAACAGAATTAGTCTGATTAAATAGAGCAATCTGTGGGAATATATAATTGGATATACATAATAATAAGAAGAATGATATTGATAGTGGATACTGGAGCATATTATACATAGGATCCAAAATAAATAAAGTAATATATATTCCTATTACAAATAATATTTCGAAAATAGCTATTGGCAACCACATTGTTGTTGCCTGTTTGAAGCTTGACTTGAAAGCTTTTACAAAAGTCTTTCCTATAAATGGATCGTCGCCATGAAGCATTTTAAATAAAGTGCTATACATTGCTGAAAAGGCAGCTCCCATAGTAAATAACGGAAGTGAAAATATTATAAATAGAAGATTAATATACATGAGATTGCATAGAAGAGTAAGAAATCTCATGGCAATTGAATCAGGAGAGAAGAATTTTCTCATAATATAAAGCTCCTTAATGCGTTAAATTTTTATTAATTATATTACTTGTTAAGGATAACAGTCAAATTAATATATTATTTGATGTATTTAACTAAAAAAAGGTGTTATGTAAATCGCAAATTGACATTTTAATAAAAAGCAATAGTCAAATAGTATAAAAATTGCACAAAAAAATTTAGTTGACATTCTGTTTATAGATAAATATAATTAATTTTGAAGATAAGGGTATCTTCGATTATTTTATATTCTTTAAGGAGGAAAAAGAATTTATGAAGAGAAAGTTTTTAGCATGCGTTCTTAGTACATGCATGGTAGCTGGTACTCTTGCTGGTTGTGGTGAAACTGCTACAACTCCAGATGCACCAACAGATGGTGGCGACACAGTAGTTGATGATACTACAGGTGATGGTGCTACAACAGACACAATCGAGGTTGAGGGTGCTGTAGGTACAATTTATGTATGTTCATTCACAGACGAAGTTCCAGGTATGATCCAGGATTACGTTGCTAATCACCCAGATTTCAAGTACAACGTTGAAGTTACTGTAAAGGCTACAGACGGTGGTGCATATGATACATATATGGCTAACGCTCTTTCAGCTGGTGGTGATACAGCTCCTGATATCTACGCTGCAGAGGCTGCTTTCGTACTTAAGTATACACAGGGTGATATGGCTGAGTTCGCAGCTCCATATGCTTCATTCGGTATCGATGTTGATGCTGAGTTAGCAGCAGCTGAGATCGCTCCTTACACAGTTGACCTTGGATCTAACCCAGCAGGTGAGCTCGTTGCTCTTGGTTATCAGTCAACAGGTGGATGTATGATCTACAGACGTTCAATCGCTACAGATGTATTTGGAACAGATGATCCAGATGCAATCGCTGAGAAGGTTGGCGCTGGTTCAGGTAACTGGGATGCTTACTGGGCAGCAGCTGATGAAGTAAAGGCTAAGGGATACGCTATGGTTTCTGGTCAGGGTGACCTTTGGAACGTAGTTGAGAAGTCTGCTGAGACTCCTTGGATCGTTGATGGCAAGCTCAACATCGACCCAGCTAGAGAAGAGTTCATGGACATCTCTAAGAAGCTTTGCGACAATGGTTACTACAACGATACAGCAGCTTGGCAGGATGCTTGGTTCGCTGATATGGCTGGTACAGGCGAGAAGCAGGTATTCTCATTCTTCGGTCCAGCTTGGTTAATCAACTACACACTCGGTGATAACTGTGGTGGTAAGGCAGTTGGTGAAGGTACATACGGTGACTGGGCAGTTTGTCCATCTCCAGTTGGTTTCTTCTGGGGCGGTACTTGGGTAATCGGTTCTAAGAAGGCTGCAGCAGATGCTGATAAGGCAGCTGCAGTTGGAGAAATCATCAGATACATCACACTTGATACTACAGAAGATGGTCTTCAGTATAAGTGGGCTAACGGTATGTTAAATGATGCTGGTACAAAGGATTCAGTTGCTTCTAACGTAGTTATGGCTAAGTCTAACGGTGAGATGGCATTCCTTGCTGGCCAGAACGCATTCGATGTATTCGTTCCAGCTAACACATATGCTCGTGGTGACAACCAGTCACAGTACGATGAGAAGATCAATGGTCTTTGGACAGATCAGTGTAACCTTTACGCTCACGGCGAGAAGTCAAGAGAAGATGCAATCGCAGATTTCAAGACAAACGTAAGCGAGCAGCTTGGTGTTGATGTAGAGTAATCTTTAGATTATAATACAAACATTTTTACAGGGGCAGACGTTCTGTCTGTCCCTGTTTTTTATTAAAACGAATAAATGACATTTGGAGGTTTTCCTATGAAGGGTTCTAAGAAAGCTTATAGCTATGCTAGATTTGGATATTTCTTTAGTATTCCGTTTGTAATTGGATACGTCATATTCTCTCTTTATCCTATCTTGTACACATTTAGTGTTGCTTTTTCAGACTTAAAGGGTCTTACAACTAGAGAGTATAATATTCTTTGGGATGATTTATTCAAGAACTTTAAGACTATTCTTGGTTTAGCAACTTTTAAAACATCTATTAAAAACACTGTTTATATTTGGATTTTGAACTTCATACCACAGATGGCATTAGCATTGCTGATCGCATCTTGGTTTACTGATAGAAGAAGCAAAATTAAGGGCCAGGGATTTTTCAAGGTAGTATTCTATATGCCTAACATTATCACTGCAGCTACAGTTGCTATCTTATTCAACTCATTATTTGGTTATCCTAAGGGACCTGTTAACGATTTCTTAGTAATGATTCATGCTATCGACAAAGAGCATTTAATAAACTTCGCACTTAAGAAGTCAGCTGCTCAGAACATTGTTATTTTCATCCAGACATGGATGTGGTATGGACAGACATCTATCGTTCTTATGGCAGGTATTCTTGGTATCAGCCCTGAGCTTTTCGAGGCTGCTGAAGTTGATGGTGCTAACCAGTGGCAAACATTCTGGAAGATTACAATTCCTAACATTAAGACAATTATGTTATTCACACTTATCACATCACTTATCGGTGGTTTGAATATGTTCGATATTCCTTATTCATTCCTTGCAGGTGGTCCTGATAACGCTACATTAACAGCTGCTGTATTCATTTATAACCAGGCATTCGCTGGTGCTTATATGTATGCTAGAGCTGCTGCAGCATCAATTATTATGTTCGTAATCATTTGTGTTCTTTCAGCTATTACATTCTATCTCATGAGAGATAAGGAAGCTGAAGCTCTTCGTAAAGAGATGAAGAAAGCTGAGAAGGAATTCAAAGCTAAAATGAAGGCAGAAGGGAGAGCATAATCATGGCAGATAATAACATTAAAGTTGATATGATCCAGACAAATAACAAGAACTGGACAAGAATTTATCATATTATTATTTATATCGTTTGTATTTTCTTAGCAGTACTCAGTATTGTTCCTTTCTGGCTCATGTTTGTAAATGCTACAAGAAATACAATTCAGATTCAGGCGAACTCAATTTCACTTATTCCTTCTAAGTATCTTATGTTTAACTGGAAGGTATTTACAGGTAAGGACTTCAACCCAGCAATTGGTTTCATGAACTCATTATTAATTGCTGCTGGTTCTACAGTACTTGCACTTTATTTCTCATCACTTACTGCTTATGCTCAGATTGCATATGAGTGGAAGTTAAAGAATGCATTCTTTAGTTTCATCATGGCAGTTATGATGGTTCCAGGACAGGTTACAATGATCGGTTTCTATCAGATGTGCTTCCGTCTTGGTCTTACAAACAACAGATTATTACTTATCCTTCCTGCAATTGCTGCACCTTCAATGGTATTCTTCATGAGACAGTATTTGCAGCCAGCTTTATCAATGGAAATTGTTCACTCAGCTCGTATTGATGGTGCTAAGGAGTTCTACATCTTCAACAAGATCGTACTTCCTATCATGAAGCCAGCTCTTGCTACACAGGCAATTTTCTCATTCGTTGGTAACTGGAACAACCTTTTCACACCACTCGTACTTCTTACACAGCCTAAGAAGTATACAATGCCTATCATGGTTACACTTCTTAGAGGTGATATTTACAAGACAGAGCTTGGTTCTATCTACTTAGGACTTACTCTTACAGTATTACCACTTATCGTTGTTTACTTAGTTCTTTCTAAGTACATCATCGCTGGTGTTGCTCTTGGTTCTGTAAAGGGTTAATTATCAATTGTTTATTAAAGCCACGGATTTTATTCCGTGGCTTTTTTATATGCAATTTTTCCCCTATATATCTAGAATATGTGGACTATTAATAAATACATATTTTTGTATAATAATATAGATGTATAAAGGATGAGATATTATGGTAGATGGAAAGAATTTTAAAGAAACAGTAGAAGAAGAAAAGCTGAAATGGAAGGAGATGTCCTTCAAAAAGAAGCTTATATATTTTAAAGATTATTATATGTGGTGGACCATATTAATAGTAGTTGGATTAGTATGTTTCTTCACCTGGTTGTTTGGTCACGTTATATTTGCCAAGAAGCCTGTTGTTAAGGGTATGTGCATTAATCTATATATGGAATATGAAGATGCTAACAGAATACGTGATGAATACCCAGAATTTGCAGGATATGACCCGAAAAAATATTCTTCAGAATTCGCAATAGATGAGTTTATTGATTTTTCACTGAGCCACGAAAAATATTCTCAGTATGATGAAATGATGGCTATATATGCTCAGGTTGTTGGTGGTAATATATATTATTTTCTAGTTGAAGATACAACTCTTTACGGAATGACTGACTCCGGATTGATTGTAAGTCCTGATGAATTATTATCGAAAGAATTTTTAGATGAATTAGCCTCTAAAGATGCATTAATATATACCAAAGATTTCGTTCCAGAAGAATTATGGAGTGAATATAGTGAAGTATATGCCATTGATTTAGGCAAGCTAGGCTTTGATGCAGACAAAGAGAATGATAATTATTATCTGCTTTTTAGCGTAGCAATGCCTCATGATGATAATGCGGAAAATATTATAAGGTTTTATGATCAGTTTTATAATTGATATTAATATTCAGAACTACTAATATTACTTTCGCTAGTATTAGTAGTTTTTTCTTTGTGCCTAGAAAGATTTTGCTTAAGATTTTTTCTGTAATCGCTAGGTGATATACCATATTCCTTTTTAAATGCTCTATAAAAACATGAATAGTCCTTGAAGCCACAGTTTATAAAAGATTCGGATATATCATCAGTTTCCAGAATATTATCTTTAAATGCAGCAAGACGCTTTTTGAGAATGTACTGATGTATTGATATTCCTAGATATTCTTTAAATATATGAGAGATATGATACTTACTAACATAAAAATGTTCTGATAATTCTTCAAGAGATAAAGTATCTGCCAAATGATTATCTATATATGCAATAAGATTTTGGTATAAACCAGACTCAGCCTTGATTTCCTGAGGGTTTCTTATTTCATAACTATGTCTATTAATATCAAGAAAGAGCTGGGCAATCATAATAGTGAGGCGAGTGTCCTTGGCGAATCTATCCTGGTGTATTTCCTGGATTATATCGAACAACTGGGACTGAAGAGCATTAAAATGTATTGAATCATAATGATGTACATA
>DCHQ01000094.1:9666-10926 GCA_002314855.1 Lachnospiraceae bacterium UBA1748
CTTTTATAATATTCTTCACTAATCCAGAATACAAATCGCTGATAATAGCGATTAGAATCATTAACTTCAGCGTAGTGAGAAGTATTAGGTGGAATTATGATAAGATCTCCAGGCTTTAATTTGAAGCTGGTATTAGATATATGCATAGTAATATCACCATCAATGAAGAAATAGAATTCATAATATTTATGTGTATGTGGTACACCGGATTTCATGTGTATATCACTATAAAAATAAAGCTCATAATCGTGGCTGAGCATATATTGTCTGGTTATGAATTCGCTTCGAAGATTTTTTCTCATTTATAGCTCCTTGATTAATTTTAATATAATTAAAAAATAACATAATATAACAATTTTTACAATGTTCAAAACAAAAGTTGTAATTGTTATTATATATACTCAAATCTATACTAAATAATTAGAGAGAAATGATATTTAAAGGGCTTTGCCCAGATTGGGGAACATTCAACATGGAAATGACATTTAGATGGTTTGGAACAGGCCATGACACTGTTACATTAAAGCAGATTAGACAGATTCCAGGTGTAAAAGGAGTTATTACTACTTTATATGATAAAATGCCTGGCGAATTATGGACACAGGAAGAGATACATGCACTTCGTATGGAAGTGGAAGCCGCTGGACTTAAAATATCAGGAATTGAAAGTGTAAATATACATGATGATATTAAGATTGGTGGCGGAGATAGAGATTTATACATTGATAACTATATTAAGACCCTTGAAAACCTTGGCAAAGAAGGAATTCATATGGTTTGTTATAACTTTATGCCAGTATTCGACTGGACACGTACAGAGCTTGCAAGAGTAAGAGCTGATGGTTCAACAGTTATGGCTTATACAAAAGCAGCAGTTGATGCGATTGATCCTGAGAATATGTTTGAATCAATCAACAAGGATATGAACGGTACAGTAATGCCTGGCTGGGAACCAGAGCGTATGGCTAGAGTAAAAGAACTCTTTGAAATGTATGCTAACGTTACTGATGAGGATTTATTTAATAATCTTAAGTATTTTCTTGAGAAAATTATGCCTGTATGTGACGAATATGATATCAACATGGCAATTCATCCAGACGATCCAGCATGGAGCGTATTTGGACTCCCTCGTATCATAATTAATAAAGTGAATATACTTCGTATGATGAAGATGGTTGATAACCCACACAACGGAGTAACATTCTGTTCGGGTTCATATGGTACAAATCTTCAAAATAATTTACCAGATATGATTCGTTC
>DCHQ01000094.1:10940-25785 GCA_002314855.1 Lachnospiraceae bacterium UBA1748
TTAAAGGGTCGTATTCATTTTGCTCACGTACGTAATCTTAAATTTAATTCACAGGATGATTTCGAAGAGTCTGCCCATTTATCAGCTGACGGAGACTTTGATATGTACGAAATTATGAAGGCTCTCTATGATATAGGCTTTACAGGATATATCAGGCCAGACCATGGTCGTATGATATGGGATGAGGTTGCTATGCCAGGTTATGGACTTTATGACAGAGCACTTGGAGCAACATATCTTAATGGTTTATGGGAAGCAATTGTAAAAGCCAATTCGTAATTAAGCATAAAAGGTGAAATAAATGAAACTTACTTTAGAAGGATTAAAAGATACTAGTGCCTGGGAGAATGCAGGTGTAAAGCTTCCAGGATTTGATATTGATGATATTAAGAAAAATACATATGATAGACCATTTTGGATTCATTTTGGTGCAGGTAATATTTTCCGTGCATTCCAGGCAAGATGTGTGCAGAATTTATTAAATTCTGGAGATATTGATGCTGGATTAGTATGTGCTGAAGGTTTTGATTATCAGATTATTGATAAGATTAATTATCCATATGATAATCTTAGTCTTGTTGCGACCCTAAAGGGAAGCGGAGATATCAATCTAGACGTTGTTGCTTCTGTAACAGAATCGCTTAAGCTTGATGCTAATCATATTGATATGGAAAGACTTAAAGCTATATTTAGCAAGGAATCTCTCCAAATGGTTACATTTACCATTACTGAGAAGGGGTATGCTCCGTCTAAATATATGGAGAATGTTATGAGCCTTCTTCTTCACAGATACAATCAGGGGGCACTACCAATTGCAATGGTTAGTATGGATAACTGCTCGCATAATGGTGATAAATTAAAAGCTATGGCTCTTCATTTTGCAGAAAAATGGATTGCAGAAGGCAAAACTGATTCTGGTTATATGGATTATATAACAGGTGATAAGGTATCTTTCCCTTGGACTATGATTGATAAGATTACTCCTAGACCAGATGAAAGTGTTATGAAGATGCTTAGTGATAAAGGTATTGAAGATATGGCTCCTGTTATCACTGATATGAATACATATGTTGCACCTTTTGTTAACGCGGAGGAATGCGAATATCTTGTTATAGAGGATTCATTCCCTAATGGCAGACCTGAGCTCGAGAAAGCAGGCTTTATTTTTACAGATAGAGAAACCGTTGATAAGGTAGAACGTATGAAGGTATGTACTTGCCTTAATCCACTTCATACTTGTCTTGCTATATATGGATGCCTTCTTGGATTTACTAAGATATCTGAAGAGATGAAAGATTCAGATCTTCGTACAATGGTTGAAATAATCGGACATAAGGAAGGAATGCCAGTTGTTACTGATCCAGGTGTTATTAGTCCTGAAAGTTTTCTTTCTGATGTACTTAACGAAAGAATTCCTAATCCATTTATGCCTGATACACCACAGCGTATAGCAACTGATACTTCTCAGAAGCTTCCTATTCGTTTTGGTGAAACAGTTAAGAGATATATAGAATCTGATACTCTTAATGTTAATGATCTCAAGCTTATCCCTCTTGTTTATGCAGGTTGGATTAGATATCTTATGGGAATTGATGATAATGGTAATGAATTTACACCTAGTTCAGATCCTATGCTTGAGAGCTTGAAGCCTATTACAAGTAAGTTACAGCTTGGAAATAATACTGATAATGCTAGCGTGCTCGAAACTCTTCTTCATGATTCTAGTATTTGGGGAGTTGATTTATTCGACGCTGGTCTTGCAGAAACTGTTCTTACCAACTTTGCATTATTAAATGAGGGTAAAGGCTCTATAAGAAATACAATTCATAATTTTGTGACTAAATAAATTAATACCTATGAAAGTTCTCTTGTTCTTTCATAGGTATCTTATGTTTAATAGTATAAAAATAATTTATAATAAAATTAAGAAATAATAGGAGATATTAATAATGTGTTTTCAGATTAATTCAAGTGACATATTAGAAGGCAAACTTGCTTTTGTATGTGGTGATAACGAATATAGTGGTGTCAAGAAAGTTGCTGGTTACGTATGTGACGATATGGAAAAAGTATTTTCAGTTAGACCTGCGATTACTAAAACTAAAGTGGCTAAAAGCATAGTAGTAGCAACTATTAATGTATCTGATATACTTGGCGACGTTGTAATAGATGTTTCTGATATAGAAGGCAAGAGAGAATGCTTTAAGATGTGTCAGAGTGCAGATGGCTGCACTTTATATATCTTAGGCAGCGACAAACGTGGTACTATTTATGGTTTATTTCATTTATCTGAGTTACTCGGTGTATCTCCATTTGTTGATTGGCTTGATGTAATGCCTGCTAAAAAGGAAGTTGTTAATTTACATGATGCAGATATGATTACATCAAAAGAGCCTTCAGTTCGTTTTCGTGGATTTTTTATTAATGATGAATGGCCTGCATTTGGAAACTGGACATTACATCATTTTGATGGCATAAATGCCAAGTGTTACGAGCAGATTTTTAAGGTTCTTCTTCGTATGAAGGGTAACTATTTATGGCCTGCAATGTGGACTGGCCGTTTTGCAGTGGATGGTCCAGGACTTCTTAGTGCTGATCTTGCTGATGAACTTGGTGTTGTTATGGGTATGTCTCATCATGAGCCTTGCCTAAGACACGGCGAAGAGTATAAGTATCTTCGTGGCAAAGATTCTATCTATGGTGATGCATGGGATTTTAGATCTAACAGGGAAGGAATCACAAGATTCTGGGAAGATGGACTAAAGCGTAATGGTATGTACGAAAATGTTATTACTGTTGGTATGCGTGGAGAATTTGATTCAACAATACTTGGCGAAAATGCTACGCTTCAGGATAACATTGATTTGCTTAGAGATGTACTTGTATGTCAGAATCAGTTAATAAAGAAATACGTCAATGAAGATCTTGATAAGGTTCCAAGAATGCTTGCATTATACAAGGAAGTAGAACCATTTTTCTACGGTGATGAGAATTCAGTGGGCCTTATAGGTAGTGAAGAACTCGAAGGCGTAACTCTTATGCTTTGTGATGATAATCATGGTAATCTTCGAACACTTCCTGATGATTCGATGCGTAATCACAAGGGTGGATACGGTATGTATTATCATTTTGATTATCATGGTTCACCGGTTTCTTATGAATGGGTTAATTCATCATCGCTTCATAAAACTTGGGAGCAGATGACTAATGCATATGAATTTGGTATTAGAGATTTATGGATCGTAAATGTTGGTGATATTTTCTCAACTGAGTTTCCTTTATCATTCTTTATGTCTATGGCTTACGATTATGATAAATGGGGAATCAGTAATATAAATAGCGCTGCTGATTATACAAAATATTTTGTTAATACTAACTTCCCAGAAGCTGATGAAACAAAAAAGAATGAGATAGTAGCTCTACTTGAAGGTTATACACGTATTGCTCATATACGTCGTCCTGAACATATGAGTGATAAGGTATATGCTCCAATGGCATATAGAGAAAGAGAAGAACTGTATGCAAAATGTACTGATTTAATGAATAGAGCCAAGAATATATACAATAATGATTATTCATGGCCATTTTATGAAATTGTATATTATCCTCTTATGGCTAATCTTAATGTTCAAAAGCTATGGCTTGATACTACCTATAACCATTTCCTTGCTGGTATAGGTTCAAGCAAAACAGGTGAAATAGCTGATAAGATAGAAGAAGCTTTAGCATTAGACGAAGATATTGTAAATGAATTACATTCAGCCCATGATAGTAAGTGGTATGGAATGGGACTTTCAGAGCATATCGGATTCAACAACTGGAACGAAGAAGAATGTCGTTACCCTGTTATTCATAGATTAAAACCAGGTAATAAGCCTCGTATTGCTGTTGTTATTCCTGAAAATGGACAAACCAGCGAGGGTGGTGACTGGACCAAGAAGAAGCTTGTTCTTCCTGATTTTGCAAGATATAACTGTAATAGTGCCAGTATATATCTTGTTTCAACTGGTAAAGCAGAAGGCGAGTATAGTGTTGTCATTAATGATGATTGTATAAGCGCATCTGTGTTAGAAGGTAAAGTTGAAACAGGCGAAATTGTCGAAGTTATACTTTCTCTTGATCGTAGTAAGATAAAGCCTGGTCAAACACTGGCTAGCGTTATGTTTGCCAATAAAATGATGCATACAACCGTTGAGATACTTCTTCCTAAGATTGTTAATGAAGATATTCCAGCTGGTACATATGTATTTAATGATGATTACATCTCAATTGAAGCTGATGGTTATAGTAATCTTAAGTCTGGTAAGAACGATACAGGAGAGGATGCTAAATTCCAGTTATTAGATGATTTTGGTAAGACAAAATGTGGACTTAAAGTATTCCCTGTTACAGGCTCATATTATAATACAGATAATAAACCAACAGTTTCATACTCATTCTTTACAGATGAGCCAGGCGATTATCAGGTAGATATGTATATTGCTCCAACTAATCCTGTTTATCGCGACAATAAGCTCCAAATAGCATATAATTGTAATGATAATAACGGAATGGTAGATGCATTCTATAAAGAGTACAAGATTGATGACAAGTGTATGTACTGGTGTCAGGGTGCTCTTGATAATATCAGAGTATTAACTGTAGATATTAATTGCGTAAATGGTATTAATAAACTTAATATTAGTCCGCTTAGTCCAGGAATGGTTCTCGAGAAAGTTGTAATCTATAAGAGCGGAAGAAAGCCTCAGGCTTCTTATCTTGGACCAAAAGAAACATGGAAGATTAATTAATTATTAGGAGACGATTAATGAGCAATTTAAAATTACCTAGAATGCTTGGAAATGGTGCTATTATCCAAAGAGATAAGCCTATTCATATATGGGGATGGTCAATAGGTGAAAGTGTACAGATAGTACTATCAGATCAGAAAAACACTGTACCAGTAATTGATGGAAAATTTGACACTTATCTAGATGCAATGAAGGCTGGTGGACCTTATTCTCTTACTGTTTCTGACGAGAAGGAGAGTATTACCAGTGAAGATATTTATATTGGAGAAGTACTTCAACTTGTGGGTCAGTCCAATATTGAGTTTCCTATGTACAGAGTAAGAGATATGTATCCTGAAGAATTTGAGGATATGAACAATACTTTTATTCGTGAATTTAAAATACCTGAGCATCCAGAATATTTAGGACCTATCGAGGAGCATGTTGCTGGTGAATGGAAATGTGTAACACCTGAAAGCTTCCCTATGATGTCTGTTATTGGATATTTTACAGCAAAAAAAATAACTGCTGAAACAGGAGTACATGTTGGACTTCTTAATACAACAATGGGTGGCTCGCCTATTGAATGTTGGATGAGCGCTGAGATGCTTGCTGGTTATGATGAAATACTAGCAGAAGCTGAAAAATACAAGGATCCTGATTATGTAAAAAATATTCTGGATAAAAATGTTAAGATTTCAGAAAATTGGTACGGACCACTTGCAACTAAAGATGAAGGTAACGTAAATAATTGGATGAACGAAGATACCGATACTTCCGATTGGAAAGATGTTGATATTCCATTTTTCTTCAAGGATCACAGTGAGCTAAAAGGGTTTGTTGGTTCTATATGGTTCAAGAAAAAGTTTAATGTTCCAGCTAATCTTGCCGGGAAAGAACTTCCATTGTGGTTTGGAGTAATGGTTGATAGCGATATTATATATGTTAATGGCAAGCAGGTAGGAACAACTCCTTATGTATATCCTCCAAGACGTTATACAGTGCCTGCTGGACTTCTTCGAGAGGGCGAGAATGATATTACTGTTTGCCTTCGCGTAGAAAAAGGACATGGACGTTTTACACCGGGAAAGATATATGGAATTCTTTCTAATATAGGTCGACGTGTTATGCGAGACTGTTTTTTTGAAGAGTTAGAAGGTGTTGATGAAGTAATTAAGCTTGATGGATCATGGAAGTACAAGATAGGTACTACGATGCCTCGTAATGAGGATATGATTTTTGCTAGCTGGAAACCAACTGCACTTTATAATGGTATGTTATATCCTTGCTTTAAGCATGCTGTTCGTGGACTTATTTGGTACCAGGGTGAAAGCAATTGCGATTATTATGATATATATCATGATGAGTTTACAAAGATGATTAATGGCTTTAGAGATAACTGGGGTGATAAAAATCTTCCAGTATATTATATTCAGTTACCTAACTTCATTGATTATGTATATGAAGAGGGCGACAGACCAATTCCAGAAGAATCATTCTGGGTTAAAATGCAGCGTACTCAAGCCGAGTGTCAGGATATTCCTAATTCGCATATGGTTGTATCCATTGGTACAGGAGAGGACAACGATTTACATCCTCAGGGTAAGAAACCTGTTGCTGAAGAAATTGCAAAACTAATCATTCAAGATATTAATAAGTAATATAAAATCCCAGATTACTCAATTTGAATAATCTGGGATTTATTTATTGCATTAATTTGCCAATTATGAAGCTATATATATCGCTACTATTTTTATTAAAGTTTTCACAGGCTGAAATAGCAAGAGCTTCAGTCGGGAAGGATAGCGACAAGTTCATTAATTCGCCATCTTTATCTTTTGCAATGAAGTTAGCAGTATAACCAGAATCGGACTTATGATGAGAGGTTAATATTGAATGTTTCTCATTTAGCTCAGATTTCTTGGCTATAAGATATTCGTATATTTCCGATCGAACAGTTGGCGAAATTCGACTTTCTAAAGATTCAATAGTAGATGTTCCATCAACCGTTAGTGAAAGATAAGTTCTATTATGCATAGTATTAGGCGTGATGAGCCCTTCGTCAATAAGCTCGTTGATAGCAATTTGGAGCTTAATACTATCGGTGTATCCTTTATCAAGTATATAATCGCTTATATCTGAGTTTGAAAGTGGCGATTTTGTCACCTCTATCATGTATAAAATTATTAATTTATATAATGTCGATATGTTCTGGCTGCTCATACAATCTTCCCTGCCAAGTATTTCGTTTTTTCATTTCTGATAGTAATGTATTAAGAACATTACGTTTGTTTTTAGACCAATCTGGTGCAATAAGTTTATCCTTAGGTCCATCACCAGTAACACGGTGGATTACTATTTCTGGATTAAGTCTTTCAATGCATCCAATTAAAATATTGGTATATTCTTCCTGGGATAACACATCAAATTTACGATCATTATAATCATTCATAAGATCTGTATCATTTAGTACGTGGAGAAGTTGTAATTTAACTCCAAATATATTAAATGTATTAAGATATTCTACGGAAGCATACATCATTTCCGTGGTTTCACCTGGTAGTCCTAGTATGAGATGAACAATGATAGGTATACCAATATTATTCAAATTAGAAACAGCCTCTTCAAAGCGAGATAATTCATAACCTCTACGTATATATATGGCTGTATCACGATGAATTGTCTGAAGTCCAAGTTCAATCCATATTAACTTTTCTTCATATTTCTCTTTAAGCGAATTTAACAACTCAAGAACGTCAGAAGATAAGCAGTCAGGTCTTGTACCAATAGATAGTCCCACACATTCTGAATCGGATAATGCTTCTTCATACAATTTATTTAAATATTCGATGGAAGCATAAGTATTAGAATATGGCTGGAAATATGCAATATACTGAGTCCCATCAAGAGTTTTTTTGGCTATTAATTCTTTTCCTTTTTCAAGCTGAGCTAAAACTGACGGATTATTCACGTCAAAAGAAGCAGCGAACTCGCCGCTGCCTCCTTTAGAACAAAAGATACATCCTCTTGTATCGATGGAACCATCACGATTAGGACATGTCATTCCACCATCAATAGCTATTTTGTATATTTTTTTGCCATATATACTTTTTAAGTGATAATCCAAATTGTTATATGGTTTATCATTCCATCTTTTAATTTCCATTGATTAGATAAGAGCCTTAACAGCTGCTGCAACAGTCTCAGCAACACGTGGATCAAATGGCTGAGGCATAATGTTGTCTTCATTTAAATCCTTCTCATCAACAAGTGATGCAATGGCCTCAGCTGCTGCAAGTTTCATTTCTTCAGTAATTTGAGAAGCACGTCCTTCTAAAGCGCCCTTGAAGATACCTGGGAAAGCAACAACGTTATTAATCTGGTTAGGGAAGTCACTTCTACCTGTACCAACAATACGAGCTCCTGCAGCCTTTGCTTCATCAGGCATAATTTCTGGTACTGGATTAGCCATAGCGAAGATGATAGCATCCTTATTCATGGTTTTAACCATATCCTGAGTAAGAACTCCTGGTGCAGATACACCAATAAAGATATCAGCGCCAACTACAGCATCAGCAAGTGTTCCTTCCTTATTTTCAAGGTTTGTAACCTCAAGCATTTCAAGTTTAACCTTATTAAGCTTAGGAGAATTCTTAGAAACGATACCCTTAGAATCGCAAAGGATTGCATGCTTGAAACCATATCTAAGTAAAAGCTTAGTAATAGCGATACCAGCAGCACCTGATCCGTTAACTACGATACGACAATCCTCTTTCTTTTTCTTAATAATCTTAAGAGCGTTGATAATTCCTGAAAGAACTACGATAGCAGTACCATGCTGATCATCATGGAATACAGGAATATTAAGAGTGGCTTTAAGTCTTTCCTCGATTTCGAAACATCTTGGAGCTGATATATCCTCAAGATTAATACCACCAAAAGTTGGGGCAAGCCATGTTACAGCCTTAATAATTTCCTCAGTATCCTGAGTATCAAGACAAATAGGAACAGCGTTAACTCCACCAAATTCCTTGAAGAGGACAGCCTTACCTTCCATAACTGGCATAGCAGCTTCTGGTCCGATATTTCCGAGTCCAAGAACGGCACTACCATCAGATACAACAGCGATAGTATTAGCCTTCATTGTATATTTATATGCAGCTTCTTTATCTTCAGCAATGACTTTACATGGCTCAGCAACACCAGGTGTATATGCAAGAGCTAAATCCTCTCTAGACTTAACAGGTGTCTTGGAAACAGTTGTGATTTTTCCCTGCCACTCTTCGTGGAGCATAAGTGCTTTTTCATTAGTTGTCATTGTGATAAAACCTCCGTTTATTTACTTTAAAATAGCTGTAAATCAGCATTTATATAATAACAAATACAGTTTGTTCTATCAAGTAAATACCTGTACAAATAAGTGTTATAAAACCAAATATTTCAATGCAATTTTTAGTATTCAAATCAATTAATTTACTTTTGTTAAGTATTTGTTAACTAGTATGATTTATTATTACTATGCGAAGTGTTTTGAATTTTGTAATAGTATTATTATTTGATTTATATAGCACAAATTTGCATAAATATATATCAAATATCAAATATTTCATATTGATATATGTTAAAACAGGATTTTATAATTAATATTAGGTTGATTTAATAGTATTTTGAGATATATTTCGAAAAGAAATGGAGGCTGTTGTGGCTAAGTACGAGATAGGCGAATATGTATTATATGGTTTAAGCGGTTCTTGTCTTGTTTCAGATATTGGACCTGTTGATTTTGCTGATCCAAGCATAATTTATTATCATTTAAAACCGGTTTCTGATATGAAAAGCACTATCTTTGTATCAATGAAAAGAGAAAGTGATATTATTCGTCGTGTTATCAGTGCTGATGAAGCTGATAAAGTATTAGCTGAAGTAAAAAAGGTTGGCAAAGCAATATATACTCCTAAAAGAGAAGCTTGTGATCCTATTTTAAAATCTGGCGATGATGTTGCTATTTCTCAAATGATAAAGCTTCTTCGATATATGAGAAAAGAGAATCGCAAGATTCATAAAAGTCTTAACATTATGGAGGAAAAAATACTAAAAGATGCAGAAAGAGTCTTTTTTAGTGAAATGGCTACCGCTTTTAGTATGAGCATGGAAGAAGTAGTCGCCAAAGTTGGTGATACTTTAGATATTTAATAATTAATACCAGTTACAAATTTACTACCAGAATATAATGGAGACTTTCTATTATGTTCTGGTTTTTTAATTGGATATGTCCATAAAATAAACAATGTGATAGACTTTAAAAGTAGAAATATAGTAATAAATTTAATGAAAATTATAGGTACTAAATATGAACGATAGAATGAGAGAACTTGTTGATAAATTAAATGAAGCTTCTAGAGCGTATTATGCCAAAGACGTTGAGATAATGTCTAATTACGAATATGACAAACTCTATGATGAACTTGTTAATTTGGAAGCTGAAACAGGAATTACTTTGTCTGATTCTCCAACTGTCAATGTTGGTTATGAATCAGTGGATTTCCTTCCAAAGGAAGCTCATGAAAAGCCGATGTTATCTTTATCAAAAACAAAAGACAGAGCAGAACTGCATGACTGGGTAGGTGAAAAAGAGGCTATACTTTCATGGAAGTTAGATGGACTCACCATTGTATTGACATATAAGAATGGTGATTTGCATAAAGCGGTAACAAGAGGAAACGGAGAGGTTGGCGAAGTTATTACAGCTAACGCACGTACTTTTAAAAATATCCCATTAAAAATATCATACAAGGGTGATTTAATTGTTCGAGGAGAAGCTGTTATAACATATTCAGATTTTGAGAAGATTAATGCCGCAATAATTGATGCCGATTCAAAGTATAAAAATCCTCGTAATCTTTGTTCAGGCTCTGTCAGACAGCTTGATAGCAGTGTAACAGCTAATCGTAACGTTAGATTTTACGCATTTTCTCTTGTATCTTCTGAAGATATTGAATTTAACAATTCATTTGAAAATCAGTTTAAATATTTGAAAGGGCTCGGTTTTGATGTGGTCGAGTACAAAAGAGTCAATAAAGATAATATATTGGAAACTATAGAATGGTTTGCTGAATCTATTGAAACAAACAATATACCTTCTGACGGACTTGTACTTACATATGATGATATTGCTTATGGTGCCTCGCTTGGAAGAACAGCCAAGTTCCCTAGAAATGCAATTGCCTTTAAATGGCAGGACGAGATCAAAGAAACCATTTTAAGAGAAATAGAATGGAGCCCTAGTAGAACTGGTCTTATTAATCCTGTTGCTATATTTGATACCATTGATCTTGAAGGAACCAATGTATCCAGAGCATCACTTCATAATATTTCTTATGTTGAAGATTTAAAACTTGGAATAGGTGATCGTATTACTGTTTATAAAGCCAATATGATTATTCCGCAAATTGCTGAAAATATAACCAAATCAGGCAACTTGACTATACCGTCAGTGTGTCCTGTATGTGGCGGTGCCACAGAAGTAAGACAGGATAGTGATACCAAAATGTTATACTGTTCGAATACGCATTGCGCAGCCAAAAAAATCAAATCATTCTCGCACTTTGTAGAACGTAATGCCATGAATATCGAAGGCTTATCAGAAGCTACATTAGAAAAATTTATTAGCCTGGGATTTATAAAAGACTTTGTGGATATATATAAGCTCGAGACATATAGAGATAAAATCACCAATCTTGAAGGTTTTGGTGAAAAATCCTATGAAAATATTATAGCAAGTATAAATGCATCAAGAGAATGTATGCTTTATGCTCTAATCAATGCTCTTGGTATTCCAGGCATTGGAAGTGCTAATGCTAAATTACTTTGTAAGGCTTTTGACAATGACCTTGATAAATTGCTAAGTGCAACTGTAGAAGATATAAGTGCCGTAGAAGGTATGGGTGAAATTCTTGCTACAGGTATTGTTAATTATATGCAGGATGAAAAGAATTTAAAGTTAATTGATGCGCTTAGAAAAGAGCTTAATTTCATTAAAATTATTGTTGATGAGAGTACTCAGGTACTTGCAGGTAAAACATTTGTTATTACAGGTTCACTTAATAACTATGTTAATCGTGATGAGCTTAAATCAATAATTGAAGAAAAAGGTGGTAAGGTTTCTGGCTCAGTATCGGCTAAAACTACAGCTCTTATTAATAATGACGCCACTTCTAATTCATCGAAAAATAAAAAAGCCAAGGAACTTGGTGTGGAGATTATTACTGAAGCGCAATTTGAAGAAATGTATTTAGCTTAGTAAATTGAATTATTTTACGATTGAGATTATAATTAATAGGTTATAGTTTTAAAAATTAAAAGGTGGATAGATAAATGCCAATTAAAATTCAGGATTCTTTGCCAGCACAGGCAATACTTGAAAATGAAAATATATTTGTTATGACCGAGAATAGAGCAATGCATCAGGATATTCGTCCTCTTAATGTGCTTATTCTTAATCTTATGCCTACTAAGATAGTAACTGAAACTCAGCTTCTGCGTAAATTATCCAATAGCCCTTTACAGGTTAATGTTGAATTTTTACAGACAGCAAGTTATACATCGACTCATACCGATGCTACACACCTTGATTCATTTTATACAACATTCGATAAAATCAAGGATCGTAAGTTTGACGGTATGATTATTACAGGTGCTCCTCTTGAGCGAGTAAAATACGAGGATGTTGCTTACTGGAAAGAATTATGCGAAATAATGGACTGGTGCGAAGATCATGTTCACTGCACATATTACTTATGTTGGGGAGCTTTTGCTGCATTTTATTACTATTATGGAATTCAGCATACATTTTTTGAAGAAAAGCTTTCAGGAATATATGAGCATAAGGTTCTTAGCCCAAAATCGCCTTTATTTAGAGGGTTTGATGATATATTTTATGCACCACAGTCAAGAGAAATCGGAGTAACAAAAGAGCAGATAGAAGCAATACCTGAGCTCGAGCTTATGGCTTATTCTGATGAGGCAGGTGTTACTATTGTTAAAACTGAAGATTCTAGAAAGTTTTTTGTAACTTGTCATGCTGAATATGATTTCGATACTCTTGCCAGTGAATATTTTAGAGATCTTGGGAAGGGATTGAATCCAAAGGTCCCTAAGAATTATTTCCCAGATGATGATCCTAAAAACAGACCTATTGTTAACTGGAGATCAGCAGGACAACTTCTCTACACTAACTGGCTCAATTACTACGTATATCAGAGCACTCCATATGATCTTGATAATGTTGGAAAGTGATTGGACTAAATGTTTTATTGTGTAATGCTGCTCGGTGTCGGGCAAAACAAAATTAAAACCATAAAAGTATATCGTGAACTTACTGGAGCAGGACTAGCTGAAGCTAAAAGGGATGTTGAAAATGCTCCAATAAAAGTAATTGGCGGCCTAAGCGAAAATGAAGCGCATGATGTTAGTGCAGCACTTCGTCAGTTAGGTAATACATCAAGTGTTGAGGTTGATAATGAATCAATAATACCAAACTCTACTTTACAGAATTATGACGTATTCGAAGCAGTTAAGAGTAGTGTAACTGATTATTCAGACCCATGGGATAAACCAAAGAAGTCTAAAAAAGCTGATAAAAAGGCAAAGAAGCTTCAAATGGCGCAAGAAAAAGCTGCTACAAAAGCTGCAATTAAAAGTGCTAAAAAAGCAATAGCGGAAGCTAAAGCTTCTAGCTATGAGGACAAAAGGAAGAAATCATCAACAAGACAAGGTGTTCTAATATTATTTATATCGGCACTAGTATATGGCGTGATTTTTATTTTATCATTCTTAGGGGCTAAGGGTTCGAATAACAAAAAAGCTGAGCCTCCTGTAATTGTACAACCAACAATGACTTCATATATGGATGGCAAATATTTATCCAAAGAAGATATTATGAATGAAATTGGTTCATCCATAGTATTTAATTATTTTGCAAATGATGCTTTTGGTAAAAATATAACAGAACTTACTGATGCGGAGCTTAAAAGTGTTATTTATATAGACTACAATACTGATAGTGATTATAGACGTCCATTTTTACAATATAAGCTTAAGGATGGACTAGAGCGTAGATTATCAGTGCCTCGGGAATCTCTTAAGTTTGAGTATTTTTCGATTTTCCCTAATCTTGAATATCTTGATTCTGAATATATAACAGAAACACGTACATATATTGTTGAGTTTGATAAGTTAACTCATATTGGTTATGAAAGTGATGTCTGGGATTCGATAGATAAAGATTTGGATCCTGAAAAGATAACCAGTATGCATATATATGATGATTTTTATCGACCTGATGTTACAAAATTTGTGAATTTAACAGAAATAGAAATTGAAAATGATTTTCATTCATTTGATTTTTCTGTGCTCCAACAGTTACCTAAGCTTCGTTCACTTAAGATTAATTCTGGTATGTCAGCTAATGTTGATGTCAGTGGTATAGTGGCACTTAAATCTTTAGAAGAGTTATATCTTAACTGTGAAGGACTGAAAGATGTTAGATTTATTGAGAAGTTACCTAATTTAAAGGTTCTTTCAATTGAAAATACTAATGTTATCAGTATAGAGTCTGTGGCAAAAATAGGTAGTCAGCTCGATGAATTATATCTAATCGATAATTATTCTGTTGATGATTATAGTTTTATCAGCGAATTAACTAACCTTAAGAAGCTTGGATTTGTAGATAATTTTGATCAGGATAATACAGGTTTTCCAGATATATCAAGATTAAAAGATTTAGACGAACTTATCATAGGTAAACCTCATGATTTATCTGCACTGCATAATTTGTCAAATCTTGAGAAATTGACTCTTGAAAGTCCATACGATCACGATTTTAGCTTTCTTTTAAATATGCCTGAATTAAAAGAGCTTCATGTTCATCACGGTTCTTTGTATTCATCGGAAATATATACGATAGCAGAATGTACAAATATTGAAGAATTATGTCTTTACTACACATTTGTATGGGATGATATTTCATGTGTACTTAACATGCCTAAAGTCAGATCATTACATCTTGATAATGCAAG
>DCHQ01000018.1:0-3293 GCA_002314855.1 Lachnospiraceae bacterium UBA1748
TAGCAGTTAATAATGATCAGGAATTAACAGTTAAGACCATTATGATAGAAGGTCTTTTATCAATACAGGCAGGCGAGAATCCTCGAGTTATCGAGGAGAAACTCAAGTCATTCCTTGCACCTAAGGATAGACCAAGTGGTGAGGAAGGTGGTGAGAAGTAGTGGCTAAGAAAAAACAGGAAGACGCACCAGCTGGATCCCCAGCCTGGATGGCCACGTTCTCAGACCTTATGAACCTGCTTCTTTGTTTCTTCGTATTATTGTTCTCGATGTCTACAGTAGATGCTAAGAAGTTCGAGGAAGTGGCAGCTTCTTTTTCACAGACATTTAGTGTTTTTACTGCAGGGGCACTGTCTATCGGTGACGGTATGCTTGTTAGTAATGGTGTTAGTCAGCTCAATCAGTTAGATGAATATATTAACTCTACTGGTAAGACCACTGATGAAGAAGAGTCTGATCCAGAGAATATATTACAGGCAGTAGAAGCACAGAAACTTCAGGAATCAGCAGAGCTAGCAGAGAAGGTTAGTGAAGCGATTAATGAAGCTGGTATGGATGATCTTATTGAGATGAGTTATACATCCCAGTATGTACAGCTTACTCTTAATGGAGCGCTCCTTTTTGAATCAGCTAGTGCTGATTTGTCCGAGGATGCCAAGCCAGTTCTTGATCATGTTGGAGTGATTCTTGAAAGATATTCTGAAAGTATAATTGAGATAGAGGGACATACTGATTCTGTACCTCTCAATAACAGCAAGGAATTCCTCAGTAACAATGAGCTTTCCGATGCCAGAGCACTTTCAGTATTCTATTACCTTATTGGTGTTACTAATCTTGACCCTGCTTATGTTAAACATTCAGGACGAGGTGAATACTGTCCAATAGCAGATAATGCTACTCCAGAAGGAAGAGCCCTTAACAGACGAGTTGAAATTAAGATTTATAATTCACTTAGTGGATATTAATGGGTATCATACCAAGTCAGATACCAGGGAGGATAAAAACCAATGAAAAAGAATTTACTATCAATCATCATACTTTCATTGTTAGTAGTTAATATTGCTCTTACAGTCGTTATGATGTTCTCAGTAGTAAAGACAAATCAGAAAACAGCTGAGATAGTTACAGATATTGCAGCTATTCTTAAATTAGAGCTTGATACAGGTGAAGCTAGTCAGGTTGGTGAAGTATCAATTGCTGATACTCAGGTATATACAATTGCTGATCAGATGACTATTCGTCTTAAGAATGATGATGGCGATGAGAAAGATCATTATCTTATTGTAAAGGTTTCATTCTCTATGAATACTAAGCATGATGACTTTGCAACTTATGGAGCGCTTGAAGAAAAGGAAGATCTTCTTAAGGGCGAAATAAACTCAGTTATTGGTGGATATACATATACCGAAGCCAAGCTTGCTCAGGATCAGATGTGTGAGGATATTTTAAAACGTGTTCAGGCTATGTACGGTTCTGATTTCATATACAAGGTATCATTTAGCGAGATTATCTTTGGCTAATTAACCTTGAAATTCTAAGAGGAACGGAGGTGAGATAGCATGGGCGAAGTTCTGTCCCAAGAAGAAATAGACAGTTTGCTTTCAGCTTTATCAAGCGGTGAAGTTGATATGCAGGACATACAAAGTAAAGAAGAAAAGAGTGTCAAGAATTATGACTTCAAGAGACCGACGAAGTTCTCAAAAGAACAGCTTCGAACTCTCGAGCTTATATTCGAGCACTATGGCCGATTGTTATCTACTAACCTTCCGGCTTATCTTCGAAAGAATGTTACAGTGACTGTTGTTACTTCAGAAACTATTACATTTAATGAATTTACTAATTCGTTGTCGAATCCAGTTATTCTTGGAATCGCCAATTTTCAGCCTTTAAAGGGCAATATTATTATAGATATGGGTTCTGAGGTCGGTTATGCTATACTCGACCGAATGCTTGGTGGTCAGGGTAGAACCATTGAGAAGATGAGAGATTTCTCGGAGATAGAGCTTAATATTCTCAACAGAATTATGGCAGTATATACGGAGCTTCTTAGAGAACCTTGGAAGAATGTTCTGGATATAACACCTTATATCGAGCGTATAGAAACCAATACTCAGTTCGCGCAAATTATAGCACCTAATGAAATGATTGCGTTAGTTACACTAAGTATTAAGATTGGTGAGGTGGAAGGTTTCCTGAATATGTGTCTTCCATTTATCACTATTCAAGACATAGTAGATAATCTCAATACGAAGTTCTGGTTTACAAATAAGAACAATTCTAATGATGAGGATCAATCAGTATATATTGAGTCTATGCTTCGGAAAGTGGATGTTCCAGTTAAGGCAGTACTTGGAAAGAGCTCTATTCCAGTCAAGGATTTCCTTGGACTTCAGGTTGGAGACGTAATAAAGCTTGGAACAAGAGTAGATTCCGAGATGGACGTATATGTAGATAAAATTAAAAAGTTCTCGGCAGTACCTGGTAAGGAAAGAGATAAATATGCTGTACGAGTAACATCAATTTATAGAGAGGAGGGTGAAGAATAATGGATGGCATGTTATCGCAAGATGAGATTAATGCATTACTTAATGGCATGAATATCGAAGAATCACCTGCAGAAGCACCATCAGGAGATAATCCTTCATCTTCAGCGAATTATATCGATGAAAGTTTATTATCTGATTTAGAAAGAGACGCAATAGGTGAGGTAGCCAATATTAGTATGGGTACTTCAGCTACAACTCTGTATTCACTGGTTAATCAGAAGGTTAATATTACAACTCCAAATGTAACACTTAGCAATTGGGACATTGTAACAAACGAGTACGCAGCTCCATGTGTATTCATTGAGATTAAGTATACTGCTGGACTTACTGGCGCCAATATTCTTATTCTTCATGAAAATGACGTTAAGATTATCACTGATCTTATGATGGGCGGCGATGGAACTAATACTGATGGAGAACTTGGAGAGCTTCATCTTAGTGCTATTTCAGAAGCAATGAATCAGATGATGGGCTCATCAGCAACTAGCCTTTCATCTATGATGGGTAAAAAGATTGATATTAGTCCACCAATTGCGACCAAGGTCGATATGTCTGATTCAGTTAATAACAGCAGCATTAATACCTATATGGACGGAACATTTGTAAAGATTTCCTTCAGAATGCAGATTGGTGATTTGGTTGATTCTACAATCATTCAGTTATATCCAATTGACTTTGCAAAGAATGTTTATGATATCTTTATGAATACTCAGGACGACGAGCCAGCTGCAGCAGCAGTAGCGCCAGC
>DCHQ01000018.1:3341-5111 GCA_002314855.1 Lachnospiraceae bacterium UBA1748
GCTCCAGCACCAGCTCCAGCACCTATGCCAATGCCTAGTCAGGTTGATATGATGTCATATGGTCAGCCGCCAATGGGAATGCCAGGACAGTATGGACAGCCAATGGGTATGCCACCTATGCAGCAGCCATCCATGAATATTCAGCCAGCTCAGTTCCAGGCATTTACACCAGAAATGATGGCACTTATTGGCCAGGAGAATATCGAACTTATCAAGGATGTTCCTCTTGAGGTAACAGTTGAGCTTGGTAGAGCGACCAAAACAATTCATGAAATTCTTGATTTTGCTCCAGGAACTATTATTGAACTTGACAAGGTAGCCGGTGAACCAGTTGATGTACTTGTTAATGGTAAATTTGTTGCCAAGGGTGAAGTAGTCGTTATTGAAGAGAGCTTTGGTGTTCGTGTAACAGAGATTATTAAGGATTAAGTATATGCTCTTAGCAGTTGATAATGTGAAAAGCATTTCTCAGTTATTGACACTTCTTGTTATATTTGCTTTTGTACTTGCTATTACATATTTTACTACTAAATATGTGGCCAATTTTCAAAAGGGAAAGATGTCTGACAGTAATATTAAGCTTCTTGAAGCTACGAGACTTAGTCAGAACAAATATATACAATTAGTGCAGATAGGAAAGAAGTATTATGCACTGGCAATCTCCAAGGATAATGTAACAGTTATCTCAGAAGTTCCAGAAGAAGAATTAAAGCTGGAAGATGAGAATGAAAAGCCACATAAGTTTGCTGATATCCTTGCATCCTTTAAGAAAGACAATGCAAGTGAAGAGAGAAATGAAACAGATAACAAAGATTAATATTTTAAAAAGAATATTTATTTCGATATGCCTACTATTTATGGTGGGCATATTGTCTATGTGCCCATCAATTACAGTATATGCGACTGATGCAGATAAGACTGATGAGACAGATGATAGAACATATGAAGATGAACCTGGTTCATCGGATAGTACATCTGATAATGCTGATCTTAATATAGGTAATATGTTTACGATTAATCTTGGGCAGGATAATGGTACAGTAGCTGGTCCACTTCGTATTTTAATTACTTTAACAGCTATAGCAGTAGCACCATTGCTGCTTCTTATGCTTACCAGTTATACACGTATTATTATTGTTCTACATTTTACAAGAACGGCTCTTAATACGCAGACATCACCACCTAATCAGATATTAATTGGTATTGCTTTATTTTTAACCATATATATTATGAGTCCTATATTTGGTAAGGTTTATAATGATGCTATTGTGCCTCTTGATAAAGGTGAGATTAGCTATATGGAAGCTTACGAAGTGGGAATTCAGCCATTACGTGAGTTTATGTATCAGCAGACTCAGATTAAGGATGTTTCTGTGTTTATGGAAATAGCTGGGCACGATGCATGGGATGGAACAGTAGAATCTATTCCTACAACAGTACTTATTCCTAGTTTTATAATAAGCGAGCTTAGAACTGCATTTATTATAGGATTTATTATTTATATACCATTTCTCATTATAGATATGGTTGTATCATCTGTTCTTATGAGTATGGGTATGATGATGCTTCCTCCAACAACAATATCAATGCCGTTTAAGATACTATTATTTGTACTGGCCGATGGCTGGAATTTGGTAATAGTTAATCTGGTACGAACGTTTTATTAATTAGACTAATATGGCCATGAGGCAGAAAGGAGATACATATGACTACAGATGAAGTTGTATCAATTATAAGTGATGCACTATTTTGTATTATTAAGACAGCGGC
>DCHQ01000018.1:5208-19454 GCA_002314855.1 Lachnospiraceae bacterium UBA1748
TTGTGTGTATTTGCAACTCTTATGATACTAGGACATTGGATGCTCAATAATATGATTACATATATGACGGAGCTTTGGTCCAATTTTAGTCTTTATATAAGATAAAGGATTTATATTACGATGATAGAGTTCTCATTTCCTCTTATGGAATTAGAATATTTTTTATTAGTACTGACAAGGGTATCCTGCTTTGTATTTGCAGCACCCTTTTTTAGTATGAATAATACTCCTCGTAATGTACGAATCTCACTTTCTGTTTTTATTTCAATTATTCTTTATACAGTACTTTATCCTCACGATGTGCTGGAGTATTCATCGGTATTTACATATACAGAATTAGTGCTTAAGGAAGCGATAGTAGGATTATTGCTTGGCTTATCAGGTCAGTTTTGCCTAATGATTGCCAATTTCGCTGGACAGCTTGTTGATGTGGAGATTGGACTTTCAATGGCAAGTACTATTGACCCGATGACAAAGCAAAATGTTACTATAACAGGTTTTCTTTATCAGTATGCATTTACATTACTTCTGATTGTGACTGGTATGTACAGATATCTTCTTCAGGCACTTGCGGATACTTTTGTTCTTATACCAGTTGGCAAGGCCACATTTATTATGAAGGAATTATATGATTCGTTTTTAGCTTTGATGTCCGATTACATTTTATTAGGCTTCAGAATTGCTTTACCAGTATTTTGTACAATATTAATTCTTAACAGTATATTAGGAGTTATGGCCAAGGTGAGTCCTCAGATGAATATGTTCTCTGTAGGTCTTCAGCTCAAGGTTCTTACTGGTCTTGCAGTGCTATTTGTTACAGCAGGACTTATGCCTAAGGCGTCTACTATAATATTTGACCAGATGAAAATCATGCTTGTCAGGTTCGTTGAAGCGATGGGAGGAGCATGATGGAGAAATATATTCGTATACAATATAATCTTCAGTTTTTTGCAGAAGGACCAGGCGGAGAGAAGACAGAGGAACCAACAGCCAAGAAGCTTGATGATGCAAGAAAAGAGGGACAGGTTGCCAAGAGTAAGGATGTGGCCAGTGCAGTCACTCTTTTTAGTTTGTTTGTATTCCTGAAAATATGGACAGGAGTAATGGCAGGTCAGTTTATCGAGCTGTTTGGAGGTATTTATAATAGATTTGATGAGCTTACAACCATATATGGTGGCCAGATTTCGCTAAGTAATTTTACGATTCTTCTGACTAACTGTTTGCTACGAATTATCATTATTATTTTGCCAGCATTATTGCTTAGCTTCGTAGTGGCATTTGTTAGTGATTTATTCCAGGTTAAGTGGAAACCAACAACAAAACCATTAAAGCCAAAGTTCAATAAATTGAACCCGGTTACAGGAGTGAAAAAACTCTTCAACATACAATCTCTAGTAGAACTTTTAAAATCAATACTAAAAATTGCGCTTATTATCATAATTTTATATAATGAGATAGATAATGCAATTACGCTTTTATTTACGATTTACGATCATACTTTGGTGGATTCTATTATCCTGACTGGCAATCTTCTTATATCAGTTGGGCTTAAGATATCTGCCTTTTTCCTCGTTGTAGCAGCTGCTGATTTTGGCTTCCAAAAGTGGAAATTCCACAATGACATGAAGATGACTAAACAGGAAGTCAAAGAAGAGTATAAGATGATGGAAGGTGATCCTCAGATTAAGGGTAAGATTAAGCGTCGAATGCAGGAAGCCAGCCAGCGTAGAATGATGCAAAATCTTCCTAAAGCAGACGTCGTTATCACTAACCCTACGCATTATGCAGTGGCAATAGTTTATGATAAGGATATTGCTGATGCACCTATAGTTCTTGCTAAGGGAGCCGATTATCTTGCTGCCAAGATTAAAGAGCAGGCAAGAGAAAATAATATCGAGATAGTAGAAAATAAACCATTAGCCAGATCACTTTATGCCAATGTTGAAGTGGGACAAGCTGTTCCTCCAGAGCTATATGTTGCAGTTGCCGAAGTGCTAGCAGCTGTATATAGGGCTGAGGGACGAGTTTAGAAATATAAAGAATATTAACGGAAGGAGGGAATAATCATGAAGGTTAAGAAAGCTGACATAGGAATTGCAGTATATGTTTTATCTGCATTTGTTATGATGATTGTTCCTATTCCGAATTTTCTTCTCGATATATTACTGGCACTTAATATGTCAGTTGCATTTTGTATTTTATTTGCAACTATGTTTGCCACAGAAGTTCTTGATTTAAGCTTTTTCCCAACAGTACTTCTTTTTACAACACTGTTTCGTATATCGCTTAATATATCATCAACCCGTTTAATACTTCGAACAGGTCAGCCTGGAAATGTAGTTGAAACCTTTGGTCAGTTCGTTGGTGGTGGTGACCTTATTATGGGTATTATAGTATTTGTTATCATGCTTATTATCCAGTTTATGGTTATCAACAAAGGTTCTGAACGAGTTGCAGAAGTAACTGCCAGATTTACACTTGATGCCATGCCTGGTAAACAGATGGCTATTGATGCCGATCTTAATACTGGTGCAATCACCGATGCTGAAGCTAAGAAACGAAGAGACAAGATTCAGGAAGAGTCAAGTTTCTTCGGTAGTATGGACGGTGCTGTTAAGTACGTTAAGGGAGATGCTACAGCAGGTCTTATTATTACAGCCATCAATCTTGTTGGTGGTATTGCTATGGGTATGCTTCGTAATGGAATGGAATTTCAGGACGCTTTGGACAGGTACTGTATTCTTACTATTGGTGACGGTCTTGTATCTCAGGTTCCTTCACTACTAATATCATTATCAACAGGTATTCTTGTAACTAAAGGTTCAAAGGATGCTGATTTTGGTACCGTTCTTATAGGACAGCTATTTGGTATTCCAAGAGTACTATATTTTGTTGGTGCGACGTTAGCATTACTCGGTATTGCGACACCACTTAACAGTGTTCTATTCTGTGGTTTTGGAATTGCATTTATTATTACTGGACGTCGTATGTCTTCTACAATGAAGACTGATAAGATAGAAGAAGAGGCCAAGCAGGAAGAGGAAGAGGCCACGGAAATACGTCGACCAGAGAATGTTACTTCACTTCTTTCGGTTGACCCTATTGAACTGGAATTTGGTTATGGAATTATTCCACTTGCTGACGTTAATCAGGGAGGAGACCTTCTTGACCGAGTTGTAATGATTCGTAGACAGATAGCGCTTGAACTTGGTACAGTAGTTCCAATCATTCGATTAAGAGATAATATACAATTAAACCCTAATCAGTATATAATTAAAATTAAAGGTATTCAGGTTTCTGAAGGCGAGATATTATTCGATCATTATCTTGCTATGAATCCTGGTTATATAGAAGAAGAGATTACTGGTATTCCAACCTTTGAGCCTTCATTCCATTTACCAGCTATATGGATTACAGAAGGACAAAGAGAGCGTGCAGAGACTCTTGGATATACTGTAGTAGATCCGCCTTCTATTATAGCTACTCACCTTACAGAGATTATTAAGCAGCATATCGCTGAGCTTCTTACTCGTCAGGATGTTCAGAATCTTGTTAATAATCTTAAGGAAAATAATCCATCAATTGTTGAGGAACTTGTACCTAAGCTTCTTGGACTTGGTGAGATTCAGAAAGTATTACAGAATCTTCTTACAGAGGGTGTTTCGATTCGAGATCTGTTAACTATATTTGAAGCATTGGCTGATCATGCCACAGTTACAAGGGATACAGATCTTTTAACAGAGTATGTAAGACAAACTCTTAAGAGAGCCATTTCGAATAAGTATTTTGGTGGCAATGGACAGGTAAGCGTACTTACTCTTGATCCTAAGGTTGAACAGGAAATAATGGGATCGGTTAAGCAGTCAGAGCAGGGCGCGTATATAACATTATCACCTGACAGAATAAAGGCTATAGTTGATAATACAAGAGTAGAACTAGAAAAGATGGAAAATGCGGGAACTAATCCTATTGTACTTACATCTCCTATAGTAAGAATGTATTACAGAAAATTAATGGAAGATTACTTTAAGGATTTGATTGTGATATCATATAATGAGGTATCATCAGATGTTGAACTTCAGTCACTAGGTATGATAACAGCATAAGAGAATTCATATTAGAATTCTAAGTATAAAAGTGGAGAATAACTTCAAGTGATTATTAAAAAATTTCAAGCAAAAACTGAAGATGAAGCATTAGAGCTTGCCAAAGCAGAGCTTGGTGACAATGTGGTAGTTCTTAATACTAAGAAAGATGTTAAACGAAAAGGATTTCTTGGTTTATTTAGAGCAAAGCTTGTAGAGGTAACTGTTGCGAAGGAGGAAGAACAAGAGGTCAATGCCAGAATGGAGGCCGATGATCTTAAGGGCGCTATTGCTTCAGTAAATAAGATTCGCACTCAGGCCGAACTGGGAATTAGCCCAGAGTCCATGGATAAAGTGGATGATATGGTTAGCCAAAAACTTGATAATATACAGTCATTACTACAGGAGCGTCTTGATAAGGAATCAATTAATAAGGAATCTATAGATGACGAGGTTCGTAAAGTATCTGCACCTATTCGCAAAGCCATCGAAGAGAAGGATGAGAGTGAGGAAGGCAGTGAGGATACAGGATTTCTTAAGCTTATCTACAACGTTATGGTAGATAATGAGGTCAATGAGAACTACGCTAATCAGCTAATTAGTGATATAGAGCAGAGCTTTGATAGTGAAGCCAAGATGGAAGATATTTTATCCCACATATATCAGAAGATGATATTAAAATTTGGCAAGACAGAATGTATTTCTCCATCGACAGGAAAAGGTGCTAAGGTCGTATTTCTTATTGGTCCAACAGGTGTTGGTAAAACAACTACTTTAGCTAAAATAGCGTCAAGATTAGCTATTATCGATGGTAAGAAGGTGGCTATGATTACTGCTGATACATATCGTATGCAAGCAGCCAGTCAGTTAGAGTCATATGCTAATATTATGCATATTCCATTCCATGTGGTTTATGAAGCCAGTGAGATATTGGAACATTACGAAACATATAAGAATTATGATTATATACTTGTTGATACTGCAGGACATTCTCATCACAACGAAGAACAGCGTAAAGCAATGATGGAACTTGTTCATGCGCTTGACGACAAGGCCGAGAAAGAAGTATATCTTGTTCTTTCGGCAACAACGAAGTATAGAGATCTTGTAAGCATATCCGAGGCTTATAAAGAAGTTGCGGATTACAGACTTATATTTACCAAGCTTGATGAAACAAGCACATATGGTAATCTTTATAATTTACGTATTCAAACAGGTGCATCACTTAGCTATATTACATGTGGTCAGAATGTTCCAGATGATATAGATGTATTCTGTCCACAGGATACAGTAAGAAAGCTACTTAGTGGTGAAAGTGAAGAATAGTTTATTATTGGACTCGTATTAAGTAAGGTATAGATTTTAAGGCAGGATTATTTAGTGGATCAGGCATCAGGACTTAGAAATTTAATGAAAACAGAAGGTAATGTAATAACTACTACAAGGCCACTTGCACGTGTTATTACAGTTACCAGTGGTAAGGGAGGAGTTGGAAAATCCAACACCTCTATTAATCTTGCGCTTCAGTTCAAAAAGCTGGGCAAGAGGGTTATTATTCTTGATGCAGATTTTGGACTTGCTAATATTGAGATTATGTTTGGTACAGTACCAAAGCATAATCTTTGTGACCTAATATATCAGGGTAAGGATATTACAGAAGTAATAACCTGGGGACCAGGAGAGGTTGGTTTTATATCAGGTGGTTCTGGTATTGCAGGTCTTTCGAATCTTAGCCGAGAGTATTTGACTTATATTATCCAAAATCTGGCTAGGCTTGATGCTATAGCAGATGTTATAATTATTGATACTGGTGCTGGTATATCAGATGCAGTGCTTGAATTTTTAGTTGCAAGTGGTGAGATTATACTAGTTACTACTCCAGAACCAACATCTATTACAGATTCATATTCGTTAATAAAAGCGTTAAATAGACATCCACGTTTCTCGAAGGAGAATTCTACCATCAAGGTACTGGCCAATAAGGTATCTACTGATGAGGAGGGTATGTCTTTATTTAAAAAGCTTAATGCTGTTGTATCAAGATATCTTGATCTTGGTATCGAGTTTCTCGGATCCATTCCTCAGGATCAGCAGTTAGCCAATGCTGTAATGCAGCAGACTCCTGTATCACTGGCGCATCCTAATGCCAAGTCTGCTAGGGCATACGAAGCTGTGACAGCAAGGCTTATGAATATGGAAACTGAAGGAACAATAAAAAAGAGAGGAATGGCTGCATTTTTTTCACATATTGTAGTCAATAAAAAGAAAAATGAGCATTGATATTTATGACTTATTAAGACCTGGTGAAAGAATTGATCTTGAGCCAGCAGCCACCAGTCTTCGTAATCCAGAAGACGATGAGAGAAAAAGCTATATAACCAAGATTTATGATATTAATGACGATGGTGATATCGAAGCCTTTATGCCAATGGAAAAGACAAAGCTTTTACTTTTACCAGTGGGCTCGATTTATACAGCATCATTTTTTACACGTCGTGGCATTTACGGCTGTGATGTTAAAATCAAGGAGAGATATAAAAAAGATGCATTATTTATCCTTGTTTTGGAACAGCTTACTGAGTTCGAAAAGCAACAGCGCCGTGAATATTATAGATACGATTGTGTTATTGGTATGAACACAAGAGAACTCACGGATAATGAATACGAAGAGTTTCAGAGCAATAGACAGTTTATATTATTGCCAGATCCATCAGGAAAGAGCGTAATTGTTGATATTAGTGGAGGCGGAATGAGATTTGTATCTGCTGACAAATATACTGATGGCAGTATACTTCATTGCATATTCATTCTTTCTATTAATGGAGAATCGAGACGATTCGAAACAATGTTTAGGATAATAGCATCTCAGCCAGTAGCTAATAATAAGAATAATACTGAATATAGGGGAGAGTTTATTGGTCTTTCGAATGTTGATCGAGACTATATTGTAAAATATATCTTCGAGCAGCAAAGAATCAATAGACAGAAGAATTAACATAACTACATAATTTGTTTTATTAGAACCACGGTTTTACCGTGGTTTTTTTGTTGTTTACCTTTTCAGAAAGGCAAAAATATGTTAAAATGTTACAAAGATTTAATGAAAAACGCAGGTTTTTATGAAAGATATTCTGATAATTGACGATTCTGCACTGATGAGAAGCGTGCTAACTGATATAGTTCAGTCAGACAATGATTTTAAAGTGTCAGGAATTGCCAAGGATGGTCTTGAGGCATTAGAGCTCTTAGCCAATAACAAATATGACGGTATATTACTGGATATTAATATGCCTCATATGAATGGCATTGAGTTTTTGGAATTTCTTAAGAAGCATGAGAGGAAAGAAAATATCCTTGTTGTTTCCACTGATACTGTGGAAGGGGCTGAAGTAACAATAAAAGCTCTCGAACTTGGCGCATTTGATTTCCTGAGAAAGCCAGATGTTGCCATCGAGATGAAAGCCAGCGAGTATAAAAAGGAGCTCCTTGATAAAGTTAGGGCTATGACTGACAAAAAAGATAAGTCAGCATCTAAGCGCGCTACTGTTACCAAGGCAAAAGCAACGCAGAAGGGTTTAAAACGTATTGTGGTGATTGCAAGCTCCACTGGCGGACCGGCAGTTCTAAGAAACGTTATTCCAGGCATTGATAAGAACAGTAAAGTTCCAATCTTGATAGTTCAACATATGCCACAGGGATTCACAAAGTCATTTGCTGATCGACTAAGTTCAATGAGCACTGTTTCGGTTATAGAAGCAGATAATGAACAACTGATAGAGCCAGGTAATATCTACATTGCAAGAGGCGGTAGACATCTTAAATACCAGCCGAAAGGCAAGTGGGGGAGCCTTGTATATGGTGATGAACCACCGCGTGAAGGGGTTAAACCTTGTGCCAATTATCTTTTTGAATCATTAATGGATTCTGACTACGATGAGATTATTTGCATTGTACTTACAGGTATGGGACAGGATGGCACTGAGGGAATATATAAGCTCAGTCAAACCAAGAATTGTAGAGTTATTATACAGGATCCAGAATCATGTGTGGTATACGGGATGCCTAAAGCCATTAATAACAAAGGCCTGGTTAATGAAGTCCTTGGAATTGATGAAATGGCAAACAGAATCAATGAATTAATTGCTTTATAGATTAATGATTATATAGTGAGATTTTAATAAATAATGGAGGCAAAAAAATGGATGTTAGTCAGTATTTAGACATTTTTCTTGATGAAAGTAAAGAACATTTACAGAATCTGAATACTCAGGTATTAGCTCTTGAGCAGGATTCTGAGAATATGGATACAATAAACGAAATATTCCGTGCAGCTCATACATTCAAAGGAATGGCAGGTACCATGGGATATAAGCGTATGCAGAACTTAACACATGATATGGAAAATGTGTTCTCTGAAGTACGTAATGGTAATCTAAAAGTTAATGGTGCAATGATAGATGTTCTTTTCCAGTGCCTCGATGCTTTGGAAGAATATATAACAAATATCCAGGATTCAGCTGATGAAGGTGAGAATGACAATGAACCATTAATTAGTGCTCTTAATGGTCTTCTTGATGGTAAGGATGAAGCTCCAAAACAGGAAAAGGTCGTAGAAAGTAAAGAGGCTCCAACTCCAGAAGTTAAGGAAGAGCCAGCAGATGGTAAGTGGAATAGCATTAATTTTAATAATGATGAACAAAAGGCATTAGATAATGCAATTAGTTCAGGAAAGAACATATATGGACTTACAGTTGTTGTCCAGGATTCATGTTTATTAAAGGCAGCAAGAGCATTCCTTGTGTTCAAGGCGATAGAAGAACTTGGTGAAATAATTGCAGCTACTCCTTCGGTTCAGGATATAGAAGATGAAAAGTTCGAGTTCGATTTTTCTCTTATCGTAGGTTCAGAGGCAGATGCAGGCAAAGTACAGGCTGCTGTTAAATCAGTGTCCGAAATAGCTGATTGTATTATTGCTCCTTTCCAGGTTGCAGGTGAAACAGTAGAAGAAGCTGTAGTAGAAACAACAGAGGTGGCGAATGTTACTACTGAGCCAGTTAAGAAAGCTGCCAAGGAAGAGTCTTCATCTGCTAATAAGTCTCAGGAGAAGAAATCAGGTTCAAAACCTCAGGTTAATAGAACTGTACGTGTAGATATTGAGAAACTTGATGTACTGATGAATCTTGTTTCAGAGCTTATTATTGCTAAGAATTCACTTGTTAGTAGTGCTACAGCAGGAAACAAGGAGTCAGGTGGTACATTTAATGAACAGATAGAATACTTAGAGTCTGTAACTACTAACCTTCATGAGTCAGTTATGAAGGTTCGAATGGTTCCAATTGAGAGCGTTGTTAACAAGTTCCCTCGTATGATTAGAGATCTTGCGAAAAAACTTGATAAGCCAATGGAACTTTATATGTCAGGTGAGGAAACAGAGCTTGATAGAACTGTGGTTGATGAAATTGGTGATCCATTAATGCATCTCCTTCGTAATTCAGCTGACCATGGTCTTGAAACACCAGATGTTCGTATTAGTAGAGGAAAACCAGAGGTTGGTTCAATATACCTGGATGCATATCAGGATGGTAACAATGTTGTTATTGAAGTAAGAGACGATGGTAATGGAATTGATATAGAGGCAGTTAGAAATAAGGCTATTGAGAGAGGTGTTGTTACAGAAGAACAGGCAATGGCTCTTGAGGAAGATGAAGTTATTCAGCTTTTGTTTAGCGCAGGATTTTCAACGGCCAAGGTTGTTTCTGATGTATCTGGTAGAGGTGTTGGTCTTGATGTTGTTAAATCTAAGATCGAAGCACTTTCAGGAGAGGTTGAAGTTAAGACAAAGCTTGGTGAGGGAACAACATTTATTATCAGACTTCCACTTACACTTGCTATTATTCAGGCACTTATGGTTGTTGTTGGCGATGAAAAATACGCAATTAGCCTTGGTTCTATTCAGACAATTGAGGATATATCACCAGCTGATATTAAGACAGTACAGTCTAAGGAAGTAATCAATCTTAGAGGAACAGTTATTCCAATCATTAGATTAGATGAAATACTTGATTGCAAGTCTACAAGAGATCCTAATGAGAATATGGTTGCTGCCATTGTTAAGAAGGGCGATAAGCTTGCAGGTCTTATAGTTGATGAGCTTATAGGCCAGCAGGAAATAGTAATTAAGTCAATGGGTAAATATATCAATAAGTGCAAGTTCATAAGTGGAGCTACAATTCTTGGTGATGGCGAGATAGCACTTATCCTTGACGCTAATGCATTGATTTAAGGAGGAAAAGACAATGGCTTACGATATTTCAACAAATGTGAATGATATAATTCAGTTCATCGTAGTGAACATAGGAAACGAGCAGTATGGTATTGATATTAATTATATTGATAATATTGTGCGTATGCAGAGTATTACTCGTGTTCCAAAGGTCTCTCCATATTTACGAGGTGTAATTAATCTTCGAGGCGAAGTTATTCCAGTAATGAGCCTTCGTATTAAGATGGGACTTGAACCAGATGAAGTAACGAAGAACACACGTATCATTATTATCAAGATGAATCATGAATCAATCGGATTAATAGTTGATTCTGTTAAAGAAGTAGTAAATATCAATATGAATGAAGTTGAGAAGGTTTCATTTGATAACAGAGAGGACTCATTTGTTATGGGTATAGGCAAGCAGGATGCTGGATTAATATCTCTGCTTGATCTAGTAGCTGTTCTTCAGGAGTAATAGAGCTAGAGGTAAATATGGAAAATTTGGATATTAATGAAATAGGTACTAAATATTTTGACGTACTCAAGGAAATAGGTAATATTGGTGCAGGTAATGCAACAACAGCTCTTGCTCAGTTAATGGGTAGCAGGGTTGATATGACTGTACCTCAGGTTAAACTCATGGAGTTTCATGAACTTGGAACAACTATGGGCGGCGAGGATCAGGTAGTTGCTGCTGTATATTTGGTTGTTGAAGGCGACATTAATGGAAGTATCATGTTCATGATGAGTCTAGAAGCTGTTAATGCTTTGATAAAAAGATTAATTGGAACTGAGCATGTTGGTGAGACATATTCCGATATGGAAGTCTCAGCAATAAAGGAGATGGGAAATATTATTACAGGTGCATACCTGAATTCTATTTCTACCCTTACCAATCTTACTATATATCCATCAGTACCAGATTTGGCAATTGATATGGCGGGTAGTATTCTTTCAGTACCAGCTGCTGAATTTGGTGTAATAGGGGATAAGATGTTATTAATTCAGACAAGTTTTTCTAATGAGATTGATTTTTCAGGATATTTCATATTAGTTCCTGATGAAGGGTCTTATGCTAGAATACTTGGTTCGTTAGGGTTTTAGTTTAGGTAATTATTGATTTATGGCTGAAAATATTAAAGTCGGTATAGCTGATATGAATGTTGTATCGCCTCCAGACAGCATAACAACAATTGGGCTTGGCTCATGTGTTGGTATAGCTATTTGGGACAGGATGAACAAGATAGCAGGACTTATTCATATAATGCTACCAGATAGTACACAAGTAAAAAGTAATTCTAATATTGCCAAGTTCGCTGATACAGGCATTCCAGAGCTTGTTAGAAAGATGGAAGCTGCTGGGGCAAGAAGGAGCAATATGATTGCCAAGCTTGCAGGCGGAGCACAGATGTTTTCGTTCCAAAACAAGTCAGAGCTTCTCGGTATAGGAGATCGTAATGTGGCTGCAAGTCAGGAAACTCTTGCTAAGCTAGGCATTCCTATTGTGAGTATGGATGTTGGATCCAATTGCGGACGAACAGTCACTTTAAACCCAGAGAATGGTGAATATGAGGTTAAGACCGTTGGAAAGGATATTAAGATAATATAACAATGGATGATATTTCTGAAACTAAAAGCAAAAATATGAAGCATAAAAATAATTTAAATACTAGATATATTCCATCAATATTAATGCTTTGTGCTGGGCTTGTTGCATTTATTATATGTTGGTTTATGGATTATACTTTGACAGAAGCGCTCCTTGTAATACTTATAACAATGTTTGTATTTGCAATCATAGGCGCTGTGATAAAAGCAATATTTGATAATTTCGATATGCGCGTTAATTATGAAGATCTGTTTGATGATGATGACGGAGAAATATTCGAAAAATAATATATTCTACTAAATATATGACTATATAAAGTATTCAGGGGGCCAATAATGGACGAATTAGCTAGAAAGAGATTGTGGGAAGATTATACAAGGGCACAATCGTCAGAACTTAGAGAAAAGATTATATTAGAATATGCACAGTTGGTTAAGATAGTAGCCGGAAGACTGGTTATGTATCTTGGTTATAATGTAGAATATGAAGACCTTGTAAGCTACGGTACGTTTGGATTAATTGATGCTATTGATAAATTCGATTACCGTAAGGGTAATAAGTTTGAAACATATGCATCGCTTCGTATAAGAGGAGCAATACTTGATCAGATTAGAAAAAATGACTGGATACCAAGAACTGTACGTCAAAAACAAAAACAGATTGATCAGGTAATAAAAGAAATTGAAGAAAAAACAGGACATCCAGCTACGGATGATGAAATAGCGGTTGCTCTTGGAATAACTGCAGATGAGCTTCTAGATTGGCAGTCTCAGATGAAGGCCACCAATATTATTTCACTTAATGAATACATGGAGAGTGGTAGTGAGGTAGCCAATGATTCCAGTGAGCCAGGTCATTTTATTACTCCAGAGGAGGCTCTTGAGAAGGATGAAATGAAGCAGATGTTAGCTGATGCTCTTGAGAACCTTACGGATAAAGAAAAGAAAGTAGTCCTTTTATATTATTATGAAGAACTTACACTTAAGGAAATAAGTGCAGTCTTAGAAGTAACAGAATCGCGAGTGTCACAGTTACATACAAGAGCGTTACAAAAAATGCGTGAAATCCTAGGAGATTATGTGGGTATTCTCGCTAAAATATAATATTTAATCAGAAAAATAAAAGAAGCTGCGGGGGGATTACTCCGTGGCTCTTTGTGTTAATAAACTCGAAAACATTTAATAATTAAGTATGAAAGAGAAAAGTGACAAATGAATGGATATTTTAAACTAATAACAAAGGAAACTCAGACAGGTGTTTTGCTTTATGCTCCAACAGAAGGAGGAGCTCCAATTGACCTAAAAGAGTTAACAGCATATCTAGAAAGGTTTAAGGTGCCATATGATATTAAGGCCCTGAATGATGCAATGCAGCAGCTTAGAGAAGGATTTACATATGTACGTTGTACAGATACTAAAATGCTTCCAGTTGCTGAAACATGTTCAATTTACCTGGTAGATAATAGAATGAAGGCTATTGCCAGGTTCTATCCTGCATCTGATGGTGGTAGAACGCTTGATGCCGAAGGCGTACGCTCAGAACTTAGACTTAATAGAATAATTCCTCAGTGCTTCAAGGAAGATGTTATTGAGAATTATGTTAATGATAAAAAGTACTGTTATAGTTATATCTTAGCGGAAGGACAACCACCAAGAGAAGGCTCTGATGCAGAGATAACTTATAATTTTGATGTTAATAAAATATCTCATCCAAAGCTCAATGAAGATGGTACAGTTGATTATTTTGATCTTGGACTGGTTAATCATTGTCATGCTGGTGATGTATTAGCAACACTTAAACCAGCAGATAAGGGAGATCCAGGTTATGATTTATTAGGCAATGTCATTAAGCCAAGAGATGTTAAAAGACTGAATCTAACTCATGGACTTAATATTGAGCTTAATGAAGATAAAACAGTAATGATATCTAAGATAGATGGACATGTTACCTGCGTTAATGGTAAGGTCTTCGTTAACAATGTCCTTGAGTTAGAGAATGTTGATGTTTCAACTGGTAATATTGAGTATCAGGGTAATGTAATAGTAAATAATAATGTTATAAATAACTTTTCAGTTAAGGCTCACGGTGACATCGAGGTTAGAGGGGTTGTTGAAGGAGCTTATCTTGAAGCGGACGGTAATATTACTCTTACCAGAGGCGTTAATGGTATGAATCGAGGAATACTGAAGGCTGGTGGTAATGTCGTTGCTAAATTCGTGGAGAACTGTACGATTATTGCTGGTGGATCAGTTATGACAGATTCGATTCTGCTTAGTAATGTTCAGGC
>DCHQ01000018.1:19600-25743 GCA_002314855.1 Lachnospiraceae bacterium UBA1748
GTTTCGGCGCGATATAAGGAATTGGAAAAGGAGATAGAAACTGCGGATAGTAATCTTAAGAAAATAGCTCCAGCACTTGCTGCATCTAAGGCAAAGCTTGCATCTGGTGCACGAATGATGCCTGATCAGCTTAAAACTCTTCAGCAGTTAGCTGAGACATCTAAGAGTCTTAAAGAACAAATTGAGGCATCCACTCAGGAACTTGAGAAGCTTCAGGAGATGCTTGAAGCTAGTACAGATGCTTCTGTTGAAGTGACAGGAACAGTATTTGGAGGAACCTCTATTACTATCTCTGATCAGTACATGGTAGTGAAGGATAATTTCCAATATTGCAGGTTTACTAAACAGAATGGAACTGTTAAAATGAATTCGATGTAGATTTACATAATATAGAATAGAAATGGGGATTAGTTGTGGAAATCATTGAAATAGTATTACTGATCCTGGGAATAATTGTATTCATCGTAAGTTACTTTATTCCTGATAAAAAGGATGAAATGACTTCAGGCGGTCTTTCGGAAGAGGAGATACGAAAGCTCGTTCGCGATGAGTATGAGCAGTCCAAGGAAAAGGCGGATAATCTTACTGATGAGACAATCAGCTATACAATGGAGAAGGCTGAGAGACAGCTGGAACGAATTACTAATGAAAAAATGATGGCAATGGGTGAGTATTCAGATACGATACTTAACCAGATAAGCAAAAATCATCAGGAAGTAGTATTCCTTAGTGATATGCTTAATAATAATAAAAATGATCTTACAGTATTTCTTGGTCAGGCCATTCAGGATGCCAAGGAAGCTAACTCACTTGCTCAGGAAGCGGTAGAGAATTCTAAGAAAGCAAGTGATGATGCTAAGGTAGCATATGAAAAGTCTGTTACTGCCATGGATAACTCAGTTGTTGCTGAAGATAATATGCTGAATGCACGTCGTATTATTCAGGGTGAGGAAAAGAAAGTTCCTAAGTCACCAAATCTCGATGATATTATTCCTGAATTTGATACATATGAGCCTCCTGCAATACTTGGAGATAAGTCAGCTGAGACTAAAAAGGCTGATGATGCCGAGGCAAAAGAAGTTGATAAGAGCAAAGACTCAGATAAGGCTGATGTGAAAGAAGCTGTGAAAGAGTCTAAAAAAACTAAGACTAAGGAAAGCAGTAAAACAAAAATTGGCAAGAAGGCACAGGCTGAAAATATGCCAAGCTTTAAGTTTGATATGGGAAATGCTTCTCCAGGCAATAATAATGAGAAGATTCTTAAACTGCACAATCAGGGTAAGTCCAATGTGGCAATTGCCAAGGAACTTGGTCTTGGTGTAGGTGAAGTTAAGCTCGTAATTGATTTATTTAAATAATACTAGGTGAATGGATATATGAAATTAAAATATTACTTAAGAGGCATCGGAATAGGTGTCTTCGTTACGGCTATTATTCTTCACTTTTCTTTGGCAGGTAAAGGGAATACGCAGCTTTCTGATGAGGAAATCAAGCAAAAGGCTGCAGCTCTTGGCATGATAGAAAGTACTGTACTAAAGCCTGTTAGTGATAATAGTGTTACTGATAATAATGTTTCAAATAATAGTGCTATAAATAATAGTGATATTGATAAAGAGGAAACTAATACTGATTTATCTGAGAAGGAAAGTGTATCAAATGATACAGCAATCGACGGCGAACTTCAGTCTGACGCAGGTATAGATGAAAATATAGCTGACGATAAAAATACAGATAAAGATGCTAACACAGATGCTGGTATCGAAGCTAATACTAAAGATGACGATACGTCTAAGGATGACCTTGCGGAGACAGAAACCAAGCCAGAGCAGAAACCTGAAGTTACTGAAACAAATGATTCAGAAGATAAGACTAACGTTGAAGCAAAAACAGAGGCAGGATCATTGGCCGATAACTTCATAATTAACATTAATGCAGGAGACAGCTCTTTTGTAGTAGCTAAGAGATGTGCGGATGCGGGGCTTGTAGAGTCAGCGGCCGAGTATGATATGTATCTATGTAAAAATGGATATGACAAACGTCTTGTTGTAGGAGCTCATAATATAAAAGCAGGAGCTTCGGAAGAGGAAATTGCGAAGAATTTAACATCAGTTGCTAAGTAGCAACTGATGTTTTTGTTTATTTTGACATTGCTTTTTAGTGAGTTACATAATATACTGTGCTTGCATATCTAAATATGCAACAATAATTCATAAAGGAGAAAAAAAGTAATGAGAAGTAAAAGACTTATTTTAGGTCTAGTTCTCGTACTTATGACTTCGGCTATTGCACTTGGTGGATGCCAAGGTGATAAGGCGAGTGCATCCCTTGATGGACAGATTACAATAGGAATTCCACAGGATTTGGAAGACGGACTTGACCCACATGTTGTTAATGCGGCAGGTACTAGAGAGATATTATTTAATGTCTACGAAGGTCTTGTGAAGTATGATTCTCAGGGTAATCTCAATGATGCAATTGCAGAGAGCCATGTTATTAGTGACGATGGACTGACCTACACATTCAAAATCAGAGAAGGTGTAAAGTTCCACGATGGCAGTGATCTGAAGACATCAGATGTTGTATATTCTATTAATAGATGTATAGATGGCGGATATGTTCCAGGATTCGCTAACATCGATTCAGTTTCAGCTACTGACAATGAGGTTGTTATTACACTTAAAGAGGCTAATGTTGATTTCTTAGCTGATATGACAACTGCTATTATTCCAGAGAACAATACAGACCCTAATACTAAGGTTATTGGAACAGGCCCATACAAATTTGTTAATCGTGTTCCACAGGAGTCTATTACACTTGAAGCATTTGACCAGTATTATGGTGAGATGCCTCATATCAAGACAGTTAACTTAAAGATTTGTGCTAATCCAGATGCTATCGTTATGGAGCTTAAGGGTGGTTCTATCGATATGATTGCCAGAGTAACATCTACTCAGGCTGCTGAGCTTGAAGGTTCAGATTTTGATGTACTTGAAGGTACAATGAATCTTGTTCAGGCATTATACCTTAACAATAATGTTGAGCCATTTAACGATGTAAGAGTAAGACAGGCACTTTGCTATGCTGTAGATCCACAGGAAATCATGGATTTCGTATCAGATGGTAAGGGTACTGAGATAGGATCAAGTATGTTCCCATCATTTGGTAAGTACTATGATGCAAGCCTTAATGATACATATAATCAGGATATTGAAAAGGCAAAGGCTCTTCTTGCAGAAGCTGGATATCCAGATGGTTTTGAGTTTAGCATCACAGTTCCTTCTAACTACACACAGCATGTTGATACAGCTCAGGTTCTTAAGGAGCAGTTCAAGAAGATTGGTGTTACAGCCAACATTGAGCTTGTAGAGTGGGATAGCTGGTTAAATGATGTATATATTGGTCGTCAGTTTGAGTCAACAGTTATAGGTGTTGATGCTTCTACACTTACAGCAAGCAAGTTACTTGATCGTTTCGTAACAGGCAGAGACAATAACTTTGTCAACTTTAGTTCTGCAGCATATGATGAAGCTTACAACAATGCATCTATAACTACAGATGATGCACAGCAGACAGCTTACTATAAGGAGTGCTTAACAATCCTTTCAAATGAAGCTGCTAATGTATATATCCAGGATCTTCCTGATTTTGTTGCAATAAACAATAAGTTTGGTGGATACGAGTTCTATCCATTATATGTTCAGGATTATTCAAAGTTATATATTAAATAATAAAAGCATATTATATGTCTATAATAGCAGTCATCCTGACAACGGGATGATTGCTATTTTAATACCGAGAGGCTTTTTTTAATATAATGAAATCAAATCTTATATATTTTGCAAAAAAATTATTAGTTATGATTGTGACACTGATAGCGGTGTCTTTTTTGGTATTTTTAGCGTTTGAGATAATACCAGGTGATGTGGCTGTTTCTCAGCTTGGTACTGAGGCTACGCCAGAGAGAGTAGCTGCACTTCGCCATGAACTGGGACTAGATAGACCATTTCTTGTTCGTTATGGAGATTGGATACTCAGTTATATCAAGGGTGATTTTGGTACATCCTATAGCTACCATATTCCAGTTTCATCAATGATTGCTCAGAAGATACCTATTACTCTGGCTATGTCACTTATAGCATTTGTTATAACCATAGCTATATCACTTCCTCTTGGCGTCGAGATGGCTAAGAGAGTGGGTAGTAAAGTGGATAAGTGTGTATATACTGCAAATCAGGTTGTGATGTCAGTACCAGAATTCTTTCTAGGTATAATTATTACTTATGTATTTGGTCTAGTGCTTCATTGGTTTAAGCCAGGTGGATATGTGAGCTATAATGTAAGCTTTGGCAGATTTATTGGATATCTTATATTCCCAAGTATCGCCATAGCGTTTCCTAAGATTGCGATGACAGTTAAGTTGCTTCGTAGCTCTATTATTACAGAGAGTAAGAAGGATTATGTGCGTACAGCCTATAGTAGAGGTAATAGTACTACGCAGGTTCTATATAAGCATGTACTTCGTAATGCCATGATTCCAGTTGTTACATTCCTAGGTATGGTATTCACCAATATGATAGCTGGAAGTATTGTAGTCGAGCAGGTGTTCAATATACCGGGGCTAGGACGTATACTTCTGACTTCTATATCCAATAGAGATTATCCTGTTACGCAGGCTATCATTCTACTTATAGCAGCACTTGTTATAGTAGTTAACTTTATAGTGGATATTATTTATCACATTCTTGATCCTAGAGTAGGAGGTGATAAGTAATGAAAAAGCTTAATATAAAAAATATTAAGATTAATGGACGTAAGATCAATTCCAATATGGTTATAGGTGCAAGTATCTTATTGGTACTGACAATAGTCGTATTAGTAAGCTTATTCTATACACCTTTTGACCCAGAAGGTATGAATGTATCGCTTAAAAATGCAAAGCCAAGTATGACTCATTTTTTCGGATGTGATCAGTTTGGTAGAGATACTTTCAGCCGTGTAATGGTTGGTATCAGAAATACATTCCTTATATCAGTGGCTACAGTTTTTATCGGTGTAGTATTCGGGATGATAATAGGTAGTGTATGCGGATATTTTGGCGGAATGGTTGATGAGATTCTTATGAGAATCAATGATGCATTATACGCATTTCCAAGTGTCCTGTTAGCTTTAGTAGTTATCAGTTTACTTGGTACCAAGACTACCAATGTTATGATAGCTCTTGGTATTGCCTTTATACCAAGCTTTGCCAGAATGGTTCGTGGTGAATACATTAAGCAGAAAGAAATGGACTACGTGAAGAAGGCCAGACTAATCGGAGCTTCACATTTTAGAATCATATTTGTTCATATTCTGCCTAATATCACACCTGTACTTCTTACCAGTGTGATTATTGGCTTTAATAATGCGGTACTTGCAGAGGCAGGACTTTCATATCTTGGAATAGGTGTACAGCCACCAGATGCATCACTTGGTAGGATGCTTTCAGAAAGTCAGTCATTACTATTTACTAATCCATGGTGTGCTATTTTCCCTGGACTGGTAATATTATTACTTGTTCTTGGATTTGCATTATTATCAGAGGGATTATCTTCAGAGGAATAATAGATGTTATTAGAAGTAAAGAATTTGACAATAGAATTTCATGATCATGATAAGCCTGAACGTGTAGTGGAGGATGTTAGCTTTACTCTGGATAAGGGCGAGATACTAGGAGTAGTAGGAGAGTCAGGTTCGGGCAAGTCCATGACTGCTATGGCTATCGCTGGTCTACTTCCTAGAAAGAAGCTTAATTGTACAGGTGAGATACTCTTTAACGATGAAGAACTTCTCACTATAGAGCGTAAGAAGCTTCGTGAGCTTCAGGGGCAGGCCGTATCAGTTATATTTCAGGAGCCTATGACGGCTCTTAATCCAACTATGACTATAGGTAAGCAGGTGGAGGAAGGACTGCTTCTTCATACAAAGCTTACTAAGGAAGAACGTAGGGCAAAGGCCATAGAAGTACTTGGCAATGTAGAGCTTGATAACCCAGAGATTATATATGATTCATATCCTCATGAATTGTCTGGTGGTATGAGACAGCGTGTTATGATAGCCGCAGCTATGATCACTGAGCCAGATATACTTATTGCCGATGAGCCAAC
>DCHQ01000018.1:25870-26437 GCA_002314855.1 Lachnospiraceae bacterium UBA1748
GATAGAGTTCTTGTAATGCATAAAGGCAAGATAGTTGAGAGTGGTTCATGCCATGATATCTTCGAGAATCCAAGGGAAGAATACACCAAGAAACTTATAGGTGCTATTCCAAAGGTGGATTTATAAAGGAAAGTTATTAAAGAACGATTATAAAGATATGATATTTGTGATATAGAAAGGCATATTAGATGTCCAAGATTTTAGAAGTAAAGGATTTATCAGTTACCTTTACTGATACAAAGAAAAATAAAAAACAGGTTCTATTCGATGTTGATTTTGAAATGGAAGCTGGAGAGATACTTGGTCTTGCTGGAGAAAGTGGTTCTGGTAAGAGTACGATTGCCAAGTGCATACTAGGTATGGTACCTCATCAGGGGGAGATTTATCTTGAGGATAAGAATCCGCAGATGATATTCCAGGATCCGTATAGTTCACTTAACCCAGCCAAGACTATCAGGTCTATATTAGAGGAGCCACTTAAGCTCCATACAAAGCTTAGCCGCGAGGAAAGACTTGTTAAGGTTAAGGAAGCTCTGGAGTCAGTAGAACTTAGCTCAGAATTGATGG
>DCHQ01000018.1:26556-26919 GCA_002314855.1 Lachnospiraceae bacterium UBA1748
CAGGCTCAGATTCTTAAGCTTTTAAATGATCTTAAGGAAAAGAAAGGCCTTACTATATTGTTTATATCTCATGACCTTCGCACAATGTATAATGTATGTGATAGAATAATGATACTCGACAAAGGCTATATAGTTGAAAGCGGAACTCCAAAGGAGATGTATAGTAATCCAAAGCATGACTATACAAAGCTTTTACTAAAGAGTGCAGGACTTAATACATTTAAGGATAAATAGCTCATAATACTGGAGGACTTTATGATTTGTAATAACTGCGGAAAAGAGATAGAGGATGATTCTGAATTTTGCTATTTCTGTGGAAATGATACCGTTAATACTGCTTATGTAGAGTTTGAAGACGTAGGA
>DCHQ01000020.1:0-5294 GCA_002314855.1 Lachnospiraceae bacterium UBA1748
CAAGCTTAGCAGCCTCACGAAGCTGATCTTCTGGAATACCGATAGCATCTGGCATGCTTCCGCCGAACTCGTTAACCATAGCAACGAACTCCTGTGGAACTGATGATGAACCGTGAAGAACGATTGGGAAACCTGGTAACTTCTCGATAACACCCTTTAATACGTCGAAACGAAGTGGTGGTGGAACGAGGATACCCTTCTCATTACGTGTACACTGAGCTGCTGTGAACTTGTATGCACCGTGAGATGTTCCGATAGCGATTGCAAGTGAATCACAACCTGTTCTATCAACGAACTCTTCTACTTCTTCTGGACGTGTATAGCTCTCGTTACCAGCTTCTACACAAACTTCATCTTCAACACCTGCAAGTGTACCAAGCTCAGCCTCAACTACTACGCCGTGTGCGTGAGCGTACTCAACAACCTGCTTTGTTAAAGCGATATTGTCATCAAATGACTTAGATGATGCATCGATCATAACTGATGTGAAACCACCATCGATACATGACTTACATAATTCGAATGAATCACCGTGATCAAGGTGAAGAGCGATAGGAATCTGTGGATTCTCCTCTACAGCTGCCTCAACCATCTTTACAAGATACTTGTGGTTAGCGTAAGCTCTAGCTCCCTTAGAAACCTGAAGGATAACTGGGCTGTTAAGCTCAGCAGCTGCCTCAGTAATACCCTGAACGATTTCCATGTTGTTAACATTGAAAGCACCTACAGCGTATCCGCCATTATATGCCTTCTCAAACATCTCTTTAGTTGTAACTAATGACATTGTTTTACTTCCTTTCTTGTATAAAATAAAAATTATTACAATTTTTTTACAATCGATTATATTATAGCAGATTGAGAAATAATGTCCATAAAAAATAGGCTTATATACACTATTTGAGCACTATTTCACAAATACTAAATACTCTTATTTAACAGGTGTTATAACTTCCTTGCCACCCATATATGGTCTGAGTGCTTCTGGAATCTTGATGCTTCCGTCTGCCTGAACATTGTTCTCAAGGAATGCGATAAGTCCACGTGGAGTTGCAAGTACAGTATTGTTAAGTGTATGTACGTAGTATGTACCATTCTCACCCTTAGTTCTGATACCAAGACGACGAGCCTGAGCATCACCAAGTGTAGAACATGAACCTACTTCAAAGTACTTCTGCTGACGTGGGCTCCATGCCTCTACGTCACATGACTTAACCTTAAGATCAGCAAGGTCACCTGAACAGCACTCAAGTGTACGTACTGGAACATCAAGACTTCTAAAGAACTCTACTGTGTATGACCACATCTTGTTATACCAATCCATAGACTCCTCTGGCTTACAAAGAACTACCATCTCCTGCTTCTCAAACTGGTGAACACGGTATACACCACGCTCCTCCATACCATGAGCTCCTACTTCTTTACGGAAACATGGTGAGTAGCTTGTCATAGTGATAGGAAGACTAGCTTCATTAACCATCTCGCCCTGGAACTTACCAATCATAGAGTGCTCTGATGTTCCGATAAGGAAAAGATCCTCTCCTTCAATCTTGTACATCATAGCTTCCATCTCTGCAAAGCTCATAACACCATTAACAACATTACTTCTAATCATGAAAGGTGGAATACAGTATGTGAATCCCTTATCAATCATGAAGTCTCTTGCATAGCTAATCATAGCTGAGTGAATTCTTGCAGCATCACCCATAAGGTAATAGAAACCATTACCAGAAGTTCTACCTGCTGCCTCCTTATCAAGACCACAGATACTATCTAAAATATCAGCATGGAAAGGAACCTCAAAATCAGGAACTACTGGCTCACCATACTTCTGAATCTCAACATTCTCACTATCATCCTTACCAACTGGTACAGATGCATCAATGATGTTAGGAATCTTCATCATGATAGCAGTAACCTTCTCTTCAAGCTCTGCCTGCTTCTTAGAAAGCTCATCTATCTTGGCACCGTTATCAGCGATCTGCTTCTTAACTGCTTCTGCTTCTTCCTTCTTACCCTGTGCCATAAGAGCACCAATCTGCTTAGAGATCTTGTTCTTCTCTGCCTTTAAGTCATCGGCTTCCTGCTGAGCTGCACGTCTCTCGGCATCGAGTGCGATTACTTCGTCTACAAGAGGGAGCTTCTCATCCTGGAATTTCTTCTTGATGTTCTCCTTTACTACTTCTGGATTCTCTCGTAAAAACTTAATATCGATCATCTTATTGTCCTCTCTATATTAAAAAATTGATTACATATATTTAGCTGTTGATAGCTTTTTCAAGTGATGCCATCTCTTCTGGTGAAAGATCAATATCACTCTGTCCATTTTTTATTCTCTTGGTATAAGAGAAGCAGCCTGACGAACTGTGAACAGAATTGGTAATGAAACCATTATTATGCTCATCAAGAAGAGTTAATGCATAGCTGAGCTTTCCGCCCATCTGGCTGTATGCATCGTATTTAATAAGTCCCATCTTTTGAAATGCGAACTCATGCTTACTATACAGATTGTTAATTTCCTCTGCATGTACATCTGATTCGTAGCAAAGCTGATCAACTGTCGATGCCAGTTTTGTCATTTGATCTTCAAGGCTCATTGCTCTTGAACCCTGCATAAATCTTTCATACTTCTTAAGAAGCATTTTATTGTTCTTCATCATAATACCAACCATTACAGCAAGTACTATGACAAGTACCAGTAATATTAGTACTACAATTCCAAGATCAAGACCACCAAGTCCTATCTTCGATAAAAAACTACTTTGCATTGTATTACTTCCTATTCTAGTTTTTTATTCTAATCTTTTTAAATTAATATTTCTATAAATATTTCCATCTTTAATACTTAATGGATGAATTATTAAATGAAATATTTATTTCATAAGTAATTTATAAAAACTTTCGAATTCATCAGTACTGTTAAAATCTATCTCAAGCTTACCTGATGATTTTTCCTTAAGGTTAACAGCAACCTTAACACCAAGCTTTTCCGAAAGATTATTAGCATACTCATCAAAATGAACTTTGTACTGTTCAAGATTCTTGCTTTCCTTCTTAGCCTTCTTAGGCTTACCAAGTGCACGTACTCTCTTTTCGATTTCACGTACTGAAAGCTTCTGGTCAAATACTTCCTGAGCTAACTCATATTGAAGATTCTCATCTTCAACTGCGAGAAGTGCTCTTGCATGACCTGAAGTAATCATATCTTCAATAAGCATTTCCTGAACCTTGCTACAAAGCTTAAGAAGTCTCATGGAGTTAGTTACTGCAACACGGCTCTTAGATACCTTGGTAGCTACCTGATCATCTGTCATGTTGAACTCAGTCTTTAATCTCTTATATGCCTGAGCTTCTTCAATAGCATCGAGGTCTTCTCTTTGAATATTTTCAATAAGAGAAATCTCAACAATTTCCTGCTCAGATAAATTCTTGATAATAACAGGAACTGTACGAAGACCAGCCTTCATAGATGCACGCCAACGACGCTCACCTGCAATAATCTCATAGTGATCGCCTCTGTCCTGAACTAATAAAGGCTGAATCACACCATACTGCTGGATAGATTCTGAAAGCTCTTCAAGTGCTTCATCATCGAATTTCTTTCGAGGCTGCTCTTTATTTCTTTCGATTTTCTTTATATCTACTTCAATAGCGCTTCCCTTTACGGCTGATTCCTTAGGAGCTGCTGCTGGATTATTATTTTTAATGATTCCATCTAGACCTTTTCCAAGTCCTCTTTTTGTTGGTGCCATGGATTCATTCCTTTCTTGAATTATAGATATCTGATTATAGACATTTATTTTCTTGATACTACTTCTTTTGCAAGTGCTCTGTAGTTCTCAGTACCTGAGCACTTAGGATCATATATATTGATAGGCTTACCAAATGAAGGAGCCTCTGATAATCGTACGTTTCTTGAAATCTTAGCCTGGTATACCTTATCAGGAAAACTTTGTGTAACTGTATTAACAACATCCTGCGAAAGAACTGTTCTACCATCGAACATTGTAAATACTATACCTTCAAGATCAAGAGAAGGATTAAGTCTTTCCTTAACAAGATTAACTGTTGTAATAAGATCACTAAGACCTTCAAGAGCCAGGTACTCGCACTGAATTGGTACGATAACTGAATTGGAAGTAGTCATAGCATTAAGCGTGAGAGTATTAAGCGATGGAGGACAATCAAACATGATATAGTCATAATCGTTTAATACATACTCAAGCTCTTTTTTAAGAATAAATTCTTTATCCTCTATGCCAATAAGTTCAATTTCTGCTGCTGCAAGATTAACATTGGAAGGAATAATAGATACACCTGGTATTACATCACGAAGAATACACTCATTAACTGAGTATTCACCAAGTAAAAGCTCGTATACTGTTTTTTCCTGTTCTACCTTGTTTACACCAAATCCACTAGTAGCACTACCCTGTGGATCCATATCTATTAATAGAACCTTCTTGCCAAGCTCGGCAATACAAGCGGCAAGATTAACAGTGGTAGTAGTTTTACCTACACCACCCTTTTGGTTAGCAACGGCTATAATTTTTTCCATAGTCACCCTCCAGCATCAAAGAAGAATATATCATATAGTATATATCTTACTGATTCTTCTTCATATCAAGTAATTTCTCTTTAAGCTCTTTCTCCATATTCTGAAGTTCAACTTCAGCCTTCTTACGTTTCTCTCTACCAGCTTCCTGAATCTTTACAACTTCATCAAGTGTAGAGATAAGACTTGCATTAGTATTCTTAAGTGTTTCGATATCGATAATTCCTCTCTCAGCTTCCTTAGCTGTCTCGATTGTAGCAACCTTAAGCTGTGCTGCATTCTTCTTAAGAAGTTCATTAGTCATATCTGAAACCTTACGCTGTGCTTCAGCAGCCTGTGTTGAATGCTGAATACCAAGAGCGATAACCATCTGATTCTTCCAAAGAGGAATAGTATTAACAAGAGTAGACTGAATCTTCTCAACCATTACTGTATTAGAGCTCTGAACAAGACGAAGCTGTGGAGCTGTCTGAAGAGCAAGCATACGGCTGAGCTCAAGATCGCTTATCTTCTTCTCGAATCTTTCGATCATGTTCTCGAAGTCCTTAACTTCCTGAGCATCCTCAGGGAGTCCACTCTCTGCTGCTTTCTTTGTAAGTTCTGGTAAATCTTTATTTCTAGCATCTTCAATCTTTACCTTACCAGCTTCAATATACATACTGATTTCCTTGAAGTATGTAAGGTTAAGATCATACATCTTATCAAGAACATCAATATCCTTCATGAGCTGTACCTGGTGATC
>DCHQ01000020.1:5422-6493 GCA_002314855.1 Lachnospiraceae bacterium UBA1748
CTGTCTTCGTCAGTATCAATACTCTTTAATTCTGTAACAAGACCTGTAATCATATCACCGATCTCGCCCATATCCTTTGTACGTACATTGCCAAGAGCTTTCTCAGAAAAGTCTGCCATCTTAGTCTGTGTACTTGCACCATACTGAAGAATTGCATTAGTATTCTTAAGATCAATCTGCTTAGAGAAATCATCAATCATTTTCTTCTCTTCTTCAGTGAACTTATTCTCTTCTACGATCTTCTCGATTTTCTCTTCCTTAACATCATCGATAGCCAGTGCTGGATCTTCGATTCCAAATGTAAGTGTAGGTGCTGCAACTTTTTCTAATTCGTTTTCCATTATTACTCTCCCCTTTGGTAGATTTTTAAAAAATTAACATTGTTTCTTAGTGGTACATATATATACCTTTAAAAAATGATACTCATTTTTTGGTTACAGAAAATTATTGCTCTCTAAAAGCATTATCAGGTGTAAGTCCATCCTGTTTCATCATGGTTTTCATAGTATTAATATCCGATGAAATATCCCATGCTTTATCTTCGAATAAGCTGTCAAACAGATTACCAAATGCCTGATTAATTACATCCAGTGAATCCTCTATTTCTTTCTTACTCTTAGATATATTGTTATCTCCATACGATGGTTGACCATCCATTTCAATGTAAGCATCAAGAAGCTTAATGGTTGTTGGAAGATAATACTTCATCATACGACGAAGTTCCTCCGACATTTCAGGTTCGCGCTCAATCTTTTCAAAGATTCTCGTAACAATATCTTCCATGGTATTGAGCTTCTTAGTCATATCTTGTCCAGGAATTAATTGATTAGCTTTATGAATCTTAGATATATATTCCTTACCTTCATCGACAATTGTCTTTGCTTCACTGTTAGTACCAGATGAAGTGTTCGTTGTTTCACGTGAAATTTCCTGCTCGACTGCTGCATTTTTTTCATCCTTCATCTCGAGAAGCTGCTTCTGTATTTCTTCTGCATGAAGATAATTGTTGTAATTGTTATTACTTGTAATGAATATTTCTTCGTTCTTGTCAAAGTGTGCTTCAAGGAAATA
>DCHQ01000020.1:6563-8253 GCA_002314855.1 Lachnospiraceae bacterium UBA1748
TCTTTGGCAAGTTCTTCTACCTGACAATATCCTTTTGTACCAATTATCTTCTTATATATCTTGAATCTTTTATTCTTGTTGATTCTAGTTTTACCACCTACTATACCACCTATGGTACATCCGATAGCTCCAATAGATGCTGCAAATCCAAAACCTGTAAGTGGTGCAAGAGAACCAGCCAATATTCCTGTTACAAAAGCACTGGTAGAAAAGTAAGCGATAGGAGACATGAATGCTGTTCCTGCAATGCCACCTATATATTTAAAGTAACTTGATATACGACCAGGTATCTTATTGTCTTTACATACAACAAGCTCATTACGTCCTGTAGGTTTCATCTCTTGAATGAGATTACCATATCCAGGTGCTTTCTTTTGTTTATTAGCTGAACTATCTGTAAATAGATTAGATATTACTTTATCGATACTAGCATCAACATATTTTCCCTGTTCAGGATCATAATATGTATTTCTAGTTTTGACATTTGAATTGACTCTATTTCTAATATCGGCTGTGGCTTCATCAACTGAATTCTTAATCTTCTGACTAAGACCAGAATAATTTTCAGTTTTAATAGCATCTGATACAGAATTTACTATTTCATCTGCCAGATTCCATATACTTTGACTCATTAATAAACCACTCCTAATATAACTAACTATGTTGATTTTACCACAATGATATTCTTTATTCTATATATTAGTATGCACATTATCCGTTCTAATGTTAGAAAATCTATTGAATATTTGTGTTATTTTCTTACATTTTTCCATGTTTCACGTTATTGACACCATATACTGTTTCACGTGAAACATGAGACAACTATATTTAGGGGTATGGAATTTATGTGAACCGAATGTTTCACGTGAAACAATTTTGTGGTTGAAGATATGGCCTATACCATATATAGTGTCAGGGGAATTTACCTATAATTAGATAAAATGTAGAATATGAAAATTGGAAAATCCATGAAATATAAGAAGTACTAAATATTAGTTATAAAAAAATAAATCAGGCTAATTCAAATTAAAAACGAAATTGATTATTAGAAATTAATAAAACATAAAATATAATAAAAAGGCAATAAACAATATCAATTTGATCATTAATAAATTGAACATAAATCAAAAATATACATATAATAAATATATACTATTTGATATATCCGTAAATGAAATAATAATGGGAAAATATAATGAATACTATATCTTTTAATTCAAAAAGAATATCTGAAGGATACCTAAACAGACCATGGCTTCACAGAGATATTATTGAAATCATAAAAAGAGATCTTAATATTACTACTTCATATCAAAGTGGTCTTGATATTGGATGCGGTGCTGGTCTCTCAACAAAAGCATTAAAACTAATATGTGAAAAAGTAACTGGAACAGATATATCATCTGAGATGATTAATATATGTAAAGAAACCTACAATGATAAACTATTCAACTTCTACGTTGCAAAAGCAGAAGAAACAAAAATCCCAGAAGAACGTTATGATATCATAACAGCTGCTGGTGTAATCAATTGGATTGATAAAAATTCATTTTTAAATAATACTGACAAAATATTAGGACCAAATGGAATAATCGTAATATACGATTTTTGGATCACAGATTCTATGATCGATAATCCAGAGTATACCAATTGGTATAACAATAAATATTTAAATAAATTTCCAAAACCA
>DCHQ01000013.1 GCA_002314855.1 Lachnospiraceae bacterium UBA1748
GATACACATCCTTATGGATCCATTTTGATGACAGGCGGTGCAAGACCGGTGTGAATCGTGAACCTGATGATTACCTGCGAATTATTTTTTTATCTGTCAATAAAAGTATATCAATGACTGGTGTATTTTTACTGGCAGATAATGCCAAATTTAAACAGCGAGAGGAGCAAAGTCATGAACGAAAAAGAAGTCGTGGTCAAAGAATGGAAACAATTCAGACGATACAAAAGCGGAGCAGATTTTTATGAGATGAGTCAGAGTTCATTTGAGAAGCTGGCAAGAGAAGCAGGTGCGGTGATAAAGGTTAACAAAATGGCTTATGTCGATTGTCAACTTTTTGAAGAGTATCTGCTTCAATTTCGTGTAGGGGAATGATTGAAATTCATTGACTAATCGTATGACAAAATGTATAATGGTTTATGTTAGGAGAGGTGTAAGCTTATGGCAAAAATGGGTCGTCCTGTAAAGGATGTAATAAAAGGAAAAGTAGTTAGTGTCAGAATGCTGCCAGAGGAATATGAGGCAGTGAAAGCTTATGCTGATAAGGCTAACAAGACCGTTAGTGAAGTGATGATGGAAGGTGTAATGAAACTTATCAATAAAGATAAGAAATCGTAGCACTTTGGATCTCTTTTCGCATGAAAGGAGATTATTATGGCATCACGTAAAGACAAAAAGGGTAGGGTACTCAGAAAGGGAGAAGCCTACAGGGAATCAAGAGATTTGTATTCCTATAGTTATATTGATTCAGCAGGTAAGAGGAGATATATCTATTCCAGAAGTTTAATCGAACTTAGGGAGAAAGAAAGACAACTTTTGAAGGATGAGCTTGACGGTATTGATACTCATGCGGCTAATAATGTGACATTAAATCACATGTTTGATCTGTATATGAAAACGAAGACTGATCTTCGTGAGACAACCCGTGTAAATTACATGGACTGTTACAGAAGATATGTGAGAGATGGATTTGGTAAGAAGAAAATTGCTAATATAAAATTCACAGATGTTTTAGTGTTTTACAGTGATTTACTTTCTGAAAAGAAGTTACATATAGCCACCATAAAGTATCTGCAGAGACTTATCAGACCAGCATTTGAATTGGCAGTCAGAGACAACATAATAAGAAGTAATCCGGCTGATGGTGTTATCAGGATGCTTAATCGAAGCAATGTTAGGGAAAGTACCTTAAGAAATGCACTTACGATTGAGCAGCAGAGAGCATTTCTTCGCTATGTGGATATGAATCCTACATATCAGAGATTTTCGCCGTTCTTTGTATTTATGTTTGGTACTGGCTGTAGAATCGGAGAAGTGATTGGTCTTAGATGGGAAGATGTGGATATGGATAAAAGGACTATCAATATCAATCACTCAATTGCGTATCTTGCAAATCGTAAGAATGACAGGCCTACAGGATGGATTTTAAATGATCCGAAGACTGAAGCTGGTAAGAGAATTATTCCTATGGTTGATGCGGTATACGAAGCGTTACTGAAAGAGAAAACCAAGCAGGAAGAATTGAATCTTCACAGTGTTACAGAAGTTGCTGGATATAAGAATTTTGTTTTCTTTAATAGATTCCAGGAAATCTACATTCCAGAGGGAGTTAACAGGGAAATCCATAGAATCATTGAGTCTTACAATAAAGCTGAGACAGAAAAGGCATTAGGGGAAGGACGTGATCCTGAGCTCTTGCCATTTTTCTCGAATCACTATATCAGACATACATTTTGTGCGAGGCTTTGCGAAGCTGATATGAACATTAAAGCAATCCAGTCTGTTATGGGACATAGAGATATTCAGACAACCTTGGATATCTATGCTGAGGTATCTGAAAATAAGAAGAAAGAATCATTAAAAAAGGTTTTCAAGGATATGAAATTATTCTAATTATTAGAGGTCCTCGAAAGCTATTAAATACGGGCGTTTGCGGGAAAAAATGATGTACCAAATCAGGTACATATTTTGAAAATGGCCAGGTACATCAAAAAATACATCAAAAAAGCCCGAAAAAGTACTTAATAATACGTGATAGTAATTTGGTACAAGGTTAAAAAAGCCAGTAAAATAGCGTGTTTACGCGATAATACGTGATAACGCGTTTACCTCTCCTATGCTGGAGGAAGTTCAGACCATAGTTGCGTGTGGCGCAGGAACGGTGACTAAGCGTGTGTTCCCGGACGGTCGAATCGAGCGTTGTGATGATGTAAAGGATGTAAAGCTATACATCGAAAAAATAGATGAAATGATTGATAGAAAGATAAATCTTTTTAAAGACTGATTGATATTTTTGCTCTGAACAAGAGTAATCGTATAATTGTAAAAAAACAGTATCACTGTTATACTACCATAGGAAGTTATTTTATTTATGGAGGTTTACTTTTATATGAGCACACAGGCATTATCTGCTATTTTGTTGGTGATATTTTTAGCAGTCATGATTTATGTCGGCTATAGCACCAGAAAGCATGCCACAGATGTTAATGGATTCGTTCTTGGGGGACGTTCGGTTGGACCATGGCTTACAGCATTTGCGTTTGGAACATCTTACTTTTCTGCAGTTATTTTCGTAGGATATGCAGGACAGTTTGGCTGGTTATTCGGACTTGCAGCTACATGGGCCGGACTTGGTAATGCGTTTATTGGTTCACTTCTTGCGTGGAATATTCTGGGACGAAGAACCAGAATTATGACACAGCATCTAGATGCTAAAACTATGCCAGATTTCTTTGGCAAGAGATTTAGTTCTGTGGGATTAAAAATCGCAGCTTCTATTATTGTTTTCATTTTCTTAATTCCATATACAGCTTCATTGTATAACGGCCTTTCAAGCTTGTTTGGTCTGGTGTTTGGAGTTCCATACTGGGTGGTAATTTTAATTATGGCCGTGTTCACAGGAATGTATGTAATTTTTGGCGGATACATGGCTACAGCCATCAATGATTTTATCCAGGGAATAATCATGCTATTTGGTATTTCTGCCGTAATTCTTGCGGTAATTAAGGATAATGGTGGACTTTTATCTGCTACCCAGAAGTTATCAGAGGTACCAGCTGATGGCTGGACTGGTGGAGCATACAGTTCATTCTTTGGCCCTAATCCTTTGTTTTTACTTTTTGTAGTTATTCTTACCTCTCTTGGAACCTGGGGACTGCCTCAGATGGTAGGAAAGTTCTATTCAATTAAGAGTGAAAAGGATATTCATAAGGGTACAGTTATTTCAACAGTATTTGCAATCATTGTTGCCGGAGGATGTTATTTCCTTGGTGGCTTTGGTCGTCTATATGATGCCCCTGGAATATACAGTGAGTCAGGCAAGGTTTTGTATGATAAAATCGTTCCTTCAATGCTGTCAACTCTGTCACCAATTATTGTTTCTGTAGTCATTGTACTGGTTCTTTCAGCATCTATGTCGACTCTGTCTTCACTGGTATTGACATCGAGTTCAACATTTACACTTGATGTAATTAAGCCCTCAATGGCTAAGAAAAATAAAGAAATGAGTGAAAAGAATCAGGTCGCAATAATGAGAATATTTATTGTTGTATTTATTATTTTCTCTGCGGTTATTGCAGTTATTAAGGATGCGCATCCTGAGTTTACATTCATCGCTCAGATGATGGGGGTATCATGGGGAGCACTTGCGGGGGCATTCCTTGCTCCTTTCTTATACGGCTTATACTGGAAGGGCGTGTCAAAGGCATCAGTAGTGGTATGCTTTATCTGGGGAACTGGTCTTGCCACAGTTCAGTTCTTTATTAGCCTTAATGTAATTGATAATCAATCATGGCCCGCATTTATGAAGTTTACAACTCAGAACTCAATATACTCAGGAGCTATTGCGATGATAGGCGGACTTATTCTTGTTCCTATAGTTTCTTTATTTACGAAGAAACTTAATAAGGAGGAAGTGGATAATATGTTTGTTTGCTACGACACAATAGTTAAAGTAAAAGAAGTAGACAGTTTAGGAGAATAATAATGACAGTAATAGATTACCTTATTAATAACGCAAGGGATTACGGTGATGAGATTGCGCTGGTGGAACTTAATCCTGAGGAGGCAGATAACAGACGTATCTCCTGGAAGGAATATGACCTTATTGAGCCATCACTATTCGAGCCATATCGCAGAGAAATATCATGGTCTGTATTTAACGAAAAAGCTAATAGATTCGCGAATTTGTTAATCTCGCGTGGAGTAAAAAAGGGTGACCGCGTAGCTATAATAATGTATAACTGCCTCGAGTGGCTTCCTATATATTTTGGTATTCTTAAATCAGGAGCTATAGCAGTACCTTTTAATTTTAGATATGATGCCGAGGAAATATTATACTGCGCTGAGCTTGCGGAAGTACATATGATAGTATTTGGGCCTGAGTTTATTGGTCGAATTGAAGCAAATGCAGAAAAACTTTCAAAGGGACGTTTGCTTATATATGTTGGGGATAATTGCCCTCGTTATGCAGAAAGCTATCGTGAGCTGGTAGCAGACTGCTCAAGTAAGGAACCAGAGATTGAGCTTTGCGAGGATGATTTCGGGGCTATATACTTCTCTTCGGGAACAACTGGTTTTCCTAAGGCAATTCTTCATAAGCATCTAAGTCTTCTGCAGGCAGCCCAGATGGAGCAAAAGCATCATGAGACCTCACGTGATGATGTATTTTTATGCATCCCTCCTTTATATCATACAGGAGCCAAGTTCCATTGGATGGGTTCTTTGGTTGCAGGAAGTAAGGCAGTGCTTCTAAAGGGTTCTAAGCCTGAAATAATTCTTGATGCAGTTTCTAAGGAAAAATGTACAATAGTATGGCTTCTTGTTCCCTGGGCACAGGATATTCTTGATGCTCTTGATACTGGCAAGATTAAGCTTTCTGAATACGAATTATCTCAGTGGCGATTAATGCATATTGGAGCTCAGCCAGTTCCACCTACGCTTATTAAGCAATGGAAGAGCTATTTCCCTGACCACGATTATGATACAAACTATGGACTTTCTGAATCAACAGGTCCCGGATGTGTTCATCTCGGAATGGGCAATATTCACAAGGTAGGTGCTATTGGAGTTCCTGGATACAGATGGGAATGCAGAATTGTTACTGAAGATGGTGCTGATGTTAAAAAGGGAGATGTCGGAGAACTTATTGTTAAGGGCCCAGGTGTCATGACCTGTTATTATAACAATCCCGAAGCTACAGCCGAGACAATTAAGGATGGCTGGCTTTATACAGGAGATATGGCCATGATGGATGAGGATGATTTTATCTGGCTGGTAGACCGAAAGAAGGACGTAATAGTTTCTGGTGGCGAAAATATATATCCCGTTCAGATTGAGAACTATATCAGGAAAAATGATAAGGTTAAGGATGTGGCTGTTATTGGTATGCCAAGTAAGAGACTTGGAGAAATCACAGCAGCTATTATTGAGATAAAGGACGGAATGACACTCACTACAGAAGAAGTAGACGAATTCTGTATGGGACTTCCACGATATAAGAGACCTAAGGTTGTATTCTTTGAGGAGATTCCTAGAAATGCAACTGGAAAGATAGAAAAACCTGTTCTTCGTCAAAGACATGGTTCTGAGCAGTTAGTTGCTCAGCAGATTCAGTAGGGAACCGATTTGATGAAAGTCATATTTTAATCGGTTACAAAACTTTAAATAAAGGAGTTAATTTATATGGCAGAATTAATGCTTGGAAATAAGGCTATTGCCCGAGGTATGTATGAAGCCGGTGTTAGTATTATATCAAGTTATCCTGGTACTCCCAGTACAGAGATTACCGAAGAGGCTGCGTTATATGATGAGATCTATTGCGAATGGGCACCAAATGAAAAGGTTGCTCTTGAAGTAGCGCATGGTGCAACTCTGGGCGGAAGAAGAGCTGCATGTGCAATGAAACACGTAGGTCTTAATGTTGCTGCAGATCCACTTTTTACAATCTCTTATCAGGGGTTAAATGCAGGTCTTGTTATCTGTGTTGCAGACGATCCTGGAATGCATTCATCTCAGAATGAACAGGATTCAAGACATTATGCTATTGCAGCTAAGGTACCTATGCTTGAACCTTCTGATTCAGAAGAGTCCAGAATTTATACCAAGAAAGCATTTGAAATTTCTGAGAAATTTAATACACCAGTATTTATTAAAATGTGTACCAGAGTTGCACATTCTCAGAGTGTTGTTAATACAGAAGAAAGAATATTGCCAGAGCAGGTACCTTATGTAAAAGATCCTGCGAAGGTAATGATGACAAAAAATTCTCGCGATGCGCATGTTCGTGTTGAAGAAAGAACTCTTGATTTAATTAAATACGCAGAGGAAAGCGATATAAACAGAATTGAAATGGGTGATACTAAAATAGGTGTTATTACTTCATCTGTTTCTTATCAGTATGCCAAGGAAGTATTTGGTGATAGTGCGAGTATTCTAAAATTGGGAATGATTTATCCACTTCCTGAAAAAATGATTCTGGATTTTGCATCAAAGGTTGAAAAACTGATTGTAATAGAGGAGCTAGATCCTATTATTGAAAATCACTGTAAGCAGTTAGGGCTTAAGGTTACTGGTAAAGATACCTTCCCAATCTGTGGTGAGTTCTCTCAGAATCTTATTCGTCAATGTCTTGGAATGGATACTCCTTCATATGAAGCTATTGATGAGCCTGTTCCTATGCGTCCTCCTGTAATGTGTGCAGGATGCCCTCACAGAGGAATCTTTTACGTTCTTAAGAAAAATAACGTCATGGTATATGGTGACATTGGCTGTTATACACTTGGAGCAATTGCACCACTTAATTCCATGGACCTTAATGTATGTATGGGAGCGAGCTGCTCTGGTCTTCACGGATTCAATAAGGCTATGGGCGAAAAGGGAGAAAAGCATTCTGTTGGTGTAATAGGTGATTCTACATTTATCCATTCTGGTATGACAGGTATTACTGATATCTCATATAACATGAGTAATTCAACGGTGATTATACTTGATAATTCAATTACTGGTATGACAGGTCATCAGCAGAATCCTACGACAGGAAAGAATCTATTAGGAGAGCCTGCCGGTAAGGTAGATTTAGAGGCACTATGTCGGGCATTAGGATTTAACAGAGTTGCTGTAGTTGACCCATATGATCTGGCTGAATGTGAAAGAGTAATTCTCGAAGAATTAGAGGCAGTAGAGCCATCAATTATTATTAGCCGCAGACCATGTGTAATGATTAAGGGAACGGTGCATAAACCTGCAATTAAGCCTGATACTGATAAGTGTGTTGGCTGTAAAGCATGTATGAAGATAGGTTGTCCAGCTATTTCTGTAAAAGATAATAAGGTTAGAATAGATACCACTCTATGCATTGGCTGTAAGGTATGTAGTCAGATGTGTAAGCTTGGGGCATTATAGCAAAGGAGTAGCAGCATGGAAACAAAGAATATTATGATAGTTGGAGTTGGCGGACAGGGTACTCTGCTTGCCAGTAAAATGTTAGGATATGTGCTTCTTTCAAAAGGCTATGATGTAAAAGTATCTGAGGTTCACGGAATGAGCCAGCGAGGTGGAAGTGTTGTAACCTACGTAAGGTATGGAGAGCATGTTTCATCTCCGGTTATTGATAAAGGAGAAGCAGATATAATCATTTCCTTCGAGGAGTTAGAAGCAGCAAGATGGCTTGAATATTTAAAACCAGGTGGACAGATTATTACCAATACTCAGCAGGTTGAACCTATGCCTGTTATTACTGGAGCGATGGAATATCCATCTGACCTTATAGCAAAGATGGAAGCTAAGGGAGTAAAAGTTGATGCTAAGGATTTTCTATCACTAGCTGAAGAGGCTGGAAATTCCAAGGCAGTTAATATCTGTTTGATGGGTCGTTTTTCAAAATATTTAAGTGATATATCAGATGAATTATGGCAGGAAGCAATTGAAAAGAATGTTCCCGCTAAATTCTTAGAATTAAACAAAAAGGCATTTGCCCTTGGCGTAAATGCTTAGTTTTGGTTTGTTTATTTTTTAATGCACAGTTGTAAATAGCAGCTGTGCACATTTTTAGTAAAATCATCAGATGTGAGCAATAAATGATGAATTTTTTTCGTCATTATAGTTGTGAACGACTTTATTTTTATGATAGATTTATATTTGGAATTGTTGTAGCAATTATAATGAAAATACTATTTTTTTCTTGCTAGGAGGATGAAATGGCTGATATTAAAAATCTGATTGAAAATGGCAATGCAGTATTGGGAATTGAGTTTGGTTCTACCAGAATCAAGGCAGTTTTGATTGATGAGGAGCATAACCCAATTGCTTCTGGTGATCATGAGTGGGAAAACCAGCTTATAGATGGAATATGGACATATTCCCAGGAGATGATTATAGATGGACTTCAGGATTGCTATGCGAACATGGTTAAGGATGTTCAGAATAAGTATGGAGTTACAGTTAAGAAGTTAAAGGCTATTGGTATTTCAGGAATGATGCATGGATATCTTCCCTTTGATGCCTCTAATAAGCTATTAGTTCCTTTCCGTACCTGGAGAAATACTATTACAGCAGAATCGGCAAAGAAGTTAACTGATGAATTTGATTTTAACATTCCTCAAAGATGGAGTATTGCTCACCTTTATCAGGCTATTTTAAATAAAGAAGAGCATGTTAAGGATATTTCATACTTAACAACATTAGCTGGATTCATTCACTGGTCATTAACCGGCGAAAAGGTTATGGGTATTGGTGAAGCATCTGGTATGTTCCCTATCGATTCTTCTATCAGAGATTATAATAAAGCTATGATGGATAAGTTCAACGCTCTTCCTGAAATAAAGACTATGCCATGGCAGCTTCAGGATATTCTTCCTAAGGTATTGGTTGCCGGCGAAAATGCAGGAACCCTGACTAAGGAAGGTGCAGCATTATTGGATGTATCTGGTGCCTTAGAAGAAGGGGTACCTATGGCTCCTCCTGAGGGAGATGCAGGAACTGGTATGTCAGCTACTAATTCAGTTGCAGTCAGAACAGGTAATGTATCAGCAGGAACATCTGTATTTGCCATGGTTGTATTAGAAGAGGATCTTAAGGCAGTACACGAGGAACTTGATTTAGTAACTACTCCTGTTGGTGACACGGTAGCAATGGTTCACTGTAATAACTGTACCTCTGACCTCAATGCATGGGTTTCATTATTTAAAGAATTCTCTGATATGTTTGGCATGAATTTAAGTGTTAATGATATTTATGGAAAGTTATATACTAATGCCCTTAATGGAGATAAGGACTGTGGAGGAATAGTTGCCTTTAATACACTATCAGGTGAGCCTGTAATTGGCCTAGAGGAAGGACGTCCTATGGTAGTTCGTAAGCCTGATGCGAAGATGAATCTCGCTAACTTTATGAGAACTAATTTATATGCTTCATTAGCTACATTAAAAATTGGATGTGATATTCTGTTCAAGGAAGAGGGCGTTAAGGCTGATACAATTTATGGACATGGTGGATTATTTAAGACTAAGGGCGTTGGGCAGAGTATTCTGGCAGCAGCAATGAATACACCTGTTTCATGTATGGAAACAGCAGGCGAAGGCGGACCTTGGGGAATGGCTATTTTAGCAGCGTACATGGTTAATAAGTCAGAGGGTGAGGCGTTTGATGCTTATCTGACCAGCAAGGTATTTACCAAGGATGGTGGTAGTGTAATGAATCCAGATCCAGCAGATGTTGCAGGATTTGATGCTTATATTGAAAGCTATAAGTCTACCATACCTGCACAGAAGGCAGCAGTTGCAGGTCTTCCTTTATAAGAATAGTTAATTAAGGAGAATCATTTTATGCTAGAACAGTTAAAAAAAGAAGTTTACGAAGCAAATATGCTTTTACCTAAATATGGTCTGGTAACCTTTACCTGGGGCAATGTAAGTCAGATTGACAGAGAATCTGGTATCTTTGCAATCAAGCCATCCGGGGTAGATTATGATAAGCTTACTCCCGATGATATGGTTTTGATGGATTTAGACGGTAATAAGGTGGAAGGCAGATATAATCCGTCATCAGATACACCTACTCACTTAGAGTTATATAAGGCCTTTAGTGAAATTGGAGGAGTGGTTCATACTCATTCTTCATATGCTACCAGCTGGGCTCAGGCAGGAAGATCTATTCCATGCTACGGAACTACTCATGCAGATTACATCTATGGAGAGGTACCCTGTGTAAGATGCCTTACCAAGGAAGAAATTGATGATGCTTATGAAAAAAATACTGGACTTCTTATCGTAGATGAGTTTAAGAAGATGAATAAGGAAATCATGGCTGTTCCAGCTGTATTATGCAAGAACCATGGACCTTTTTCATGGGGCAAGAACGGACATGATGCTGTTCATAATGCTGTAGTATTAGAAGAAGTTGCCAAGATGGCATACCGAGCAGAGACTATTAATCCTCAGATTGCACCTGCACCGCAGGAACTTCAGGATAAGCACTATTACAGAAAGCATGGAGCAAATGCCTACTACGGACAAAAATAGGCAGCTACGACATTAATTAATGATTGATTATATACTTTTTATGAGAGGGACATAATGAGTAAAAGAGTAAAGAAACTATTAGCTACCATGATAGTTTTAGCCATGGCGATGGTTGCTGTAACGGGCTGTAGTTTTTCAGTTGGTAATTCTAATAAGAATGATGATTATAAGGATCTGTTTCCAGACAGAGCAGCGAAGCTTGATTCAGCCTACAAGACTTCAAATATGGGTTATAAATTCACATTAGGTGAAGAGTATGGCGAGATGATGGTATATGTAGATACTTCAGATGGTCATTCCTTTGAGGTTGTTAGTGAACCAGCTGGTTTTAGAATCTTAGATAAGGATGGCAGTATTGTTATCTATGCTGCCTGCATGGATAAGGATCAGTATGCTGAATACTCATCTTATGCTGCAGATACCAAGACTGTAAATGGAAGAGATTTTCTTTATATGGTTAATGGAGATGGCAGCGAGGATTGTTTTTCATACATGGCTGACTGTGGTTTAGATTGTGGACTGGTACTAGAGGTTCATGATAATGCTACAGATTTATTTGAGTTATTAGCTTTTAGAGGAGAACCAATCGAGGGAGCATCATCGGATGTTCATTTCTACCAGGGAGAGGCCACTGTAGAAGATGTATATGAAGAAGAGGATGTAGATACAGATTATGACACTTCTTTAGAGGATACAGCAGACAATGAGGGTGAAGCAGCTACACTAACTCAGTTGAGTGATGAGGTCGAGGCTGCTATTAATTCTCTTGATACCGACTATTCATTGATTCAATGGGGAGTCAGATATTCTGTTTCTGAAGAATTACCAGGTATTGTTATTAGTGTAACTCCATGTGTTAGATACGGTAGTAATGGTTTGCTCTTAGCAGTTACTAATCTTTATGATCAGGCATTTTCATTTAGTGGGGCAGCAGAAGCGAAGGATGCTAATGATAATATTATAGGTGATACATTTGTTTATAATCCATGCATTGGTCCTGCTAATACAATTGTAGAGTTTATTAATTGTGACGATGGTGAGCCTGATGGACGCATCAGCTGGAGTGATATTAATATCAGGGAAGGTACTGGAGAATATGTTCCCTGGGAGGCAGATTTCAGAGTATCAGGTAATGCTTCTGATGGGTATTTAACAGTTGATTATGAACTCTATGCATCTAATGGAGACGCCTTTGAGGGAGATTTACTAACAGTCCTTCTTCTTAACGAGAATGGATATGTTATTACTGGAAATACTGATTTTATGGATGCTGTTGCTGCCGGAGAAAAATATACTGGTTCACTTGATATCTACGAAGATGCTGAATTATTAAAGCTAACTAAAGGAATTGCCATGTTTGCTAATCCTTTAAAGGATGATGCAGAGTAAATAGGAACTAATTATATGAATGTTTATTCAACCAGCGCATTAGCTGCATTTGCAATTTTAATAATGGGTATTTCTTCTGTACTTGGCGGAGGCTATAATGCGTATTCTAATAAAGAATCCAAGTCAGGTATGCAGATGTTCCTTGTTTCAGTATGTGTATTTTTCTGGGATTTTGGATACGCATGGATGAGTCTTTGTTATAATGATGACTTTGCCTATATACCCAGAGCAATAGCACTGTTAGCTGTTACAATGTATATGTTTTTTATTATCATATATGTTGGAACTATGACAGATTATCCTGTCAAAAGAATGTATGTCTTTTTGGCAATATTCCTGGTGGCTTCACTGACGGCGTGGACTCAGATTATTCAAAAAAGTGCCGTTGAGTTCGTAATGACACCATGGGGGTACTGGTACAATTCAACCATGTCTTGGGCCAGAATTCTACAGTTCGCCAGTATTATGGGCGCTATTGTTCTTTATTATTTTATTCTTGCTTATGGAATTAAGAGGGCTCCTAACAAGAGAAGCAAATATATTCTAAAGAAATTTATCTGGTTTGGACCGGTTCTGTTTATTGGATATATTTTTGATACATTAGGGCCATCTCTATTCAATATTCCTGCTATTCCTGGCAGTTGTATCAGTGCCTTTTGTTCTGCTTCTGTTTTATTTGATATATCTCAAAAAAATAAAGTATTTGGACTTTCCGAGACTAATGTTGCAGAGTATGTATTCGAGGACGTGGATATTCCGGTATTAATTACTGATGAAGAAGGGATAATAGTACTTCATAATAAGTATGCTCTTAAATATCTAAAATGTAAGGAAAGCAGCTTAAAGAAAAGGACTATTAATGATTTCCTGACTCGTAAGGACGGAGGAATAATTGAAGTTAATGGTACAGACAGCCTGTGTAAGCTTGATAAGACGGTAGTAAAAGATAAGTTTGACGAACTTCTGTATACTATATATTTTCTTCATGATGTTACGAATGAAGAGGAGGCTCTTCGAGTAGCAGAGGAAAACAGAACACTTGCTGAGGAAGCTAATAAGGCTAAGAGTAATTTCCTGGCCAATATGAGCCATGAAATACGAACACCTATGAATGCCATTATTGGTATGAGTAATATGGTCTTAGAGGATCCTACATTGTCTACGGAGACTATTTCTAAGATTAATGACATAAGCTCTGCTAGTAATAACCTCTTAGGAATCATTAATGATGTATTGGATATCAGTAAGATTGAAGCTGGAATGTATGAACTTATACCTGATAAATATGAATTACCTTCGCTGGTTCATGATGTGACCAATCTGATTGATGCCAGATTGTATGAAAGCGTAGTTAAATTTGAAGTAGTTGTCGATCCATCGATTCCTAAGCAGCTGATAGGTGATGTTGGAAGAGTCAGACAGGTATTAGCCAATATCTTAGGTAATGCAGTTAAGTTTACTAAGAAGGGGACAATCTCACTAATAGTTAACTGGAATAATAATAAGACCAATCCTACACTTTACTTTGATGTGGTTGATACCGGTATTGGAATTAAGGAAGAGGATGTTGAATTAATCTTTGATAAGTTCAGTCAGGTTGATACCAGAAAGAACAGAAGTATTCAGGGAACTGGATTAGGACTGGCCATCAGTAAGCATCTGTGTATGTTGATGGACGGAGATATCTTCGTAGAAAGTGTATACGGAGAGGGTAGCACCTTCCATATTGTGATTAAGCAGATGGTCGAAGAATATGTAGCTATTGGTGATGATATAGCCAAAGCGTTAGGAGATCATTCTTATCAAAATATTGTCAGGAAGTCTGCAGTTGAGTTTGCGAAGAGACCTAATATGAAGGCCCTATTAGTAGATGATACACTGATTAATCTAAAGGTTGCCAGCCACCTTCTTAAGAAATACGATATGCAGGTTGATACTGCAGAGAGTGGTCGACGGGCGATAGCAATGGTTCAGGCGAATGATTATGACATAGTGTTCATGGATCACATGATGCCGGAGATGGATGGAGTTGAGGCAACGAAAAAGATTAGATCGATGGGCGAAAAATATGAGAAGCTTATTATTATTGCACTGACGGCCAACGCTGTTGGAGATGCAAAGGAGATGTTTATACGGGAAGGAATGCAGGATTTCCTGGCAAAACCGATAGATATCAAATTATTAGATGATATAATGAATAAGTGGTTGCCTGTTGAAGAATCATAAAAAGAAGACCTTAAGGGTCTTCTTTTTGGATAGAGGCATGGGCCGATTCTACCGAAACGAATCAGGCCGTTTCAGATTTAGAAAGGAGCTGTTATGGCAAATATCAATATAGAGATGTATTCTAACTGTTTAAGAAGACAGGTATCTTTAAAGATGGTTGTTCCTTCTGATTATCGACTGGATGCCTTTAATCAGAATGGTCATGAAGTTAAGGAAAGAGGCAGGATGAAAACTCTCTTTATGCTTCATGGATATACTGGAATGGGCGAATGCTGGTTACCCTATGATTTGATCGAAAAGTATAATCTCGCAGTTATCTGCCCAAATGGAGAAAATGGATTCTGGCTTAATGGGATGACTACTGGTAGTGATTACCAGAGCTTTATAGGAGAGGAATTAATAGGCTTTTTAAGGCGAACCTTTAATCTGGCATTAGACAGAGACGAGACATATATATTAGGATTTAGTATGGGTGGCTTTGGTGCACTTCATACTGCTTTAGCTTATCCAGAGACTTTTGGTAAGACTATAGCATTAAGTTCTGCCTTAGTTCATTATGAAGTCTTAAATATGAAACCAGGCGATAATAACGGAGTCGCTAATTACGAGTACTACAGAGCCTGCTTTGGTGAGCCTTCAGAACTTATAAATAGCGACAACATGCCAGAGAATTTGGTTAAGAAAATACTATCTAGTGATGGAAAATTACCTATGCCTGAAATATTTATGGCCTGTGGAACAGAGGATTTTCTGCTTGAGCCTAATAGAAAAATGCATGGCTTTTTAGAAGAGTCAGGAGTTAGTCATAGATATGAAGAATGGAAGGGCATTCATGATTTAAATTTTTGCTTGGAAGCAGTGAATAAATATTTTCCAATTGCAATGGAGAATTAAGTTATGGAGAACTCTTTATTAGATAAATATGAAAGCTTAAAGAAATATTTATCTTCATTCGGAAGTGTTGCTGTTGCATTTTCGAGTGGAGTTGATTCCACGTTCTTATTATACGCAGCTAAAGATGCATTAGGTGATAGAGCGATTGCTATTACTGCTTCTTCATGTTCATTTCCTTTAAGGGAATTAAATGAGGCCAAAGAATACTGTGAAAAAATGAATGTCAGACATTTTATCATAGAGAGTGAAGAACTAAAGATAGACGGGTTTTCACATAATCCTAAAAATAGATGTTATCTTTGTAAGCATGAATTGTTTGAAAAGATGATATCGAAAGCTAAGGAGTTAGGAATAAATGAAATAGCAGAAGGTTCTAATTTAGATGATAATGGAGACTACAGACCAGGATTACAGGCTGTTGCTGAGTTAGGAGTACGAAGTCCCTTAAGAGAGATTGGCTTTACTAAAAAAGAGATAAGAGACTTATCCGAGTATTTAAATATTCCTACATGGGATAAACAGTCATTTGCCTGTCTGTCCAGCAGATTTCCATATGGAGATGAGATAACCGAAGAAAAACTAAGGATGGTTGATAAGGCAGAGCAGCTTCTTTTAGATATGGGTTTTCGTCAGTTACGCGTCAGAATCCATAGAGATGTAGCCAGGATTGAGGTTAGTCCTGATGAAATCGAAAGAATTATGGATGAAGATATCAGATTGCTTGTGTATAAAAAATTTAAAGAATTTGGGTTTATGTATGTCTCTCTTGATTTGTTAGGATACAGAACTGGAAGTATGAACGAGGTATTATAATAAAAGTCCTCTCTTTGATTATTGTTTCAAAGAGAGGACTTTTTTCACACTCGCGCGAAGGGAAAGTATATACATTTACAGATTAGTATAATAAATACCTGTTAATAACT
>DCHQ01000068.1 GCA_002314855.1 Lachnospiraceae bacterium UBA1748
ATAAACTAAAGGGTGGTCTTAAGAACCTTGTAGACAAGGTTAATGAGATTGGTATGAAGTTCGGTATATGGTTTGAGCCTGAGATGGTCAGCAAGGATTCCGAGCTTTTCCGAGCTCATCCAGACTGGATTATCAATATTCCAGGTAGAGAGCCTGTTCTTTCACGTAATCAGTATGTTCTTGATATTACCAGAAAAGAAGTACGTGATTATGTTGTTGATAGTATTATAAAAGTGCTAGAAAGCGCTAATATTGAATATGTTAAATGGGATATGAACAGAGCCCTTTGTGATCTTGGTTCTCTTGGCCTTGGAAGTGATGCTCAGGGAGAGCTTAGCCATAGATATACACTGGCTGTATATGATATGCAGGAGAGACTTCTTGAGAAATTCCCTGATTTACTTCTTGAGAACTGCTCAAGTGGTGGTGGACGTTTTGATCCAGGTATGCTTTATTATAGTCCACAGATATGGTGCTCTGACGATACAGATGCCATTGAAAGACTGGCTATTCAGGAAGGAACTGCTCTATTATACCCATTATCTACTATGGGTGCACATATAAGTGATTGTCCTAATCACGCAATTGGTAGAACTACTCCTTTTGAGACAAGAGGACATGTTGCACTTGCAGGTACATTTGGTTATGAACTTGATGTAACAAAAATACCTGAAGAGGACAGAGCGCTTATTGCCAATCAGTGTTCTATGTATCACAGGTACAATGATCTTGTTAGAAGTGGTGATTATTATCGTATGGCCTCATATCAGAGTAATGGATATTATGATGCTTATATGGTTGTATCACCTGACAGAGCCAAAGCATTAGTTACTTATGTTCAGGTTATTAACAGAGCGCTTCAGCGTTCAAGAGTGATATGTCTTAAGGGACTTTCACCAGAGCTTTATTATAAGATATATCGTTATAATGTGGAGACAGGCGAGGAGGATGTATTCCTTGATAAACCTCTTCAGGGTAATACACTTATGAATGCGGGTATTCTTATTCCTAGTCTTCATGGAGACTTTAAGAGCATACTTCTTCATGTTGTGGCTGAGGATGTTAATGATGATATTCCTGACAAGGAAGAGTCCGAGCATCTTCAGGGTAATGTTATATCCAGCGTTGTGTCCACCAAAAATATGGATGGTGTCAACGTAGCAGTAACTCCAAAAAAGAATGTAGCTAATGGGCAGAGTAATGCAGCTCCCACAGAAAACAAATCAGTAACAGTCATAAAAACAACTGCAACTCTTAAAGAAACAGATGCTGATTTTTCTTCACCAAGCAGTTTGCTTAATGGACAGGTGGTAAAAAAGCCAGAAGATACCTCTGAAAATTCTAAAAAAGAGGAGAAACCAGTTAAGGTAGAAGCAGTCAAGCCAGCTGTTAGAGTACTTACTGTAGAGCAGGCTGCCAAGGAAGCTGCCGAAAGAGAAGCTCTTCAGCCAAATAAAAAGAACAGTATCATAGAAAACAGGACAATTACTGTTATAAAAAGAACAGCAACGCTAAAGGATGCTGGCAGTGAAGTCAAGAAGGATGAATAAAATAAGTAGTTACAATCCATATAGTATTAATAATAAAAATAATAAGGCCGCTATTATAGTGGCTTTATTTGTGTTGGTTATTATAGGGTTAACAGGCTGCAATAATAAAAAAAATGTGGCACCAGCCACTTATTCATGGGACGAAGCTGATATCTATGAAGCTGAAAAAGGCATAAAGCAGGGTGGCACATGTATTTCAACTGAGCTTCCTGGTTTTTCAGGTGATGGATATGTAGATCATTTTGAGAATGAAGGCGATGGCTTAGAACTTAAGATAGAAATACCTGAAAATGGTTTTTACGATCTTAACTTTATTAGTGCCAGTATAGGAGCTGATTATAAGGAAAATTATTTATATATTGACGGTGAAGAGATAGGAACAGTTAGTGTTCAAAGCGGCGATTTTTCTGATTCACTTTATGAGAGAGTATATCTTACAAGCGGTGAGCATAGTGTTTCTGTCACAAAATACTGGGGCTGGATTGCAATGGATTGTCTTAAGGTCAAGAAATCCAATGAGCTTGATCCTTCTATATATGAGGTGAACCGTGAGCTTTGCAACGAAAAGCCATCACCTAATACAACCAGACTTTATAACTATATGTGTGATATGTATGGCGAAAAGATTATCTCAGGTCAGTACTGTAGTTCTATGTATGGACCAGAGAACGTTGCTATTCAGAGAGCGACAGGTTATTTTCCTGCCGTGATGGGTCTTGATTATGGACTTTACTCTACTTCGCCTGCTCTTTTTGGAGAAGAAAGTGATGCAACTACCAATGCACTTGATTATTGGAATCAGGGAGGTATAGTGACAATTTCATGGTACTGGTATGCTCCTATTAAGTACCATACAGGTGAATGGGACCAGTCATATCTTACTGATTATACTAATATCAATCTTACAAAAATATTTGATGAGAGTGATGAAGAAGGCCTTGATTTACTTAAAAAGGATATAGATGCCATCGCAGAGCAGCTCCTTATATTAAAGGAAGCAGATGTTCCAGTTTTGTGGAGACCTCTTCCTGAGGCAAGCAGTGGATGGTACTGGTGGGGTAATGGTACAAGTGACGAGTATATTCAGTTATATCAATATATGTACGACAGACTCACTAATTATCACGGACTTAACAATCTTATTTGGATATGGAATGGACAGGATAGCTCATGGTATCCAGGAGATGAGTATGTGGATATTATTTCCTGGGATGTATATTCTGGGGAGCATATATATATTGCGAACACTCAGACATTTTTGGAAGCTACGCAGTGCTCCGAAAAAAATAAAATGGTTGTTCTTTCTGAGAATGGATGCCTTTTTGACCCAGAGCTTGCATTTAGAGATGGATCAACCTGGGGATTTTTCTGTACAGGAAAAGGTGAGTATGTCATTAAGGAAGGAACCGTTAACGAATATAGCGGACGATTCACAGAAGAAAGTGTGCTAAAAAGAGCATATGGTGATTTTAGAATCATTACTCGTGATGATCTTCCGGATATTAAGACCTATGGCGATAAATAGCGTGTTTGGCTGGTTTTAGTCATTGTGTACATAAGGTTAAAATATTTTGTGTAATTTTGATGTATATACTTCAGCGCGTTAAAGTGTTACGCTTCTTAGTGGTAAAGTATATTCACTATATTTAAGGAGAAAACACAATGACAATAGTATTATGTTCTATTCTTCTTGTTGTATTCTTTGCTGTAATGGTAGGCATAGGTATTTATACAAGAAAGAATGCGACAGACGTTAATGGTTTTGTACTTGGTGGCCGTTCAGTTGGTCCATGGCTTACAGCATTTGCGTTTGGTACCTCTTATTTCTCAGCAGTAATCTTCGTTGGTTACGCTGGACAGTTTGGTTGGCTTTTTGGTCTTGCTTCTACTTGGGCTGGTCTTGGTAATGCATTTATCGGATCACTTCTCGCTTGGAATATTCTTGGTAGAAGAACAAGAATTATGTCACAGCATCTTGATGCTAAGACAATGCCAGATTTCTTTGGAAAGAGATTTGACTCTGTTCCACTTAAGGTTGCTGCATCAGCAATTGTATTCGTATTCTTAATCCCTTATACAGCATCTCTTTATAATGGATTATCATCACTTTTTGGTCTTGTATTTGATATCCCATATTGGGTTATTATTCTTGTTATGGCTGTGCTTACAGGAATCTACGTAATTGTAGGTGGTTATATGGCTACAGCTATCAACGATTTTATTCAGGGTATCATCATGTTGCTTGGTATTTCTGCAGTTATACTTGCAGTTCTTAAGGACAACGGTGGTCTTCTTGCTGCTATGCAGTCACTTTCTGCTGTACCAGCTGAAGGATGGAGCGGTGGTGCTTATACATCATTCTTTGGACCTGATCCATTATTCTTATTATTTGTAGTTATTCTTACTTCTCTTGGTACATGGGGACTTCCTCAGATGGTTGGTAAGTTCTATGCTATTAAGTCAGAGAAGGATATTCATAAGGGAACAGTCATCTCAACTGTATTTGCTATTATCGTAGCTGGTGGATGTTATTTCCTTGGTGGTTTTGGTCGTCTTTATACAGATAAGCTTGGTCTTGAGCCAGGTCAGACACCTCTCTTTGATAAGATTGTTCCTACAATGCTTTCAACATTACCATCAATCATTATTGCAATTGTAATTGTACTTGTATTATCAGCTTCAATGTCTACACTTTCATCACTTGTACTTACATCAAGCTCAACACTTACCCTTGATGTAATCAAGCCTTTTAGCAAGAAGATGGATGACAAGAAGCAGGTACTTGTAATGAGAATATTTATCGTGGTATTCATTGCAATCTCAGCTATCATTGCTGTATTTAAGGATATGAATCCTAATGCCACATTTATTGCTCAGATGATGGGTGTATCATGGGGTGGTCTTGCAGGAGCTTTCCTTGCACCATACCTCTACAGCTTATATACAAAGAAGGTTACTAAGGCAGCTACTGTAGTATGCTTTATCTGGGGTACAGCACTTGCTACTACTCAGTTTATTATCTCTATGGTTATTCCAAAGGGAGAGATAGTTAACACACTTGGTTCATTCCTTGGTAATTATGTATTTAAGTCATCTATTCATTCAGGTGTATTTGCAATGGTTGGTGGTCTTATCTTAGTTCCAATCATCAGTGCTATCACACCTAAGATGGCACAGAATAAGGTTGATGATGCTTTCGAATGCTACGAAGAATCTGTTCAGGTTAAGAAGGTAGTATCACTCGAGGAAGAATAAAATATATTAAGTCCAGTTTATTAAGAGCATTTGCCATAAGGCAGGTGCTCTTTTTGCTTGCGCTAACATATACGAAAATATTTTGATGTGGTATAATTTAATGGGTTATTGTGTTTGATTGATATTAAGAAATATTACTATTTTAATAGACGGAGATTTATTTAGACATGGAAAAAGAAGCGAGAATTGTGGTATTGGTACCAGCCTATAATCCAGATGAAAAAATGATAGATTTTATTAATCAGCTGGATAAGGATTTTGAACATATAGTAGTTGTTAATGATGGCTGTGATAGCAGCTTTGACAAGATTTTTGATGCTGTTAAAGAGAAGGCCACAATCATTAAGCATGAGGTTAATAAGGGAAAGGGACGAGCACTTAAGACAGGCTTTGGATATATTAAGGATAATCTTAGTGATGCTTACGGCGTTGTAACAGTTGATGCTGATGGTCAGCATACACCTGAGGATACAAAAAGCTGTTGCGCAAAGTTCATAGAAACAGGTTGCAAGCCAGTATTTGGTTGCCGTGACTTCCTGTCAGATACCAAGATTCCACCTCGTAGCCGTTTTGGTAACAGATTAACAAGCCATTTATTACATCATTTCTGTGATATAAAGCTTTCGGATACACAGACTGGTCTTCGTGTTTTACCTGTAAGTTCTCTGCAGGATATGCTTGAGGTAAAAGGTGAACGTTATGAATATGAGATGAATATGATATTTGCTCTCAAGAATCTGGGACTCGGATGGTCAGAGTGCCCTATATCAGTTATTTATATTGATGACAATGAAAGCTCTCATTTTGATCCTATCAAGGATTCGATGAGAATATATAAGGTATTCCTGGGATATTTTGCTGTAGCATTAGTAGCATTCATTCTGGACATTGTGTTATTTACTTTATTTGTTCCTTATATTGGAAATGTCCTTCCTGCAGCAGGTATATTTGGAGCAGTGGCACTTGGAACTGTGGCTGCAAGATGCTGTTCAGGCGTGATTAAGCTAATAAGTAGTCGTATGATTAATGGCAAGAAAGTATCAGGCTATGGAATGAGACATTCTATATGCTGGGTAGTGCTTATGTTATTATCTGCAGGTATTGTTGGAGGTATCAAAGCAGCGTTACCTGTTATAAATGCAACAGTAATCAAGGTTATCGTGGACATTTTATTATCGATTTTTGTAGGTAGATTCCGATAAAATACAAGCAGGTTTGTTATGAAGAAAATATTAACCTTTCTAAAATTTTGTATTTCATCCTTTGGGTCCTTTTTGTTGGACATTGGAGTGTTTACAATAGCATCAGCATTACTTGCCAGAGTTATTCCTGAGGGTGCGCTATTCAGTCATATAGTTATAGCGACTGTTATTGCCAGAGTTTGTTCAGGAATATTCAATTTTAGTATTAATAGGCTAATCTTTGGCGGAAAGAGTAAGGGCGGTGCTGCCATCAAGTATATAATGGTGTGGCTGGTACAAATGCTATCGTCAGCATATCTTGTTGATACAGTCGCAGGACTTTTGCCTAATATACATGAAACTATCATTAAGATGGTGATTGACAGCAGCTTATTTGTTATAAGCTTTTTTGTACAGAAAAAATGGGTTTTTGCCAACAAATCTGCTAATTAAGGAGATTCGCATGAGAATTATTCATACAGCTGATATTCATCTTGATTCCAAGATGGGAAAGCTTCCAAGAGAGGAAGCTAAGCGTCGAAGAGATGAGATAGTTGATACATTTAAAAATATGATAGATTTTGCAAGCAAAGAAGAGGTAGATGCCATTCTTATTTCTGGTGACCTTTTTGATACCAACAATGTTAGCAATCTTTATCAGAATCTTGTTAAGGATGTTATTATAAGCAACCCTCATATTCTGTTCTTTTACTTAAAGGGTAATCATGATAACAATAGTTTTTTGTCTTGCCTTGACGAAATACCAAACAATTTAATGCTTTTCGATGAGGATTGGACAAGCTATGACCTTGGCAATGGTATTGTAATAACTGGTATAGAACTTACTCCAGACAATTCCAGAGTTATGAGTGATTCGCTTTTACTAGAAGCAGACAAGCTTAATATTGTTATGCTTCATGGTCAGGAAAGTCAGTATAAATCAGGCGACAAGGCCGAGGTAATAGCAATATCCGAGCTTAAGAACAAGGGTATTGATTATCTTGCATTAGGACATGTTCATGCGAGAAAGCTTGAGGCCCTTGATAGCAGAGGAAAGCTTTGTTACCCAGGCTGCCTTGAAGGAAGAGGTTTTGATGAATGTGGTGAGAAGGGATTTATGCTTCTTGATATTGATGAAGATAGCCTTCGTATAACACCTTCATTTGTACCATTTGCAAGAAGAACTATTTATGAGCTTCCAGTAGATGTTACAGGTGCAAAATCATCGTATGATGCAGAGCGTATTATTGATGGATTTATTTCCGATAGTGATCTGTCAAGAGACAGTCTTGTGAGACTAGTTCTTGTAGGTCAGGTATCGATGGACTCAGACATTGAAACAGGTTACTTAACAACCCACTTTAGGGATGCATTTTATTATGTTGAAATAATAGATAATACAAGCTTTAGTGTGGATTATGATTCATATGAATTTGATGAATCGCTTAAGGGTGAATTTGTTCGAGTAGTTAAGGCCGATACAGATCTTACCGATGAAGAGAAGGCACTTATCATAAAGACTGGTATTGATCTTCTTCGTGATAACAGATAGTTTCGATTTAGAGAGGTTATATTTTGAAGATATTAAGCTGTTATATTAATAACTTTGGTATATTGTCTGACAGAGAGTTTGTTTTTAATGACGGACTTAATGAGATATGTGAGGATAACGGATGGGGCAAGAGTACTCTTACTAGCTTTATTCGTGTAATGCTCTATGGCTTTGAGAATGAAGCAGCCAAGATTAAGGCAGGAAGAGAACGTTTTGCATTTAAACCTTGGCAGGGTGGAGTATACGGTGGAACCCTTAATATTGAAATAGGAAATACAAGATACAGCATTACCAGAACATTTGGTGATAAAGCCTCTGACGATGTTTTAGAGGTTCGTGACCTTGACACCAATATGCTTACTGATGAGCTTGGTGAAAATATTGGCGAAACAGTATTTCAATTAGACAGTCCTTCATTTATGAGAACATCATTTATTTCACAAAGCGACTGTACTACGCAGGTTGGTAGTAATATTAGTGCCAAGCTTGGTAATCTTACTGACAATACAGATGATATTAATCGATACGAAATAGTAGACAAGAAGATCAATGATATACTGAACTCACTTACTCCTGACAGAAAAACAGGACTTATCAAGAGTCTAAAAATCGAGATAGCAGAGAAGGAAAGTGATGTTCGAGATAAAGAAACTATAGAAGCAACCTCGGCTAATATATCTGAAAAACTCCTTGAACTTAGAGCGAATCTTCAGGCTATTAAGGATGAGCAGGCGTATATTAGTGAAGAACTTACTAAGGAAAGTGCTTATCAGGAAAGTAAGTCACTGCGAGAACGATATGAGAGACTTATAAAAGAGCTGGCTGACAGAGAAGAAGAGCTAAGCTTGACAAGACATGCATTTCCTAACCAGGTGCCATCAAGGGAAGAACTTGGCAAGCAGCAGGAGCTGTGTCGTGAGACATTGTCTATACGCGGAGAATATAATCAGTGCGTGCTTAGTGATGATGAGTTCCGTACTCTTAAGGATCTTGATGCATATTTTGGTGGCAAAATACCTTCTGATTTGGAATTTAACAAGGCATATGATGACTTATCCATCATGGATTCGCTTCGTGATGATATTGACCGTAAGCAGATGCCATCTGAAACAATCGCCCGTTTCAAAGAGCTAAGTATTAAGCTTGGTGGTAATGTTCCTAAGGAAAGAGAGATAGATGAACTTCTTAGTAACTTGTCAGAGCGAGCTGACAAGGTTCAGGAGATAAAACAGAAAGAATCTCAGCTTGAAGTATATAGGGAAGAGCAGTCTCGAAGAGACGATGAAATAAAGGATAAGAATAAGAAGAACAAACAGTTTGCGTTGGTTACGGGACTGGTTCTTATAGTCATGGGAATAGTAGTATTTGTTGCTGTCAAAGAGCAGTTCTATATGGGTATTCTTCCTTTAGTAGCCGGATTAATAATGTTTGTTTTAGCTTTTAAGAAGGTGGCAAAGCAGACAGTTGATCCTCGTATAGTAACTCTTGAAAAAGAGATAAAAGAGGACCAGGAGTTTGTCAATTTAATAGGCATGGAACTTGACGAGTTCAAGAAGCACTATGACTGGGATTATGATGCTGCTCAGGTAAGCTATTCTCTTCTTGATATGAAAAAGGCAATTCTTGAGTTCAATCTTTTAAAGAAAGAAAAAGATCAGGATCAGACAGAGCCACTTAAGGATCGTTGTGAAAGAATAAAGCAGGAACTTATAGATTTTGTTAAGAGATATGAGCCAGAGCTGGCTACCAATGATGAAAGGATAGCTCAGGCTATTCCTGTAATCGAGAATAAAAAACAGGAGTATATAAGACTTAAGAATCAATATGATAAGTGCAATACTCTTGAAGAGCGTCTTGAGATAAAAGAGCGAAAACTTTCAGCATTCCTTTTGTCTAATGGCTATGAGTCAGGAGACTATGCTAAAAACCTTGCTGACATTGATAATAAGCTTTCAGCTTATATTACAGCAAGCAATGAGGTGAAGAGAGCAGCTAGTCAAAAAGCTCTTTTTGAGCAGGAGGTACCTAATGCAGAATCGCTTCTTAGTATCGAGGATCCTGATGAAGACAATACTATAACTTCACTTAATGAGAGAAGATTATACCTTGAAGAAAGCCAGGAGAGTATCAAGGCTAATATCGAGACTTATGAAAGACAGCTTGAAGAGAAGCAGGAGAAGCTTCAAGGTCTATATGAAAAGGAAGCTGAACTGGAGCGTCTTTATGAGAAACTTGGAAAAGCTACAGATGAATATAATATGTATGCATTAACCAGGGGATATCTTGCTAAGGCCAAGGAGAACCTAACTAATAAGTACACAGGTCCTATTATGTCTGGTTTTAGAAAGCATTTATCAGTGCTTACAGGAGAGGATGCTGATATATATCATCTTGATGCTAATATTCATATGACCAGAACAGAGTATGGTATTCAGCGTGAAATAGACCGAATGAGTCGTGGACAGCAGGATTTAATTGGTATATGTATGCGTATGGCTTTAGTTGATGCTATGTATGGAGCTGAGAAGCCATTTATTATATTTGATGATCCATTTACTAATTTTGATTCAGAAAAGACTCGTAGTGGTATGGAGTTCCTTCGTAAGCTTTCTAAGGATTATCAGATTTTATATTTTACCTGTCACGAGAGTAGAAGGACTAAAGGCTAATGAATGGAAGTAAGTTAAAGTTAATAGCAGTTATTACTATGCTTATTGATCATGTGGCCTATGGTATAGTATGGAAAATTCCTTCAATAGGTAGTGAATCGCCACTTTATGTATCTATGCGCTGCATTGGCAGAATGGCATTTCCGATATATATCTTTCTACTTATAGAAGGGTTTAAGTATACTCGAAATAAGCTAAAATACGCTGCAAGGCTATTGGCATTTTGCTTTATATCAGAGGTTCCTTTTGATTTGGCATTTAATTCCAGTATTTTTGAATTGGGGTATCAAAACGTATTCTTTACACTATTAATAGGTTTTGTTACCATATGCGGTATGGATGCGGTCTGGACGAAGCTTTATAAATGCCAGAAAGAATGTATCATACCAACAGTAATACTTGATATCCTGATTGTAGGCGCTGGTTGCGCACTTGCCTTTTATCTTAAGACTGATTACAAATTTGCTGGTGTTTTAGCAATTGTTGTTATGTATCTGTTTAGAGAAATAAGAGTTCTTCAGATTATGCTTGGTATAGTGGTATTAATGTGTTTATCTAGTCTTACAGAAGTATTTGCAATGATGATAATACCATGTGTACTTGCTTATAATGGCGAGCGTGGAGTAGGGCTTAAATATTTCTTTTACGCATTTTATCCAGTGCACTTAGCTATTATATATGTGGTGGCAGTGCTGCTTGGTGTTAATTTTTGGTTTATATAACTAAATTATTTACTTGATAAAGAAAGGTACGGATTAATTAATGAATATTATTATCGTAGGCTGCGGCAAGGTTGGTGTCACCCTGGCAGAAAAACTTAGTCAGGAAGAGCATGATGTTACAGTCATTGACTCGAATAGAGACAAGGTAACTGATATAACTAATAGGCTTGACCTTATGGGTTATGTTGGTAATGGTGCCAGCTTTGAATTACTTCGTGAAGCAGGTATTGAATCGGCAGATTTATTTATAGCCGCCACAGATCAGGATGAGATTAATCTTCTTTGTTGTCTTTTCGCTAGACAGGCTGGTAAGTGTGCAACAATAGCCAGAGTTCGTAATCCACAGTATAGAAATGAAGTATCCTACATCAAGGAAGAACTTGGATTAGCAATGGTTCTTAATCCTGACTTCGATGCCGCCATGGAGATAGCCAGAATACTTCGATTCCCATCAGCTAACAATGTTGATACTTTTTCAAAGGGTCGAGTAGAGCTTATTCGTTTCCAGATAGAGGAAGGATCATTCCTTGCCAATAAAACACTTATTGATATCGGTAAGAGTACCAAGGCTCAGGTTCTTATATGTATGATTCTTAGAGGAGGAGAAGTCATTATCCCTAATGGTCGTACAGTTATAGAGCCAGGAGATACTATTGGAGTTATTTGTACACCACAAAGCGCCAAGGATTTCTTCAAAAAAGTTGGATATGACACTCATCAGGTTAAGAATGCCATGATTATCGGTGGTAGCCGAATGGCTTATTATCTTGCAACTCTTCTTTTATACAGTGGTATATCTGTTAAGATAATTGAGCGTGAGCGTGCAAGATGTGAAGAGCTTAGTGAGCTCTTGCCTAAGGCCACTATTATATGTGGTGATGCAACCAATGAGGATGTACTTCTTGAGGAGGGACTCGAGAGCGTTGAAAGTGTTATTTCCTTAACTGGTATGGATGAAGGTAATATTTTCCTGTCTCTTTACGCCAAGAGTGTTAGCAAAGCCAAGGTTATTACAAAGATTAATAAGCTTGAGGCCAGTGATATTGTGAAGAATTTTGCTCTTGGAAGTATTGTTACTCCAAAGAACATTTCTTCAGACCTTGTAGTTAGTTACGCAAGAGGTCGACAGAGCTCGCGAGGAAGCAATGTTGAAACAATGTATCGACTGGAGAATGACAAGATAGAAGTTCTTGAATTCAAAGTTAAGAAGGATGCACCTATAGTTGGAAAACCAGTAGAAGAACTGAAGTTAAAAGACAATTTGCTTATTGCCTGTGTTACTAGAAATAGTAAGGCAAGTATAGTTAATGGTAAAACTGTCATTGAGCCTGGTGACGCTGTAATAGTTCTTACAACTAACAAGGGTTATAAAGATATTAAGGATATTATTAAGTAATGAATATAGCATTTATCATTTATATAATTGGATGGATTTTGTCCATAGAAGCGGTAAGTCTTTTACTGCCAGCTCTTGTAGGCTTTATCTATAACGAACAGACAGGTATTTATTATCTGGTTACCGGTATTATTTGTTTGGTAGTAGGCATTATTCTTACTAGAAAGAAGCCAAAAAATCAAAAGCTTTTTGCAAGAGAAGGTTTTGCTCTTGTGGCATTATGCTGGATTGTAATGAGTTTGGTTGGAGCCCTTCCATTGTTTTTCAGTGGAGAGATTCCTTCATTTACCAATGCCCTTTTTGAGATAGTCTCTGGCTTTACTACAACAGGAGCAAGTATTCTTGACGACGTGGAGGCGATGAGTCATACAGGTCTGTTCTGGAGATCTTTCTCTCACTGGATTGGTGGTATGGGTGTTTTTGTATTCCTTCTATGTATTATGCCTATGACTGGAGGTAGCAACATCCATCTTATGAAGGCAGAAAGCCCTGGCCCATCAGTTGGTAAGCTTGTTCCTAAGCTTCGAGATACAGCCAAGATTCTGTATATTATTTATTTTGTATTAACTGTTGTTTTATTCATAGCGCTTTTAATAGCACGTATGCCATTATTTGATGCAATAGTTACCAGTATTGGTACAGCTGGAACAGGTGGATTTGGTATTAAGGGTGACAGTATAGGTGGCTATAACGATGCTGTTCAGTGGATAGTAGCTGTTGGTATGATGATGTTCGGTATCAACTTTAATTTCTACTTCTTTCTTATTGGTAAAAACAAAAAAGAAGCTTTTAAGATAGAAGAGGTTAGATGGTATGTATTGGCCGTACTTGCAGCCACTGTTGTAATCGCATTTAATATTAGTGGTATGTGCGGAAGCTTATATGAAGCTTTTAAGTATGCCTTTTTCCAGGTTAATACACTTATAACATCTACCGGTTTTGCAACGACTAATTTCGACCTGTGGCCATCATTTTCGAAGATTGTCTTAGTCAGTCTTATGTTTATGGGGGCCTGCGCAGGTTCAACTGGTGGTGGTATTAAGGTATCAAGATATGTAATCATGTTTAAGGCAATTAAGCAGGAGATAGATTCATTTATCCATCCTAGAAGTGTTAAGAGCATTGAAATGGACGGCAAGGTAGTAGATAAGGCCATGGTTAGAAGCGTGTTCATGTTCTTGGCTGCTTATGCCATTATATTTACAGTGTCAGCTATCCTGCTTAGTCTTGATAGTGACAAAAGTATAGTAACTTCATTTACAGCTGTTGTGGCTTGCCTTAGTAATATGGGACCTGGACTTGATCAGGTTGGACCAGCGGCTAATTTTAATGGGATGTCTATTTTTTCCAAGTATGTCCTGATATTTGATATGCTTGCAGGAAGACTTGAGTTATTCCCAATGATAGTTTTATTCTCTCCGTCATTATGGAGACGTAATAAATAAGGACTTGTTTAGTAACGACAAAAGGGGGAATTATTTATGTGGACAAGAGCAGAATTAAAAGAAAAAGCATGGTATTTATTAAGAAACTGTTGCTACTGGAAGGCAGTACTAGTTGCATTCATATTTGTAGCAGTTGGTGGTCTTGGTGGCGGCGGAGGCTCCGCAGGTGGTAGTAGTAGCGCGTCCGATTTTGATTCGATAAGTGGTCCGGAAGTTGCAGCTATTTTAATTATTGTATTGATTGTTGTTTTAATAGCACTAGTTTTTGGGTTTGTATTTTCAGCTTTTATTTCGAATCCAGTGATAGTTGGATGTAGTCGTTTCTTTACTCTTTCATGCATGCAGGATGCTAATGTTAATGAAATTGGTGTTGCCTTCAAGAATGGTGTATACATGAACGTGGTTAAGACGATGTTCAAGATGACTATTGAGATATTTTTATGGTCACTTCTTTTTGTTATTCCTGGCATTATAAAAAGTTATGAATATAGAATGGTTAGATATATTGTGGCAGAAAATCCTAATATTTCGTGGGAAGATGCTAAGCAGCTGTCTATTAATATGATGGAAGGTAATAAGATGGCGGCATTTGTACTTGATTTATCATTTATAGGATGGAATATTCTTGGTGCATTTACTTGTGGCCTTCTTTCTATATTCTGGGTTAATCCATACAAGTGTCTTACAGATGCAGAGCTTTACTTGACACTTCGTGCGAATATGTTCGTACAGCAGCCTTAATTAATAATTATTTTTTAACTCTCTAGGTTATCCTAGAGAGTTAATCATTTTATAGCGAGGAAGGAAATCAAGCGGTTGCGAAGCAGACAGATTTTATGATTAAGAGGTATATATGAAGGTTAGTTATATTCATCATAGCGGATTTGCTATAGAGCTTGAAAAAAGTATATATATTTTTGATTATTATAAAAAAGAAATACCAGATTTTGTGATTAAAGCAGTAGAAGATGGATGCAAGGATGTATATTTCTTTTCATCACATGGGCATTCCGATCATTTTAATCCAGATATTTTTGGTTATGAAAATGATAATGTATATTTTCTCTTGTCCAAAGATATAGAGGAAAAAGTTATCTATAGAGGATGGCTTGATGGTCATGAAGGAGCCCAGGTAGAATACATAGAACCATATCAGGCCATGAATATTCAGGGCAAGAACGGTTCGATTTTATATGTTGAAACATTAAAATCTACGGACAGAGGAGTAGCTTTTCTGGTAACTTCAGAAGGCAAAACCGTATATCACGCTGGAGATCTTAACAACTGGATATTTGATGGACTGGACAAAGCTAAGCTTGGAGATATGAAGGCCAGATATACCAGAGAAATAGATAAAATAAAAGATAGAATAATAGAGGTAGCTTTTCTTCCAGTTGATTACAGACTGGGAGAATATTTCGCAGAGGGCCCAGTGTATTTTTTGAAAAACACGAAGACTACAAATGTCTTTCCTATGCATATGTGGAAGGAATATGAATACATTGATAAGCTTAAAAAGCATCCAGATATTCAATATATAGACTGTTGTATATACGACGTTGATGAGCCTGGTAAGTGTTGGATAATATAGAAAAAACACAGGAATAATATCAAAACCTCTTTACATATACTTAAATAACTGTTAATGTAGTATTAAATACTACATGTAATAGTTTTAGTGTAATTTTGTGAAGAGGTATTTATATGAGTCCTATTTTAAATAAAGCCAATACATTTAATGGTCAGTCACTTATGGAGGAGATTTTCAATGCTGCGTCTCATGGTTTGGGTGCCATGCTTTCAGTTGCAGCTTTGGTAATCCTGGTAATATTTGCTCACTTTGGATCAGATACTATGGGTATGGTGAGCAGTATTTTATATGGCAGTAGCCTTATCCTTTTATATAGCTGTTCGACACTTTATCATGCAGTTACCAGTAGAAAGGCCAAAACAGTGTTCCAAATTATTGATCACTGCTCCATCTTCCTTCTTATCTGGGGTACATATGTACCAGTTGCATTATCACTTATTGGTGGAACAAGGGGCTGGATACTTTTTGGAGTTCAGACAGTATGTGCTGTTATAGGAATCATTCTCAATGCCATTGATTTCAAGAAATGGAAGAAATTCTCACTTGCGCTTTACCTTATTATGGGATGGTGCGTAGTAGTCAATGCTAAGATGGTACTTGAGCTCATCGATAGGGTGGGACTTGTGCTTCTCCTTGGAGGAGGTATAGCATATACAGTTGGTGTATATTTCTATGCCCACAAGAATAGACATTTTTCTCATTTTGTTTGGCATATATTTGTACTTGCAGGAAGCGTGACACAGTTCTTATTTGTACTTAGATGTTGCTTATAAGCTTTATATATTATGCATTTATAAGGCAAAAGGAGTATAATATCTGTGACTACGATTAAGTAGGGCATCTACTCATAGGGTAGGTGCCCTTTTTATAGCTTATTAACAAAAACAAGCACTAGTGAAACGAGTATTTGATTGTGTGCAGATGTACACGAAATAAAAACAGGAAAATATGTCTAATTTTCAAGTGGCATACAATTTAATAGACAGCTTAGCAAGTGGCAGTAAACTCACGTTTGAAGAGTTCATGCTATTACTGGAGGCATATCAAAGTGACAGAGGCAATGACGTTTACAGATATGCGAGGAACAAGGCAGCAGGTATTCGCGATAGCATCTATGGAAGAAATGTATATGTCCGTGGTCTCATAGAGATAAGTAATATCTGTAAAAACGATTGCCTATACTGTGGTATCAGAAAAAGCAACAGTCACTGTGACAGATATAGATTAACCAAAGATGAAATACTAGAGCGCGTGCACTATGGATATAATCTTGGAATACGAACCATAGTTATGCAGTCAGGAGAAGATGCGTACTATACTGACGAAGTGTTAGTGGATATTATTAGTAGTATAAAAGAAAAGTATGATGTGGCAGTCACTCTATCACTAGGAGAGAGAGAGGATGACAGTTATCAGAGGCTATATGATGCTGGTGCTGACAGATACCTTCTTCGTCATGAAACAGCTGATGAGGAGCACTATAGTAAGCTTCATCCTGACAATATGTCATGGTCACATAGAATGAATTGTCTTAACAGCCTGAGGCGTATAGGTTATCAGGTGGGATGTGGTTTTATGGTAGGGTCGCCTTATCAAAATAATATGAACCTGGCGAAGGACCTTGTGTTCATTCAAAAGTTTCAGCCTGATATGTGTGGCATAGGTCCATTTATTCCACACAAAGATACACCATTTGCCTGTGAAAAGGCTGGAAGCGTGGAACTTACATGTTTTCTTTTAGCGCTTATACGATTAATTTGTCCTAATGTGTTATTGCCGGCGACAACGGCTCTGGCTACGCTAAGTAGTGACGGAAGAATAAAAGGGCTTCTATCAGGTGCCAATGTTATTATGCCGAACTTATCTCCAGAGGTAGTGCGTAGCAAATATACTCTGTATGATAATAAAGCAAATACTGGACTGGAATCATTGGATGCATTAGATAGTATAAAAAGAGATCTTGAAATAAATGGATTTGTATTATCGCTTGATAAAGGTGATAGAGTAGGTTTTGATAGAAAAAAGATCAGAGGAGACTAGAAATATGGCTATTTACAATCCTGCTTCATTAAAGGCAGAAGAGTTTATTAGTGATGAAGAGATAAAGGCAACACTTGCTTATGCTGAGGCCAATAAAAATAATAGAGAACTCATCGAGTCCATACTCAAAAAGGCTAGGCCAGTAAAAAATGGCAATGGATGTACATGTCAGGGACTTACTCATAGAGAGGCCAGTGTGCTACTAGCATGTGAGATTCCAGATTTAGTTGATAAGATGTATGAGATTGCAGAGGAAATCAAGTTGGCATTCTATGGCAATAGAATTGTTATGTTTGCGCCTCTATATCTTTCCAATTATTGTGTAAATGGATGTTTATACTGTCCTTATCATTATAAGAACAAGCATATTGCTCGTAAGAAACTGACACAGGATGAGGTTAGAGCCGAGGTCATAGCTCTTCAGGATATGGGGCATAAGAGACTGGCCATAGAGGCAGGCGAGGATCCTGTTAATAATCCAATTGAGTATATACTGGAGTGTATAAATACCATCTACAGTGTTCATCATAAGAATGGTGACATCAGAAGAGTAAATG
>DCHQ01000056.1:0-5188 GCA_002314855.1 Lachnospiraceae bacterium UBA1748
CGAACATAATATTCGTATTTATCTGGAGAATAAAGGCTTATTGACTCTGCCTTTTCCCAGTCCATAATTGTAAGGATACCAAAAATAGTATGCTCATTTACACCACGGAGTTTGATACTATGAACAGGTGTATCACCTGATAAAATATTGTACACTGGCTCCTCTGTGTTATAGCTGTTTCTATCTTTTTCGAACTTAAGCTCACCCTGCTTAACAAATGCCATATACTCAGATGTAATATCAGCACTAGCCTCACCAAACTGAGCAAGATTAACTTCTGGTGGAATCTGATTGTTATCAATTGCAGTTTTAAAAGCTTCGAAATACTTGGCCATCTCATACTGTGACTGAGCAGCCTCATACTTATTAAGGCATGAGTCAGTATAGCCAAGGAAAATACCGCCTAATATAAGAAGTACTGCTGTATAGCATCCAAGGAAGATAAGGAATCTCTTCCTGCTCTTTCTTCTTCTGGCTGCTTCTCTGGCCTTTTTAGACTTCTTTTTCTTCTTTCCAGTCCCAGTTCCATTTCCAGATGACTTCTTCTTACGTCTAGTTTCACCTATATCATATTCTGATACTGTATCCTCAGTACTATCTTCTGTAATATCATACATATCAAATTGAAGATCAGCATCTCTTTCATAGCTCTTATGTGCTCTTGGCCTATCAGAAACACCCATATCAGCTGCTGGTCTTGCTGCCTGTCTGGTTACAGGGCGACTTGTTGCAGACCTAGTAACAGCAGGACGAGGAGCAGTAGGTCTTTGCGCTGCAGATGCAGGTGCACCTGGTCTATGTCCAACTGGTCTCTTAGCTGGTGGTCTAACTCCAGCAACTTTTCTAACCTCGCCACTTGGTTTTCTTGTTACTTTACTATTCTCTCTGTTAATTTCTCTATTCGCTTCAGGAGTTTTATTCATATTGTCTGCCATACTTAGTTACCTCCCTTCACTACAAATGCAGTAGGAAGTCTCCAAGATGAATTCTGATAATAGAATGTTACAGAACACATCTCATATTCACCGTTGTATACCATACTAGATGAACTTCCTCCATCTATATTAGCTGCATTTACTGCGCCATACTGCTGCATAATACTGATAAGATCTGATGCTGTGGCACCAAGATGTCCAGCATATCCTCTACCATCAGTAACTAAGAGAAGAACTGCGCCGTCAGCTCTCTGTCCAATTGCAGTACGTGGATTAGCACCACTACCCTGACCAGCAAGTTCTCTGGCTTCACCATTAATAATAAGAGGAACGAAATGATTATCAGCGTCCGAAGCTTCATCCTGGAATGCTACTGCATCACGAATGCCTGCCTCAGCCACATAATTGCTAAAGTCATTACTGTTCATACCATTAAGATCCTTGATAATAAGAATATTGTTATTATCAAAACCAATCATATATAAACCATTAATGCTGTTAGGACTGTTGTATGTAATTTCACCATTCTGAACTACGACACCAAGAGGACTTCCGCCTGAGTTACCTGATGACACATAAAGACCACCATTAACACCTGCTACTGCACCACTCTCAGCTACAAGCTTATCAAGCTCCTTGCCATAGTCAGCCCATGGATATATGGAACCAACACTAACCTTGGATGGATCCTTAACTATCATCATCTTGGCAAAGAAAGTACGTCCTGATACTTCTTCGATACGAATGCCATTTTCATCAAATTCCTCGGCAACATCAAAGCTTTCACCTTCAGTGCCACTCTCATTCATTGTAATAAGTGAAGTATCTACAGTTGCATCCATTGCCTGCATGGCATTGCTACCTACTATCTCCTGTATTTCTTCATCTGTACAAACTAGAGAAGCCAAAAACTTAAGCTGTCCTGTCTCCATAATAGTTGTAATAAATAAATTCTTGGCCGATTCAGAAGGACCGTTCTTGATTTTGACCAGTGATAAGAAAAGTGTTCCAAGTACTACAACTATTGTTACTAGTAGCACTATGAGTACTCTTACCACTATGGTACTTACTTTTTTCATTGGTTAATTTCTCTCCCTTGGTTTATTATCCGTTCTTGTATAATATCTATCTTTAGATATTTATTTAAGCAAAGCTATTAGTCTGCTGGTTCCAAGTCTGTCAGCGCCTAGCTCAATGAATTTTTCAGCATCGGCTACGCTGCTAATACCACCTGCTGCCTTGATTTTAAGATCTGCTCCAACATTCTCTTTCATCAGTTTAATGTCTGCAAATGTTGCACCACCTTCAGAAAATCCTGTTGAAGTCTTGATAAAATCAGCATCTGACTTAGTAACAATTTTGCACATCTCTATCTTCTCATCATCTGTAAGAAGACATGTCTCTATAATTACCTTTAATAATTTACCATCGCAGGCAGCCTTTATCTCGTTGATTTCATTTAAAAGGCCATCATAATCGGCTTCCTTAAGCATACCAATATTGATTACCATATCTATTTCATCAGCGCCGTTAGCCACAGCATCTTTAGTCTCATATACCTTAGTAGCTGTAGTCATATTGCCATTAGGAAAACCAATAACTGTACAGATTGGAAGTCTGTCGCCCACATATTCCTTGGCTTTTTTAACAAAGTAAGGTGGTATACACGCTGATGCTGTATGAGCTTCCATTGCTTCATCGAGTATTACCTTAATCTGCTGCCATGTTGATCCTTGTTTAAGTAAAGTGTGATCTACGCGACTTAGTATTTCTTCTTTTGTCATTGTATTATCCTTGTTCCTTATATTAATTTATCTAATATAGACTGACCAATTGTACCTGCTGGCATAGCAACATCAAAATTGTCAGCTATCGTATTACCTATAACAGCGAAGGTATCCATATCATCTATCTTACCGCCCTTCAATCCTGGAGCGTACGCAAGAAATGGAACCTTTTCCCTTGTATGATCTGTTCCTGTATAGGTTGGATCATTGCCGTGGTCTGCTGTAAGAATAAGCAAATCATCATCACGAAGCTTTCCAAGAAGTATACCGAGTTTCTCATCAAAGCTTTCTATTTCAGTGGCATATCCTTCTGGATTACGTCTATGACCCCACTTGGCATCAAAGTCAACCAGATTAGTAAAGCATAGACCAGAAAAATCTCTTTCGGCTATTTCAATGGTTTGATCCATACCATGAACTGAGGATGTCGATTTGTTAGACTCCGTAATACCCTGACCAACAAAGATATCATTAATCTTGCCTACACTAATAACATCGTAGCCTGCATCCTTAAGTGCATTAAGCGCAGTCTGCCCAAATGGTTCGAGAGCATAATCATGACGATTGGCTGTCCTGACAAACTCACCACTCTTGCTACCTGTATATGGTCTTGCTATAACTCGTCCAACCTTCCACTCGTCACGCATGGTAAGTTCTCGTGCTATTTCACAATATTTATACAGAGTTTCAACACCCATTGTTTCTTCATTACCACATATCTGAAGAACAGAATCGGCAGAAGTATAAACAATCAATTTACCTTCGTTAATTTCCTGCTCACCCAGTTCATCTAATATAACTGTTCCACTAGCCGATTTATTGCCAATAATTTCTCTACCAGTTAATCTTTCTAGCTCAGCAATAAGTTCCTTGGGAAAACCAGTATCAGTAAATGTCTGAAAAGGCTTGGTAATATAAAGCCCCATCATTTCCCAGTGGCCTGTCATGGTATCCTTACCACAGCTCTTTTCAGAAAGCTTGCAGTATCTCGCCATTGGATCACTTACCTCTGGAACGCCTGGCATTTTATGGAGATTACCGATACCAAACTTTACAAGGTTCGGAATATTAAAGTTCTTACCATTTTCCTCACGGCACCCAGCAATATGTCCAAATGTATCTACATTAATGTCCCCGAAATCCGCGCTGTCAGGCATCGCACCTACGCCCAAAGAGTCAAGGACTACCACAAATATTCTTTTATATTTCTTCATAAGCAATGCCTCCTGGTGTTGTCTTAGTTATCGACTTATCCTGAAGGCCAGCCTTCGCCTTATCTTCCTTAATTAACTTTCGAATGGCTTCTACACCTATTTTGATGGCGCCCTCTGTGTCATGGCATATGTTGTTTTCCATACCCTTCTTCTGTCTTTCCTGATTGCCAATTACAAGAAAAACAGAGCCGCAACGAACTCGTAAATGACTAGATGCAACAAAAAGCGCTGCTGATTCCATCTCGGAAGCCTTAACGCCCAGTCTTATCCATGCTTCCCATTTATTCTCAAGCTCGTAAGATACAGGCATTCTTTCTGGACAATGCTGTCCATAAAAAGCATCCTTGCACTGAACTATACCAGCATGATAATTATAATTAAGATCTTTTGCTGCCGAAACTAGTGCGTTAGTTACATCCAGGTTCGCTACAGCTGGGAACTCTATGGGAGCATACTCTCTACTGGTTCCTTCATTACGAACTGCACCAGTAGCAATAACCGCATCTCCACCACAAACATCTGTATCAATACCGCCACATGTTCCAACTCTTACAAAAGTATCTGCACCACAAAGCACTAACTCCTCAAGAGCAATCGATGCCGAAGGTCCACCAATACCTGTACTTGTAACACTTACCTTTTCTCCATCAAGATAACCTGTGTAGGTAACAAACTCTCTACTATCAGCAATAAGCTTAGCATCATCAAAATATTCCGCTATTTTTTTGCATCTCTTAGGATCGCCTGGAAGAATAACATACTTTCCAACATCACCTGGTCTTATTTGAAGATGATACTGTAAATCTTTTTCACCTGAATAATTCTGCATTGCCATAGTGTAACCCTCCTTTTTTAACAACCCCTAGTGCATAGCTCGCCTATGCTACATCCTTATATTATAAGACATTTCACCCTATTATTTCTAGTCTTTGCGCTTATTATAAACAACAATATGGTCACCTTTTTTTATTACAGTATGACCATTAGGTATTATATTTTTATTTTTGCGCTTAATCATAACCAAAAGCTGAAGTCTGGATATATCAAGATCCTTAACTGCCTTACCAACCCAGTCATTTTCCTCTTTAATAATCAGCTCATTAAGCTCAAAGTCATCTTCATAATTCTGCTCACTAGCACCAAATACAAGTACGTCATCATCAAGTAACTTGGTATCGCCGTTAGGAATGATATCGTCACCATCTCTGATAATAACAACAAGAATCATCTGTGGTGGTAATAATATGTCCTT
>DCHQ01000056.1:5398-12722 GCA_002314855.1 Lachnospiraceae bacterium UBA1748
GTTACGGGATATATATCACCATAACCAACTGTAAGAAGTGTCGATACAGACCACCATACACCTGAAAAAGCATTTCTAAAGTTCTCCGGCTGTGCTTCATGCTCAAGTGAATACATACATAGAGATGATGCAAGCATAAGGATTAATATCATACAGAAAGAAGAAAGTATCTGATTCTTCTTCTCATTAATGACATCAACAATGGCATTAAATGCATCATAGTTAGGATTAATTTTGAAAAGTTTGAAGATTCTTATTACCCTAAATACTCGAAGTGCTACAATTCCTGCTGGAAATACTATTGGTAAATAGAATGGGAAAAACGTTAAAAAATCCACTATTCCATAGAACGAGAAAATAAACATCAGGATTGCTACAAATTTGCTCTTTTTAGGATACAGAAAGTCAGCAGTCCAAATACGAAGAATATATTCTATTGTGAAAATAATAACTGTTACAGTTTCTATTTGATCGATAATGTTTTTATAAGGAGCCGACTCCTCAAAAGTTGCGAAAAGAGTGGCTGCAATATTAAAACAAATAACAAAAACTATGAATATATCAAATACTCTACTAGGAAGATCGCTCTTATCGCCAATCTGTATGATATGAAATATTCTCTCTCTTATCTTCTTCATCTAATTACCCAATCCACTTTATTTGTTAGGTCTACCACCCATCATCTTGTAAACACTTTCAAGATTATCAGACACAATACTGTAGAACTGATTCTGTCCCATATGCTGCTCTATCTCAGGAAGAGCACGTTCAAAATACTCAGCTGCTTTTTCTAAATCACCCTTTACCATACATACATCTCCCATTGCAGAAAGCGCTGTACTGTAGTGATAATCTGTATGAGGCCTTGACTCATAAAATGATATGGCCGATGCAAGGTGCTCCCTGGCCTCATCAGCCCTTTTAAGTCTAAGTAAAGCCGCTGCCAAATTGGTTCTAGCCATCGCACTTCGAAGGTCATCATTCATTTTCTGATCAGTTATATATAATGCCTTTTTCAAGCAATCGATAGATTCCTCAAGCTTGCCTGCGCTTTGATGTAATGCTGATAAGTTATTGTAATAACTCAGGAAATAATTGTCATCTCCACATATCTCTATGACGTGAAGAGTTTTATCAAAATACTTATATGCTTCATCAAGCTTACCAGTAATTCTATATATATTAGCAAGATTAAACAAAACTGCAGCCATATCTCTCGTGGAAGACATATTTAGTGTCTGCATAACTGATTCGCTTTCAAGATATTTTTCTACTGCATCATCATACTTACCAGCGGCTCTGTAAAAATCAGCAAGTGTATATGTTAAGACCATCTGGACTTCCATATTCCCGTCTTCTTTTGCCTTAGTCAGCTGATCTTTCATATATGTTTCCGCTTCATCTATCTTGCCAGACTGGTATAGCGAATCTATTTCTTTGTTAATCTCATTTATATTCATCATAATTCTTTGCTCGGTTAAAATGCTTAAATAGGCCAATGACATTTTCAGTCATTGGCCTATCATACTTACAATAAAATCTTATTCAATTGGTGTATCAACTACAGTAGTCTTTACTTCACCTTCTGGAGATACAACTACCTTTAAATCATCAACACCTGTAACGTTAATATTTCTATTAACCTTTGCATCATATGAATCAGCATTAATAATATTAGCCATATCAATACCTGTTGCCTGCTTCATAGCTTCGAAAACCTTGGCCATAACTACAGGTACATTTCCTGCAACCTGGTCTACACCGTTGCTTCCTTCACCACCACCGATGATAGTAATCTTATCAATCTGAGAAAGTGGCTCAGCTACCTTAGCTGCGATTTCTGGAAGAACACCAATCATCATTTCAGCAACAGCGGCCTTGTTATACTTAGCATAAGCTTCAGCCTTTTTCTCCATGGCTTCAGCTTCAGCAAGACCCTTGGCTGCGATAGCTGACGCTTCAGCTTCACCGACTGCCTTAATACCGGCAGCTTCCTGCTCCTTAGAATATCTTTCAGCTTCAGCCTGTGCCTTCTTAGCCTCAGCTGCACGCTGCATTTCATACTGCTTAGCTTCAGCTTCTTTCTGTCTCTGGTAAAGAGCTGCATCTGATCTCTGCTGAGCTGCATACTTCTCAGCCTCTGCCTGTTTCTTGACTTCAGCTTCAAGTGCCTGCTCCTTAACCTGTACTTCCTTCTGCTTTAACTCGATTTCACGTTCCTGTCTAGCGATATTAGCGTTAGCAGTTGTGATTTCGATTGTTCTACGCTGCTCTTCCTTCTGGATTTCGTAAGCAGCATCGGCCATAGCACGCTTTGTATCTGACTCCATCTGGAGTTCTGATTTCTTAATAGCAAGTTCATTCTGCTTCTTAGCAATCTCTGTCTGTGCAGCAACTGCAGCGTCATTAGATTCCTTATCAGCAGCAGCCTGTGCTACCTTGATATCTCTTTCACTTTCAGCTCTTGCGATAGCAGCTGACTTCTTAATCTTAACGATATTATCAATACCGAGATTTTCAATAACTTCATTACCATCAATAAAGTTCTGTACATTAAAGCTGATGATATCAAGACCCATGGCAGCAAGGTCTGGCTCAGCATTTTCCTTAACAAGGTTGGCAAATTTCTGACGGTCAGAAACCATTTCCTCAAGTCTCATCTTACCAACGATCTCTCGAACGTTACCTTCAAGTACCTCACGAGCTACTGCTGCGATATACTCTGTTGGCTTATTAAGGAAGTTCTCAGCTGCAAGACGAAGCTTGTCAGGATTGTTACTAACCTTAATATTAACTGTTGCATCAACACTAATGTTAATATAATCAGCGGTTGGTACTGAGTTACTTGTCTTAACATCGATAGGAATAAGACGAAGATTTAACTTATCTAATCTTTCGAAGAAAGGTATACGAACTGCAGCCTTACCAATTACTACCTTAGATTTTTTCTTGATACCTGAAATAATGTATGCCATATCTGGTGGAGCCTTGACATATCCCATTGCAAATAGGATAACCACCAATATAATTGCTATTACAGCAATTGCTAAAATTGTAAATCCTTCCATATTGTCCTCCTTTTATATATTATATGGTTCGTTATATGGATATAATAAACCTCTTATGGATTCGAATAAATTGAATTATAACGACTTTAAATATTCATATCGTAGCAGTAGTTCAACTATTTATCTAACTGCTCCTTAAGATACTGAATAGCTTCATCCTTCTGATTATCACTATTAATATCTTCAAGATAAGCATCAATATCAAACTCTACTTCTATGTCTGGCTCAATACCAACCTTGTGAATATCATTGCCAAGTGGTGTGTAGTAATGGCTTACGGTAAGCTTAATAGCTGAGCCATCACTGAGACTGATAACTCTCTGAACAATACCCTTACCAAAGGAGGTTGTTCCCATAAGAGTTCCTGTACCATAGTCCTTAATTGCTCCAGCTAAAATCTCAGATGCGCTGGCGCTTTCACCGTTGATAAGAACTACCATCGGAACATCAAGTTCTTTATCGCCAGGAGAACTATACTCATCTCTCTTGCCGTACTTGTCTTCAGTGTAAACTATGAGACCCTTAGGAAGTATTTCAGAGCCTATGCTAACTGCTGCGCTAAGTACTCCACCATGATTACCTCTTAAATCAAGAATAAGGGCCTTCATTCCCTGTTTCTTCACATCATCAAGAGCTGTCTTGAACTGATCAGATGTAACATCATCAAACTCGGATATTGCAATATAAGCAATATCATCTTCTAACATCTCATAAGTAACAGAAGGTGTTTCAACCTTGCGTCTTGTAATAGTGATTTCAAGCTCATCACCAGTAGCTCTTCGAATAACTGTCAGTGTAACATCAGTATTCTCTGGTCCCTTTATGAGGTCCACGCCCTCTGAAAGTTCCATACCTACTATGTCAGTACCATCAACCTTGACTATTAAATCATCAATACGAAGTTCACTTTCTGAAGCAGGACTATCAGCTATGATACCAGTTACCTTAGGACAGCTATAATCCTGATCTAACATGAGAACAGCACCTATTCCAAAAAAAACGCCTGTCATATCCTGAGTCATATCTTCAAGCTCTTTTTCGTTGTAGTAGCATGCATATGGATCGTCAATAGACGCCATAATCCCATCATAGACACCTTCTTTAAGGTCTTCTTCGCTGGCATCTTCAATATAATAGAGATCAATCATGTTCTCCATAAGCATAACCTTTTTGAGGAAATCCTCATCAGAAAGGATAGTGCTTGAAGACTTCTTTTTATTATTATTAGATATCTCTTGAGCTGTCTGCTCTCTGGCCTCAGCCTCCGCTATAGCTTCTGTCTTTTCATGTAAATTGGTATATATTATCTTGGCAGATAAACCTACAGCCACAAGAAAAGCTGTAATAAGCACTCCTGTTACGAGGCCTATCGCAAATTGCTTCTTTTCCACTTTTATACTCCTATCCTATAAATAATTCCACGGACTTACATAATCGCCGTTAAGACGAACACCAAAATGAAGATGGTTACCTGTACTTCGTCCAGTAGAACCTACTGCAGCAATCTTCTGACCTGCAGAAACATACTCACCCTCTGATACATAAAGAGCTGACGCATGCATATAGATAGTAAACAAAGAATCACCATGATCAATAATAATATAATTACCCATAGCGTTGGTGTAACCAGCTGCTACAACCTTACCATAGTAAGCAGCAAGAATAGGTGAACCACCAGGTGCTGCCATATCAAGTCCTTCATGGAACTTTTCTACTCCAAGAGTTGGATGCATACGTTTTCCATATTCTGATGAAATACGTACATACTGTGGAGCAGGCCATGTGAACATACCACCATCATATCTAATACGATTGGCTTCAGCTAACTGCTCTCTCTCAGCTGCAATAACAGCCTCAATTGCACCAATAACTTCAGCTTTTGCCTGAAGCTCTGCATCATATTCATCAATTGCTGCCTGCTTATTAGCAATATCAGTCTCATATAGCGCAAGCTGAGCCTCTTTTTCAGCAATAAGAGCATTCATTGCTTCTTCTTCTTCCTCAGCGGCAGCCTTGGCCTCTTCGAGCACTTCCTCTTCAGCCTCAAGCTGTTCCTTTACAGTATTAGTAAGTTCAACAGTAAGCTTGTATTCTTCAAGCATCTTTCTATCATAAGAAGAAAGCTGCTCAATATACTCTGCTTTATTAAGCATATCGCCAAATGAGTCAGCTGTAATAAGTAGCTCGAGATACATAGCATCTCCACTTTCATACATAAAGCGAATACGTTCCTTCATCGCTTCATACTGCGCTTTTTCTGTGGCTTCAGCTTCTTCGAGCTCAATCTTTGTTTGTTCTATATCAGCAGTTTTTACTTCTATCTGATCATTAAGGTCGTCAATATTAGACTGAATGGCTGTAAGTTCTGCATCCATTTCAGTAATATAACCGTTGACCTCCTGCTTACTGGCCTCAAGACTTTTTATTACTGCTTCCGCACTTGTCTTGTTGCTCTGAATAGTAGTCTTCTCGTTTTGTAATTTCTGCAATTCTGATTGCTTTTCCTGTATACTCTGCTGGAGCGCTTCTATATCTGTATCAGAAGTACTGTCGTCCGAACTATTATCGGACTTTGCATCTGATGAAGTTGCTTCTCCGCTAGTTGCCATAGAATATATGGTACTATTATGAATTACAGCTCCAAGTATGAGTAATACACATAAGCTCTTAAATATTCTAGTCTTCATACTCTAAATAAAACTTAAAATTAAACACGTAAGTGCTTTCTAACTGTTACGGCACTTCCAAAGAAACCTATTCCTATACCAAGTATTATTGAAATTGGTATAAGATCACTGAAGATTTCATTGACTGGAAGGAATGATATAAGTGTTGATAATTTAGCAAATCTATTAACAACATATTCAATAACTCTGTTATACATAAGATAGATTACCGCAAGTGGAACAAGTGATCCAATTGCACCAATAATAATACCTTCTATAACAAATGGTGAACGAACAAAGAAATCTGTGGCACCAACATACTTCATGATGGCAATCTCATCCTTACGAACGGCAATACCTATAGTTACAGTATTGGAAATAAGGAAAACAGATACACAAAGAAGAATACCTATGATACCAATAGATACATATGTAATAAGTGTGTTAGCACTACTAAATGCATTGGCAGTTATCTCTGATCTGTTAACTCTACGAATTCCTGGAATAGTTTCAAGGAAAGTTACAAGCTCAGGCTGTCTTGATACATCATTCATATATATCTGATAGTTGGCTGAATTCTCAAGAGGATTCTCTGTGAAACCATCAGCGTACTCTCCAAGATACTCTGTTTTGAAACTTTCCCAAGCCATATCAGCTGAAACATAATCAGCACGAGCAACAGCTGAATGCGCTTTAATCTGATTACCTATGCTCTGAATCTGCTCTTCAGGAAGACCTGCTTCAAAAAATACTGTGACAGATACTCCTTCTTCGGCTGCTCTAACCATATGCTGGAAATTAACAACAATCGAATAGCATATACCAAAAAGGAACAGACATGCACTGATTGTTGCTATAGAAGCAAGAGTAAACCATTTATTTTTAAAGGTACTCTTTATACCCTGTCCTATACAGTAGAAAAATGTACTAATCTTCATCTATATATACACCCTTTTCTTCATCACTTACTACGATACCATTTCGGATAGTAATAACTCGCTTCTGCATATCATTAACTATCTTGTCATTATGAGTAACTACAACGACTGTAGTTCCATTCTGATTAATCTCATCAAGAAGATTCATAATATCAATGGTATTCTTAGGATCCAGATTACCAGTAGGCTCATCACAAAGAAGGATTGGTGGTCTGTTAACAAGAGCTCTTGCTAACGCAACTCTCTGCTGCTCACCACCTGAAAGCTCTGATGGCTTGGATCTGTATTTGCTGGCAAGACCAACGATTTTAAGAGCCGCTGTGACGTTCTTCTTCATCTCACGTCTTGGCGCCTCTATAATACGCTGTGCAAAGGCCACATTTTCATATACATTTCTGTCTTTTAACAAACGGAAATTCTGGAATACAATACCCATACTTCTACGAAGCTTAGGAATCTTGTAATGACGAATCTTGTCTACCTGAAGGCCATTAACCATGATGCGGCCACTTGTAGGCTTGATTTCTCTAAGGAGCAATCGAATAAGAGTGGACTTACCTGATCCACTCGAACCAACTATGAATACAAACTCACCCCTCTTAATCTTAAGACTAACATTATCAAGGGCTGGAATGTTCTTTTCATATGACAT
>DCHQ01000056.1:12853-20487 GCA_002314855.1 Lachnospiraceae bacterium UBA1748
GAGCCTCTTCATATACGTCTTCAGGGATATCCTGTGATGGATACTCCTCTTCCACCTGGTCTACTTGCTCTGCTTCCTGATCATCCATTACATCTTCTGGCTGATCCTCTTCTGGTCTGTATGCCACATACGACTCTTCAACATACTCGCCTGATGCAAGAACACCAGCCTCGCTGTTATCTATCGAGTCTTCCTTTTCCATGGCATCAACCTTGGCCTGAAGTTCACTAATTACACGTCTTAGTTCTTCAGTATCCTCTAACTGCTTTTTATTATTAGCCATTTAAAACTCCATCACAAAGTCTAGAATTATTCTAGAACTCTGTACTTTCCATATATTTCATGTACTTAACAACCATAAGAGCAATCTTGAATGTAATAGCATCCTCGAACACTCTAAGATCAAGACCTGTACTCTTCTGAAGCTTATCAAGACGATATACAAGAGTATTTCTGTGAATAAATAACTGTCTTGATGTCTCAGATACGTTCAGGCTGTTCTCAAAGAACTTATTGATAGTACTAAGTGTCTCTTCATCAAAATCATCTGGATTCTTGTCGCCAAAAATCTCATTGATGAACATCTGGCAAAGTGGGAATGGGAGCTGATAAATAAGACGTCCTATTCCGAGCTCGCTATAAGGAATAACATCCTTCTCCTCGAAGAAGATAATTCCTATATCAAGAGCCATCTTTGCTTCCTTGTATGAACGGCTCACTTCCTTAATTTCATCTACAATAGTACCATAAGCTACTCTTACACCCTCTAAGCCTTCCTTAGTAAGATGTGATACAATACCACGCGCATTCTTCTCGATATCCTTGATGCTCTGCTCATCAGGAAGTTCCATTACGATAATAGCATTGTTCTCATCAACAGCTGTAACTATCTCCTTGGAACCTGCAAGGCCCACATAGTCCTTAACCATCTCTAAAAGATTAGCATCCTTACCTGAAGATGTTTCAACAATCATAACTACACGCTTCAAATCGATCTGAAGGTGAAGCTTCTTTGCTCTTGAATAAATATCAACAAGAAGTAAATTATCAAGAAGAAGATTCTTAACAAAGTTATCCTTGTCGTATCTTTCTTTATATGCAACTAGGAGGTTCTGAATCTGGAAGGCAACCATCTTACCTACCATATGTGCATTCTCACCAGCACCATCAGCAATAAGGATATACTCAAGCTGCTGCTCATCAAAAATCTTGAAGAACTGACATTTCTGTATTTCCTGACTGTCTGCTGCAGAATTTACAAACTCAACAACCGCAGCCTCATGATTAGCCTTATTCTTCATGGTAGTAACAACACATCTACCATCAGTATCAGTAACCATAAGTTCAACATGCGCTATACTAGTCATCCCGTCAATTGTGTTTTGTAAGATCTGGTTTGAAATCATATTAATCCTCCATCTTATATACAAAATAACCAAACCGATAAAAAAGAATTTTTATAGTTTTCACATCCTTAGTCACATTTTAAAACAAATACACAAAAAAATCTACTTAAAAATATATATTTTTTATACATTTCTTATATATTTCGTATAAACTTCTTATTTTAACAGACGATTTGTACCCTTTTCGTAACTTGCGACTCTTCGGCCAAAAAGAAATCTCTCAAAAAATCCCTCACTACGTGCACTTTTATCACCCTGCATCTCGGCAACCATTTCAGGGAGAAAACCTACCCACATGGAGGCACTGGACATTCGTCTTGCCTCTTCGAATAAAGGCCCCTGAGTAGTCCAGCTAAGACAAGTAAATACTACTCTTGGGAAATCAGTATTTATATCATTGAAAAGATCATCGAGAGCCTCAAGGTCGTTAATAATAAAGTCATTGATGATATGAAGCTTATTATTATGAAGCCTTAGCATCTTCTTGAACTGACGCATACGGTTTTCATCATCACTGATAAGCACAATAGGTGCCTTGGCATGCGTAAGATAATTAAGATAATTGTTCATAAAATCCTGGCTCTTGCCGTCCTGATGAAGCTGACTGGCTGCACGGCCACTTTTTAAAATACCTGCCTGGTCACATATCATTAGGTCCAGATCATTAATCCAGTCGGTCTGTTCCACATTTTCACTGACTGTAAGAAGAGTATTGGCCGAGAGCCAAGACAGAGTGTGAACCCCCGGAATTGACATATAGTCAGAGCTCTTCATAAGCAGCTCCTTTAATGGAAAATCTTTGATTTTTACTCCTAAAACATTAATTACTTTCATAATGATTCCTATTATCTTTCTAAGCCAAAAAAACTACCAATAATCATAACATATTTACGTCACTTTTATACTTGAAAATGCATATGAAATATATGATAATCTATATACTAATCGACGAAAGGTGGGATGACAATGGATATAGCCGCATTATCAATGGGTCTGTCGCAGGCCAAAATAAGCAACGAATTCAGTACAGCTATGCTCAGTAAGTCCCTGGACACAAGAGAAGCTGAGGGCAATAGCCTAGTTCAGATGATTGATGCTGCTGCAATGGAGCGAAGTGTTACTCCTTACATTGGTGGCAACTTCGATGTCAGCGTGTAATTAATTTATGATTCATTATTTGCACCACGCTTATGCGTGGTGTTTTTTTGTGCAAAAAGAAAACGCCCTGGCCAAATGACCAGGGCGTAAATAATACCTAATACTTATTTGCTAAGGTACTCGTGGATACCCTTTGCACCAGCCTTACCAGCACCCATAGCAAGGATAACTGTAGCAGCACCTGTAACTGCATCACCACCAGCGTATACACCTTCCTTAGATGTAGCACCTGTATCCTCTGCAGCAACAATACACTTTCTACCATTGATCTCAAGACCCTTTGTTGTAGAAGAGATAAGTGGGTTTGGTGATGTACCGAGTGACATGATAACTGCATCAACATCGATAACGAACTCGCTACCCTCAACCTCTACTGGACGACGTCTACCAGATGCATCTGGCTCGCCAAGCTCCATCTTGATACACTTGATTCCGCTTACCCAACCGTTCTCATCTGAAAGAATCTCTGTTGGATTAGTAAGAAGATCAAAGATGATACCCTCTTCCTTAGCGTGATGAACTTCTTCAACTCTGGCTGGAAGCTCTGCCTCAGAACGTCTATATACAACATGAACCTCTGCACCAAGTCTAAGAGCTGTTCTAGCAGCATCCATAGCAACGTTACCGCCACCAACAACTGCAACTTTCTTTGCTCTCATAATAGGTGTTGTAGAGTTCTCATCAAAAGCTTTCATAAGGTTACTTCTTGTAAGGTACTCGTTAGCTGAGAATACACCATTAGCATTCTCACCTGGGATACCCATGAACTTAGGAAGACCTGCACCCGAACCGATGAATACTGCATCGAATCCTTCATCTTCCATGAGCTGCTCTATTGTAGTAGCCTTACCGATTACTACGTCTGTCTCGATCTTAACACCAAGGCTCTTTACATTCTCAATTTCCTTAGCAACTACTGCATCCTTAGGAAGACGGAACTCTGGAATACCATAAACAAGTACACCACCTGCCTTATGAAGTGCCTCGAAAATAGTTACATCATAACCAAGCTTAGCAAGGTCACCAGCACATGTAAGACCTGCAGGGCCTGAACCGATAACTGCAACCTTCTTACCATTCTTCTCCTTAGCTGGTTCTGGCTTAACACCATTCTCTCTAGCCCAGTCAGCTACGAATCTCTCAAGCTTACCAATTGAAAGTGCCTCACCCTTGATACCTCTGATACACTTTCCTTCACACTGGCTCTCCTGTGGACATACACGACCACAAACAGCTGGAAGAGCTGAAGACTCACTGATAATCTTGTAAGCCTCTGCAAAGTTACCTTCCTTAACCTGCTCTACAAAACCAGGAATGTTGATTGATACAGGACATCCCTGTACACACTGTGCGTTCTTACAGTTAATACATCTTGTAGCCTCGCACATAGCCTCTTCTTTATTATATCCTAAACAAACTTCCTCAAAGTTAGTAGCTCTAACCTGTGGATCCTGCTCACGTACAGGAATTTTCTTCATTACATCTACTTCCATTTTGTACTCCTTATATTAACAATTGTATGATTAAATTAGTTGCACTGGCCGCATCCGCCGTGGTGTGTATCGCCTTCCTTAGCTGCAAGGAACGCTCTACCTTCTGCTGTCTTGTATAATGTCTGACGACGCATAGCCTCATCAAAGTTAACCTTGTGTCCGTCGAACTCTGGTCCGTCAACACAGGCGAACTTAACTTCATCACCAACTGTTACTCTACAAGCACCGCACATACCTGTACCATCAACCATGATTGGGTTAAGTGATACTACTGTTGGGATATTAAGCTCCTTAGTAAGCTTACATACGAACTTCATCATGATCATTGGTCCGATTGCAACACATACATCATACTTCTTGCCTTCATTAACAAGATCCTGAATAGTTGTTGTAACCATACCACTTCTTCCATAAGAACCATCATCTGTTGTAACGTAAAGGTTACCAGCTACTGCCTCCATCTCCTTCTCAAGGATAAGGATGCTCTTTGTCTTAGCACCTACGATAACATCAGCATTAACACCGTTCTCCTTAAGCCACTTAACCTGTGGATATACAGGAGCTGTACCAACACCACCTGCTACGAAGAGGATGTTCTTCTTTCTTAACTCATCTATTGGCTCGTTACAAAATTCTGAAGGACAACCAAGAGGTCCTACGAAATCTGCAAAGCTGTCTCCAGCCTTAAGACCAGACATAACCTGTGTACCAGCACCAACTATCTGGAAAACGATAGTAACTGTACCCTTTTCTCTGTTGTAATCACAGATTGTTAATGGAATTCTTTCGCTCTCTTCATCTGTTCTTACGATAACGAACTGTCCTGGAAGACAATTAGCAGCAACACGCTTAGCCTCTACTTCCATGAGGTAGATGTTATCTGTAAGCATCTCAGCCTTCAAAATTTTAAACATAATTCTTTCCTTCCTTCTGTAAAGATAATTTTTACACTTTAATTTTGTATAATATCATAAGATAAATCTTTTGCCTATAAAATATTGGATATTCGTTCTAAAATCCCATTAATTTTCGCAAATAGCATACCATAATTGACCATTGGAACCTTGCTTTCTCTAGCCTTGTCCATCCTTGCCTTCATTGAAGCTTCATTAATCATACAACCACCACAATGAACAATCAGTTTGTAATCACTGATATTGTCTGGGAATTCCACACCGGATGAAAATGAGAACTCTAGTTCCTTACCCGTATACTTTTTAAGTAGCGTCGGAATTTTTACTGTACCTATGTCATTGCATTGTCTATGATGTGTGCAGGCTTCTGCAACTAGTATCCTGTCATGATCTTCAAGCAGGTCAATGGCACTCGCTCCTGTAAGCAGTAACTCCATATCACCCTTGTATCTGGCCATAAGTACTGAAAATGATGTTAATCTGACCGTACTTGGAACAATATGCGCTACTTCTTTAAATGCCTGGGAATCCGTGATAACCAGGGATGGAGGCGTTTTAAGATTCTCTAAAACTCCAGAAAGCGTATGAACCTGACAACAAATGGCATTACATTTCTTATCTAACAGCTCACGTAAAACTAACTGCTGTGGTAATATGATTCTTCCTTTCGGTGCTGCTTCATCAATAGGAATAACTAAAACCACACTATCGCCTTCATTTACAAGATCACATACAATATACTTTTCTTTATTTCTAGGAGTAATCTCAATGATTTTTTCTTTAAGTCTTTCTATGCTAGCTTTGTCGCAAGCTGATACCAATATATGATCCTCTTTATAGTCTTTAAGACCAAGAAACCCTTGCCTACTAAGCATATCCATTTTGTTAAGGACAAGGATATATGGAATATTTCTTTTCTTAAGCTCGACTATAAGCTCCTCCTCAAGCTTTCCTGGTCTGGTAGTTACATCAACAACTATTACAGCCACGTCACACTGGCTAAGTATATCCCTGGTTTTCTCAACTCTTTTATGGCCAAGCTCTCCTTCATCATCAAGACCTGGTGTATCTATTATTACAACTGGTCCAAGAGGAAGAAGCTCCATTGCCTTTTTAACAGGGTCCGTGGTTGTGCCTGCCACATCACTTACTATAGAAAGATCCTGGCCAAGCACTGCATTAACCAGGCTGGATTTGCCTGCGTTGCGCTTTCCAAAGAAACCTATATGTATCCTTTCTCCTGATGGTACACTGTTCATATTTATCTTCTTTCTGTATATTTAATAAGTATTTCTATTGAATCTATACTTGTACTAATTTTTATTCTTTCGTTTATATCGACGTACTCTATTAATATGACGCTCAAATTCCCCATGCTCTATGAACTCAGCCAGCACAAACTGATCAAAGCTTGGTACTGTGCATGAATAAAAGCCAACCTTCTCTTTAAAAAGCTCTATTAGTTTTTCTGGCAAAATCATATATCCGATTCTAAGAGACGGTGCTATGGTTTTAGAAAATGAATTGATATATATAACATTGTCATATGGTGACAGAGCAAAAACTGTATCCTCTGGTTTTGTAAGGGCTGAAAATTCTGACTCAAAGTCATCCTCTATTATTAGTCTGTCGTTTGTCCCTGACCAGTTTATATACTCAGCTCTTTTTGTGGCCGAAGCAGTAATTCCTGTAGGATAACTTCGAAATGGCGATACATGCAAAACATCGGCCTTGGTAGAAGCAAGAGCCTGACTGTCTATACCACCTTTTCGAAGAGGAAGCCCTTCTGGATAAATGTTGTGTACGTTATACACCTGCTCAATCTTCTCGTAGGAAGGCTTTTCTATAGCGTATCTTCTTTCGTTTCCTAACATCTGAAGTACAAGACCATATAAATATTCCGAACCTGAACCTATAACAATACGCTCATAGGATACTCTTATATTTCTGCTTCGTCCAAGATAACCTGCTATGGCCTGTCTTAGCTTCACACTGCCTTCAGCTGGACATCTTGTAAATATCTGTTCATTGTATTCACTAAGTACCTTGCGCATTGTCTTGGCATATACTGATATAGGAAAAAGATCCACTTCGTCTGTGGAAACTGATATGTTAGTCTCAGGTATCTCTAACAGTATATTTTGCCCTGCAAATCCATCTGTCTCTCTATAAATAACATAGTAGCCTCTTCGTTCTCTGGCTTCGATATACCCTTCATCAATAAGAAGATCCAGGCTATGCTCTACGCTAACTAAGCTAATATTACTTTCCTCGGAGAGAATGCGCTTGGATGGCAGCTTACTGCCACAAGGATATATACCTGAAATAATCCTTTCCTTAAGAACTTCATATAACCTGATATATTTAGTTTTATCTGATAGATTATCTTTACTCATCAATAATTAATTACTATTAAAATCTAAAATCACGTCTGTTTGACTTTCTAATCTCTTCTATATTCTGTATTGCTATACTCCTAACCTTTTCATTAGGAATCTTATCGAGTTCACTTTTAATCATGGCGTATCCTGCTGCCTTTGTCTCCTCTGAAGCATAGTCCTCAAGATATTCTGCAAGAGTCATAAGTGCATTAGGATGACAGCAATTTAATATCTGCCCATTCTTGCAAAGAGACATAAACCTGTCCCCTGTACGCCCCTCTC
>DCHQ01000062.1:0-158 GCA_002314855.1 Lachnospiraceae bacterium UBA1748
AATGTAATTGATGACCATACCATGAATATTACACACGTAGTAAGAGGTAATGAGTATCTTTCTTCATCACCTAAGTATGTTCGTCTTTACGATGCTTTTGGCTGGGAGGTTCCAGTATATATTCACCTTCCACTTATTACAGATGAGAATCACAAGAA
>DCHQ01000062.1:206-3670 GCA_002314855.1 Lachnospiraceae bacterium UBA1748
AGAAGTGGACATTCTTCATTTGAAGACCTTATCGAGCAGGGATTCATCACAGAGGCTATAGTTAACTATGTAGCATTACTTGGTTGGAGCCCAGAAGATAACTGTGAGATATTTACTCTTGATGAGCTTATTAAGAAATTCGACTATAGAAGAATCAACAAGTCTCCAGCCGTATTTGACATTGTTAAGCTTCGCTGGATGAATGGTGAGTACTTCAAGGCTATGGATGAGGATAAGTTCTTCGAGATGGCCAAGCCATATCTTGAGAAGTATATTTCAAGACCAGTTGACCTAAAAAGAGTATCTAATATGGTTAAGACTCGTATTGAAGTATTCCCTGATATTGCTGATCATGTTGATTTCATTGATGCAGTACCTGAGTACGACATCGCTATGTATACACACAAGAAGATGAAGACAGATTCAGAAAAGTCACTTGCACTTTTAAATGAAGTTCTTCCTATTCTTGAGTCTCATGAAGATTATACTAATGATGCTCTATATGAGAGACTTTCAGCATTTGCTGCAGAGAAAGAATACAAGATTGGATTTGTTATGTGGCCAATCAGAACAGCTCTTTCTGGTAAGCAGATGACTCCATGTGGAGCTACTGAGATGATGGAGCTCTTTGGTAAGGAAGAGACTATTGCCAGAATAAAGGCTGGTATCGAAAAGTTATCTTAATGTTTATTTGATAACTAAAACAGTAACAACAAAGGATGAATTGACGTGGCTACCACGAGTAAAAATACTAGAAGTAATTCTGCAAAAAAGAATACAAGCACTAAAAAGCCTGCTAGCACAGCCAGAAAATCAACCAGAAGTACGACAAGCAGAAAGACCACAGTGCCAAGAAGTGTAAGAGAACCAGCTCATACTTCAAGCTCTATGGATCCAACACTAAAAAGAGATCTTATTTTCTGGGGGATGCTGGTTGTATCGGTGGTTCTGTTTTTGTGTCTTATTGGAACCATAAAGGGCGTGGTAGGTCCACTTATTAAGTCGTTTATTCTTGGCGTATTTGGTACTCTTGGTTATATTATGCCATTCCTTATATTTATTGCTACATGGCTTATTGTTGCTAACAGAAAAAGTCTTTCTAATATGGTCAAGATTAGTTCTGGTATAGCATTTATAGTTCTTCTTGGCGTATTTATGGGACTTGTATCACCATCAGATATTAAAGAAATAGCTGCTAGTGATGCTATTATTAAGAGCCTGTATGAGGTAAAAGAGGGTGTATGCGGCGGAGTTATTTTTGGTGGTATCGCAGCACTTCTTGTTAAGCTTATTAGTCAGCCAGGTGCCATAGTACTTGATATTTTATTACTTATTTTATGTGGCTTTATGATATCTGGTAAATCAGTTATTGATTTTGTAAATGGTATTGCTGATAAAGCTATGAATGGCGATTTTGATGAAGAAGAGGATGGCCAGAAGGTATTAAATCTTCCAGGTAAGAAGCTGGAGGCTCTTGTTGATAAGAGCTATTCTGATAGCAAAGAAAAGATGAAGGCTATCAATGAACAGCGTCAGAAGAATAAGGAAGAATACGAAGAAAAGCGTCAGGCTGAAAAAGAAGCAAAGGCCAAGAAAGAAGCTGAAAGAGCCAAAGAAAAAGAAAGAGTTGAAGATGAGCGTATTGTGAATAGCAATCGTTTCAACATGGAGAATATGGTAGTTGCTGGCAATAAGGTTAAGCCAGAGACCAATGATGATGTACATAGTATCTCTATTATTCCAGGAACTACAGAAGAACTCACTAATCTTCAGGGTCAGCTTGAAAGTGTTGCACCTAATCAGAAGAGTTACCACGCAGTAGGAAAGCATCAGGCCATTGAGGAAGTAATGCCAGCAGAGTTTGGTGATCCAACTGATAATATGCCAAAGCCTACTCCAGTAGTGTCAAAAGCACCTATTAATGCTCCAAAGCCTTCTGAAGTAAAGCCTGAATCTAAGAATGAATTTAATCCAGTTATTAATAGGCCAGAACCGATTGTATCAGGTATGGATACAGGTGAATTACCTCAAGTTAAGAAGGAAACATCAGTTTCGGTTAATCCTATAATTACGCCAGTTGTTAATAAGACGGATAACGCAGCAGTAAGTGAGCTTAGTAAAACAGCTAATTATAAAAATGCTGATGGTTCAACACATGTTGCACAAATAAATGATACACCTATGGACATACCAGAGAGTGTAACCAAGGGTGTGTCTATCAAGCCTTATGACACGATGCCAGGCGGCCCAGATCTTCGTATCACATCGATGCCTGAGCCTGTTACTGAAAAGAGTCATAAGACAGCGACTGCAGTTAATGCAGAAGCACTTGATTCACAAATAAAGAAGGTTGTACATAAGCGTAGCGACTACAAAGCGCCAGATATTAATCTTCTTAAACGTAATGATAAAAAGGGTGAAGGAGATAGTAGTAATTATCTTAAAGAAACAGCCCTTAAGCTTCAGGATACTCTTAAGGTATTTGGTGTTGGTGCAAGCGTAACTGATATTAGTCAGGGACCTTCCGTTACCAGATATGAGTTATCGCTTGATACAGGTGTTAAGGTCAATAAGATTCTTAATCTTCAGGAAGACCTTAAGCTTAATATGGCAGCTGAGGATATTCGTATTGAAGCTCCTATTCCAGGAAAGGCTGCAGTAGGTATCGAGCTCCCTAATAAAGAGGCAACTCCAGTACTTATAAGAGATCTTGTTGATTCACCTGATTTCAAGGCATCAAAGAGTAACCTTACTTTTGGTATTGGTAAAGATATTTCGGGTAAAACTATTATTGGTGATATAGCCAAGATGCCTCATATGCTGATTGCTGGTTCAACAGGTTCTGGTAAATCAGTATGTATTAATACTATTATTATGAGTATTCTTTACAAAGCTCATCCGGATGATGTTAAGCTTATCATGGTTGACCCTAAGGTAGTAGAGCTTTCAGTATATAACGGTATTCCTCACCTGATGATTCCTGTTGTTACTGATCCTAAGAAGGCCAGTGCAGCTCTTGCATGGGCAGTAGCTGAAATGACCAAACGTTATAACAGTTTTGCAGAATATGGTGTGCGTGACCTTGCAGGATTCAATGAGAAGGTTGAGGCATTAAAGAAGGATAATCCAGAAGCTCCGGATAAGCTTCCACAGATTGTGGTAATTGTTGATGAGCTTGCCGACCTTATGATGGTTGCTTCCAAGGAAGTTGAAGAGAGTATATGTCGTTTGGCTCAGCTTGCCAGAGCTGCAGGTATTCATTTGATTATTGCAACACAAAGACCTTCAGCTGATGTTATTACTGGTCTTATTAAGGCCAATATGCCATCCAAGATTGCATTTAGAGTTGCGAGTGGTATCGATAGCCGTATTATTCTTGATAGTGTGGGTGCTGAAAGACTTCTTGGTAAAGGTGATATGCTTTATTATCCACAGGGCTTTAGCAAACCGCTTCGAGTTCAGGG
>DCHQ01000048.1 GCA_002314855.1 Lachnospiraceae bacterium UBA1748
CAAAAGACATACCGTCTCAACATGTACGGTTTGTGGAAACTGATCTACGCCACAAATTTTCACTGGAACATAACCGCAACCTATCAAAGTCTCGAAATCTCTGGCCAAACTTGTTGGTTTACACGAAATATATATAATATTGTCTACGCCATAATCTATTATCTTACGTAAAGCCTTTGGATGAACTCCATCTCTAGGAGGATCTAATATAATAAAATCCGGCTTCTCTGTAATATCATCCAGAGCCTTTAATACATCACCTGCTAAAAACTCGCAATTATCAAGACCATTTAACTTTGCATTATCTCTGGCTGCTACAACAGCTTCTTCTATGATTTCAACACCAATAACCTTCTTAGCAACTGGTGCAATAAGCTGGGCGATAGTTCCTGTACCAGAATAAAGATCATATACTATCTTGTCAGATTTCTTACCTTCATCTAAAGCTCCATCAAAAATGTAGTCCCTAGCTTTAGAATATAATACTTCAGCCCCTAAACTATTGGTCTGGAAGAATGAAAATGGAGAAATCTTAAACTTAAGTCCAAGAAGTTCCTCATAGAAATAATCCTGTCCGTATAAAATATTAATCTTATCGGCCTGAACAACATCCGACAATGAATCATTAATAGTATGAACAATACCTGCTATCTTTCCTTTAAAAATTAAAGATAATATTGCTTCTTTCCAGTCCTCTATAATACTTACCTCAGTACAAGGAGTATCATACGGAATCTGACTGGATGTAACAAGATTAACCAAAATCTCTCCTGTCTTAACTGCTTTACGTATCACAAGATGTCTAAGGAATCCTTCATGATTAAGTTTATGAAAATAAGTACATTCCTTTCCTCTAAAGTAGCTTAAAGTTTCCGACAAAATTGCCCTATAATCAGCATCTACTATCTGACAATCCTTAACGCTAACTATATCGTAGAAGCTACCTTTCTTGTGTAAACCAAGTTCGAGTTCTCCACCTTTGCAGCTGTCCCCAAAAGAAAACTCCATTTTATTTCTATATTCTTCATGAACAGGGCTTCCAACAACACCTTCGTAAATAGAATCAAAATATCCCTGTGCTTCTATTCCTAATCCTGGATTCTTACGAATTTCATTATCAACAACATTTTCAAGAACATCACGAAGCATTTGATTTTTCATGGTTTTCTGATCATCATAGGCAAGATTCTGATAAGAACATCCACCACATATACTAAAATGAGGACAAATTGGCTCTATTTCATTATCAGCTTTTGAAATCACAGTAAGAATATTGCCTTCGCCCTTATCCGAACGCTTCTTTGTAACTCTCACTTCAACAACCTGACCTACTAATCCACCTTTAGAATGAACTAATAGCTCTTCACCATCTATCTTAATTTTACATTTGTTAGGAAATTCCTGGCTAATAACTGTTCCTGTATATACTTCACCCTTTTTCATTGAATCATTCCTTTTACTCTTAATACCTAAAAAGTGGGATGGAAACCCATCCCACTTAAATTACTTATTAAACTAAAGCTAACAAAAATACGAACAAAAGAATTATTTATCTTCCTTCTTGTCGTCTTCTACAACAATATCCTCATCCTCAAAGAAATCATCGTCGAAATCTTCATCAAAATCATCATCGAAATCTTCAAGATAATCAGGTGTAACAAATCTATAAATTGCAAATGCAATAACACCGATTAATACGATAGCACCAACAACAATAAGTACTATCTTAACGATATCTTTTGATTCATTCTTTTCTTCATCTTTATTGCCTTTAAGAAGCTCTGTTAACTTAATTGCCTCAATTATATCTTCAACTCTATTCATACTAATTGTAACCGCCTTTCATATTTTATACATAGATATTTTACCACCTGGGTATATAATTATCAACAATTTTCGAGCTCGGACTTGAGGATTTCCTTACGTCTTGTCTTCTTCTTTTTGTATAAAAGAGCATCTGCTTTATCAAGCAGGTCAGCTATTTGCATTCCCTTCTTGATTTTAACCATAGTCATTCCGACACTCATTTTTACATTATATTCTTTTCCAGAATTAGAATTGAGCTCATTAGTTGTATCTTCAAGAAGTTTTTGATATTTATCATGAGCTTCAACTTCATCAACAATAACTACTATAGCAAACTCATCACCACCTATACGACCAATCATGCCTCCATCTGAAAATACTTTAAAAAGTATATTGCTACAACTGGTAAGTGCAAAATCACCACCTTCATGTCCATAACGGTCATTAATAATCTTAAGATTATCTGTATCAGCATAAGCAACAAGTGCATATCTATCGATGTTTTCAGGATTATCTAAAGCTTCCTGCGTTATATTCAAGAATCCACGTCTATTATATATACCTGTAAGCTCATCCTTATTGGCCATTTCATTTAACTCGATGTTATGCTTTTGGAGAAGTTCAAGCGATAATTCAAGCTGTGAACTTGTTTCTTCTTGTTCCTGTAATAAATTAAGCATTTTTATAGCATTACTACCTTGGTTAACAAGTGCTTCGGCGCAGCTATAATAATCAAATGAAAGATCACATAATAAGAAACCGTAATTAACTTCATCTGCAAATAAAGATAACATTATATAATCCTTACGTTCAGTCTCTTCTGTTAAATCAATACATCTCTCAAATAACTCATCAAATGAGATGGCTCTATCTTTATTACTTGGAACAAATACATTATCCTTATGCTGCACAGCTCTTATATAAAGAGTCTCTGGCACCTGAAAATTATCAGTTATCAGGTAAGTAATTGGTTTCTCGTACATAACTAGAATACTGTTGTTAATACCAATCTTAGGAAGTGAACTCAATATCTGAGAATAACTCTGATTCGAACCACTATCAAATAAGAACATAGATTTTGAAATCATATTCGCATTATGAAACATGTCCTTATCAGATTGAATCTTCTGTTCTGAACTATTATCTATCTGTTCAACCATACGACGGAAAATTCTTGCAGTCGCTCTTGAAATAACAGACTTACTATATTCATCTTCTTTAGTCTCAGACATGTACTCCATAATACGATCTAATATACGTATAAACTTAGTCGCATCCATGTCATTACGATTGAAGCTGCTAAGGAATCTAAAAAATGCATTTTCAAGTCGTTGGAAGTCATTATCTCTTAACTCTCTTAGTCTAAAAAGACTCTCTAGTTCATTGGCCACATTAACATATCTGTTCATAACGATGTCATGATTTATATGATTATTCCTTTTATCAATAAGATATTCATATATTTCAAGACTTTTAGAAGCAAATTGAGTATCAATATCAAACTCTTCATCTCGGAATATTTCAGCAAGATCCTTCTTGATAGCATTCTTCTGCATTGATTCACGTATAATAAGCTGTGTTGGAAGCTTTAACTGCTTTATTATATTAAAATCAGATACTGTACACGCAAGTTTTACTGCTTCATAACCAAGCTCAGCAGCATCAGCACGTACAGAAGCAAGCGGTATATTCATACGAACCGCGTTAATGCTATCATCAAATCCTAGAAAGGCTATATCTCTACCGACCTGCAAATTAAGATCTTTCATTACATCATAGCCTGCAAGTGCCATTTCATCATTGCCAAATACAATTGCATCAACATTTGGATGTTGCTCTATAAGATCTCGTATAAGATTCTTAGACCTTCTTGTAAAATTACCATACACAATGAGGTTCTCATTAATCTCCATATCATTTTCAAGAAGAGCTTCTTTATAGGCATTAAGACGTTCAATGGCATCCTCACTATTAGCTTCACCTGTTACCATAGCAATATGCTTACAGTGCTGTTCTTCAATAAGATATTCAACACCTTCTTTTATGGCATTTTTATTGTCATATTTTATTAATGACCAGCCTTCAACGTCCGAAGCAATAGAAACAACTGGAAGCCCCTTGAATTTATCCTTAAATCTAGGGAAATAATTTCTTGAAGATGGATTATCTGAAAAAGGTCCTATAGCACCAGTTAATATTACAGCTGCATCCACATTTTTACCGTTAATAAAAGAATACAAAGAAGTATACTGATATTCAAACTGAGATTCAAAATCAGATATGTCGTTACCATAGTACTTACCAGGTACTACAATAAGATTTACTTCCATATCCTTAGATGCATTAAATGCCCCTTTCAATATTTCATGACTATATGGATCGAGTGGTTCTCCACATAATACTGCAATATTCTTGTACTTATTTGCCATAGTCTACTCCTTTTTTAACTTAGCAAAATTCGCATACATGATTTTCTTACCAAAATCATCAAAATCAACTGTAACCTGATAATCTCTAGGTCCTTCTTTAAGCTCAAGAACCGTTCCAACACCGAACTTAATATGTCTAACTCTATCCCCAACACCATATCCAAGTTCATTGGAATCAGATATTTTTTGAATACCTTTAGTCATAGTATCCAGTTTAGCCTTGGCTTCCGCCTGAGTCATCTCGTGCTTCTTAACTACTGGACTTGCAACTGGTTTGCTTTGAAAACTATATTTACGAGGAATAAATCCATCATCATTACCACCAAATGGATTCTCCTTAAAAAAACTTCTTGGAGATGAATTATCATCATAATCCTCATCTATCCTAAACTTGTTTCTAGGAAGCTCTCCTTTAAGATATTCTGTAGGTATTTCTCGAACAAACCTGCTGACAGGATTATATTGAGTTTCGCCGCGAATCATTCTTGCCTTAGCATATGTAATAGTTAATCTATTCATCGCTCTGGTAAATGCAACATATGCAAGTCTTCGCTCTTCCTCTATATCATCGTCATTACCACTATTAATGGTCATGTAGCTTGGGAATATACCTTCTTCCATACCTGACACATAACATATTGGATACTCAAGACCCTTGGCACTATGAATTGTCATAAGAAGTACTCTCGAGTCATTCTCATCTACTGAATCGAGATCCGAAACAAGGGCAACCTCTTCTAGAAAATCGCTAAGTGTATTCTCCGGATGTTCATCCTCATAAGATTTAATCTTGGACAAAAGTTCGCCAATGTTTTCTTCTCGTTCATCTGCCCTTTCTCCATCTTCAGCTCGTATTTCTTCAATATAACCTGTATCCTCAATAAGCTGCTTAATTACATCAAGAATAGTAGTTTCCTGTAAAGCATTCTTATATGTTTCTATCATTTCTACAAAACTGTTAATTTTAGCTGATGCTTTACCAAGTCCAGGTATTTCATCAGCAATCTTACATGCAGCATAGAAACTCATATCATTATTGTCAGCAAAATCAGAAATCTTAGTTACAGTTGTAAGTCCAATACCTCGTTTAGGCACATTGATTATACGCTTAACTTGAAGATCATCTCTTGCATTATCAACTGTTTTGAGATAAGCAAGTAAATCCTTTATTTCCTTACGAGCATAGAAGTTAACTCCACCAACTAACTGATAAGGTATATTTTCATGAACAAAATACTCTTCAAACTCACGAGACTGAGCATTAGTCCTGTATAATATAGCGATATCCTTGAAATCAGCTATACCTCTTCTCTTATATGAAGCTATTTCACTTCCAATCTCTATAGCCTCTTCTCTCGCATTCTCAAATGCTCTGAAATAAACAGGCTCATCGTCTTCTCTGGCCGTCCATAGCTTTTTACCCTTACGACCAGTATTATTGGCAATAACAGCATTGGCGACATTAAGGATAGACTGGGTACTACGATAATTCTGCTCAAGCTTAACTACCTTGGTATCTCTATATACCTTTTCGAAATTAAGGATATTTTGAATATTAGCACCACGGAATTTATATATCGACTGATCGTCATCACCTACTACACATATATTTCTATACTTATCAGCAAGCATCTTAACAAATGTAAACTGTGCAGTATTTGTATCCTGATACTCATCGACCATTATATATTTGAATCTATCCTGATAATTCTCAAGTATTTCAGGACAAGCTCTAAATAAAGCCACAGTAAATCTTATAAGATCATCAAAATCAAGCGCATTGTTACGTCTAAGAGTCTCTTGATACTCTCTATAACACTCAACTATCCTTCTCTTGCTATAATCAGCAGCATAAGTACTTGCATAATCATCTGGACCAAGTAGTTCATCCTTCGCCCTTGATATTTCCTTTAAAACTGTACTTTCCTTAAGCTGTTTTGGATCAATATTAAGTTTCTTGAATACAGCCTTCATAACACTCTTTTGATCATCTGTATCATAAATCGTAAAGCTGTTATCATAACCAATATTATCGATATGTCTACGTAAGATTCTTACACAGGTTGAATGGAATGTCATAACCCAGATACTTTCTGATCCAAAACCAACAATCTTATCAATACGCTCACGCATTTCAGCAGCTGCTTTATTGGTAAAGGTAATAGCCATTATATTAAATGGATTAACCTTATGTTCTTCAATTAAGTACGCAATACGATGAGTAAGTACTCTCGTCTTACCAGAACCGGCACCTGCAATTATAAGAAGTGGACCTTCTTTATGAGTTGCTGCCTCGTATTGTCTATCATTCATTCCTTCTAGCATCTTAATCTCTCCGATACTTATATTTTCCACACACAATCTTTCAATATTATATCATAAATAAACCGACTAAAAATCCATTTAGTCGGTTTAAATTTAATTATCATATAATTATCCTTAAATAAAAGGCCAGCTATAAAGCTGGCCTTTAGCAATACTTAAATACTTAATTATGCAAGCTTATTTCCACAGTTTCCGCAGAAGTTTGCACCATTAGTTGGAGCTCCACATACTGGGCAGAAATTAGGAACTGCGCCTGGTGTAAAAGGAGCACCTGCTGGAGCTGCCTGAGCCATAGTCTGGCCCTGATTTACATTCATGTTCATGTTGTTCATCATCTGCTGGCCCATCATCATACCCATCTGCATCTGAACCATATCACCAGCTACAGAATGACCACTACCACCGTTAGCATTAGACATACTATCAGCAGCTGCGATTGTAGTATATTTGCCAACATCTCCAACCATAGCCTGAGCTGCAGCCTTCTCCTGCATCTTCTTAACTTCTTCTGGATAAGAGAATGACTCAATCTTGAATGAAGTAATTGAAATACCGATCTGGCTCATTTCATAATCAAGATCTTTTCTGATGCCTTCTGCAATTTCCTTAGCATAGATCTGAAGGTTGAACATATCCTTACCTTCCTTAGCTACCCACTGCATAACAAGCATATCAAGACTTGACATAATACGCTCTTTAACATCTTCAACACCATATGACTGCTGAATACCTGCAAGCTTCTCAATAACTACAGCTCTATCAGCGATTTTACATGTAAATGTACCAAATGCTCTAATTGGCATACCACCTGGAAGAAGTGGTGTCTGAAGATTTATAGGATTCTTTGTTCCCCACTTACAGATAACTTCCTTTGTATTAACAAAGAGAACCTCTGCTCTCATTCCTGAGTTAAAGCCGAACTTAAATCCCTTTAATGTTGAAAGGAAAGGAATGATCTGTGACTCAATATCATACTTTCCATCATCCTCAAATACACCTTCAACTGCTCCATTGTATAAGAAAATAGCATCCTGACCAGGACGAATAAAGAGAACTGATCCCTTCTTAAGTTCCTGATTCTGCCATTTCCAGAATAAATCGTTAGGATTAGTCTGGTTCCACTCTACTACATTACTTAATTGATTCTGAAGAAATCCCATTAATTTGTACCGCCTTCCCCTTCTGTCGCTGATAAGCCCATTGAAGCCTTTAATGCTGCAAGTTCATCATCTACTGCTGTTGCCTTAGCTCCATCATCATACTTAGCTGTAAGAGCATCTAATGATGAAGATGTATCTGTAACACCATTAAGTGTTGCCATTGCATCAGCCTCATCAAGCTTTCTATTAATTTTCTCTTCCATCTCATCAAACTTAGACATATTGCCTACAGCGCTGCCAGCACCAGTAAGATTGTTAATCTTCTTCTGTGTCTCAGCCACTTTAATCTTAGCCTTAAGCTGATCTCTCTTAGATTTGAGAGCTGAAATATCTGTAACTACCTTGTCATGCATTTCTTTCATCTTGATAGAATTTTCGCATGCAAGTGTATACTGCTGTTGTAATAAATCTCTCTGGCTTGTTAAATCAGCCTTTCTAGATAAGAATGATTTTGCAGCTGCATCGTCACCACTAGTAACTGCCTTTCTAGCATACTCATCCATCTTAGCGATCTCTGCCTCACAGTCATCGAGTCTTCTCTTAGAAGCCTTCTCCTCAGCCATTACTGAAGCTGTTTCTGACTTGATCTGGTTAAGATCCTTTTCCAAGTTACGAAGATACTGATCGATCATCTTTTCAGGATCCTCCCACTTATCCATGAGAGCATTGATATTAGATGCCATAATATCTTTAAATCTTGAAATAATACCCATTGTTACTTCCTCCTCTAAAAACATTAGTTATCAGGTATCCCTTACCTACAATCCTATTATAAAAAAATACAATAGGATAAACAAGAAGGACTCACCCCCATTAAAGGCCTTAATGTAGATTATAATCTATATTAGCCATTAATTTTGAATCTCATCATCTTTCTTTGAAGCCCATTTAACAAGTACCATATACCCCCATATAATAACTGGAAGGATAATATCACATCCAACTAATGCCATAAATACCTGCTGACTTCCTTCAAATGATAAACATCCAACAATAAGAGTCGCTAATAAAAGCAGTACTAAAATCGCCGCACCACAAAGTGCAACAACTCTTTTAAACTTTATTAACTTTGAAGTCTTATTGTTTTCATTCATATTAATTTATTTATACATTAATCTCAGCTTTAACACCAAGAATGTCCTTATTAGCATCAAGAACAGGCTTAACAACCTCTGTTAAAAATTCTGTTGTCTGCTGTGGAGCACGGCCAACAAAATTAATAGGCTGAAGAATTGCTACTATTTCTTCTTTAGTCATACCAAAAGCAGGATCTGCAGCAATAAGATCAACTAAATTGTTCTCATTACCATACTTCTTAACCTGCTCTCCAGCCTGCATAGAGTATGTACGAATCTTTTCATGAAGTTCCTGTCTGTCACCACCACGCTTAACAGCATCCATCATAATATTCTCTGTTGCCATGAAAGGAATTTCCTTCATGAATCTCTGATAGATAACCTTATCATATACAACAAGTCCATCTACAACATTTAAATAAAGATCAAGAATACCATCAATAGCAAGGAAAGCTTCTGGAACAGAAATTCTCTTATTAGCAGAATCATCAAGTGTTCTCTCAAACCACTGTGTAGCAGCTGTAATTGCTGGATTAAGAGAATCAACCATTACATAATTGGCAAGTGAAGCAATACGCTCACTTCTCATAGGATTTCTCTTATATGCCATAGCTGATGAACCAATCTGATTCTTCTCAAATGGCTCCTCAATTTCCTTAAGATGCTGAAGAAGTCTAATATCATTAGAAAACTTATGAGCACTCATAGCAATGCCAGAAAGGACATTAAGAACTCTAGCATCAACCTTTCTTGAATATGTCTGGCCTGATACTGGATAACATTCCTTGAATCCCATCTTCTTAGCAATCATACCATCAACCTTACGAACAGTCTCGTGATCACCATTGAAAAGCTCTAAGAAGCTGGCCTGAGTACCTGTTGTACCCTTTGAACCAAGAAGTTTCTGCTGATCAATCATATAATCTATATCACTAAGGTCAAGCATTAACTCCTGCATCCAAAGTGTTGCTCTCTTTCCAACTGTTGTTGGCTGAGCTGGCTGGAAATGAGTAAATGCAAGTGTAGGAAGATCTTTATATTTATCAGCAAATTTTGCAAGTTCATCAATAACATTTATGAGTTTCTTACGAACTAATTTAAGAGCCTCTGTCATAACAATAACATCTGTATTGTCACCAACATAACAGCTAGTAGCACCAAGATGAATAATACCAGCTGCACTAGGGCACTGCTGACCATAAGCATATACATGACTCATTACATCATGACGTACTTCCTTTTCTCTTGCCTTAGCCACATCATAATTAATATCATCCATATGGCTCTTAAGTTCCTCGATTTGAGCATCAGTAATTCTAGGATTACCATCTGCATCCTTGAGGTTAAGTTCTTTCTCAACTTCTGCAAGTGCAATCCATAATCTTCTCCAAGTTTTAAACTTCATATCAGGTGAGAAGATATACTGCATCTCTTTACTTGCGTATCTTTCTGATAGTGGGCTTACATACTTATCTGTTGCCATTTTCTTCCTCCAAAATAAATCTTTATTTAAAGTCCTTCATATTTACCAATTATAGCAGAAATCTCCTTACTATATTCAGGATATTTCTTTGCCAAACTGGCAATACTTTCCTTAGACTCCAATGCAATACTTTTGTTATATTCCATTTGCTCTCTAAGCTTCTGCCTACGAGCAATTAATGCATGGCGAACTTCTACCATTTCTTTATGATCATAAAGAGCTTTACACTGATGAATCCATATATCAGGATCAACAACCTTAAACTTTGATAGAGTTCCTATTAGCTTATTATAATAACCTGCAAGATCATCCTTAAGCTTTTCTTCTTTTTCATAAGCAGCTATTTCTGCACCATACACATTCCATAGGTCTTCAAGTTCATTAGAAGAATCCACATTAAACTTCATGTAATAGTACTGAAGTAAATTGGTATTATTAATATACCTAATCTTAACGGTATTATGTACAGTTATTAAATGATTAATGTTCTTAGCAACCTTTTCAAGCTCATGTATACTATCAAGATATTTAACATAAATAAATACAAGAGCAACCGCGCCAATACCACCTGCTAAAACATAACCAATAGTTACATTCATACCGAGTGAATATTGTAACACAAGAAGCATAACAATACACAAAACAACGGATACAGCTATGATAGTAGAAATGCCTCTTGCATTGACTACCATATTCATGAGTTCTCTCTTTTTGAACTTCAGATCACTACGCTCCTTGGAAAGCTTTCGTAAATCCTGCTTTACAAGAACTCGGTATTTCTCTGCCTCACGTATTTTATCTATACCTTCTGGTATTTCTTGGCCAAGTCTTTCCATCATATCAAGATCAGCTTCATTAAGATGTTCAACGTTATTATAAACGCGACGACGCTCTTTCTCAGCTGCCTCAATTTTCTTGGCCTGATATTTAATGTCAGCCTTGTCTTCACGACTAAGACCTTCTATTATCTCCATATCCATAAGAAGACTGGTGACTGCCTCATACTCAACATCGCACTGCTCCATTTTCTCTGAAGCATCAGCCATTGTATTTAAGCATTCTGCCACATATACATTACGCTCCTCAGGATCACGCATAAGTTTATCGAAATGCTTTTCTACAGCATCAGACTTTGATTTATTCCAAAGATTCTCATCTTCATCTAGTTCCCAGTCAAAATCATCATCTATATCATCAAAATCATGATAATACCAATTATTCCATTGTTCTTTCAGTTTTTGGATTAATCCCATTAATGTTCTAACTGACCTCTATAATTGTCTTTAAAATACGTCAATTGCTGATTAAGACTTCTTGTATATTCTTCCTGATCACCCTGTTCACCAAGCTGACTCATACCTTTAAGTCTTAAATATTCATCAGACTGTTTCATGTCAGAAAGTCCTTCTTCAAGCATTCCCTCTAAGATATTAGAACTTTCAAAAGCATCCTCCATCTTAGATACAGCCTTGAGATATCCATCATCACTAAGACTCATACGCTTAGCTGCAAGAAGACATATCTGATGTTTCTTATCACCATCAAGATCATACGCTTTTTCAAAATAATCAGCTGCTTCTGAAAACAAGAACATCTTGGCATATATAACTCCAAGATTGTGATAAACAGCCGCAACAAGTCTTGCATCCTTAGCCACATCCAATCGAACAAGCAAATCTTCGTAGGTTTGCATAGCGAGCGCTGTCTTACCTGCACTAAGGAAATAGTCAGCACGCAGTTTAAGTTTCTTCTTACCAGACATATTTCTATTAGTCTGCAGAAGCGTTTCTGTTTCAACTATTTCTTCTTCACTGCAATAATGCACACTTTCAAGAAGAAATCTGGCTGTGCATTCAATACGTTTATCTATCCTTGCCTTGGCACGAAGATTCTTGGCAAGAGTAGGCAGATTACACTCCTCTTCAAGCCATAAATACAAATCATTGTCAAAGAAATCGTCATCCATAAAATAAGCATTATTTCGAATGTAATAACATAATTCCTCTACACAATAAACATGAATACAAGATTTTTTAATTGTATAAGGTGTGCTGGCATATCTTCCAACACAAGCATATACTTTACCCATATATAAATATTACTCCAATACTATCTCTGTGTTCCACATAAGGCCACTGGCTTCATAGAACTCACCAAAGCCCATATCAATAGCACTAACAAGAAGCTTACGTTCTGAAAGCATTTTAAGATCAAGATGAATTCTTGTAGATTTACCTGGTCTAAGAGGTATTCCTGTAAGATACATCTGAGCTGTTTTAACATTACGCCCATTAAGAGGAGTAACTATAAAACTAAGAACCTCTTCATGCTCAAGAATAAGCTCGCACTCTCTCTTAGTTTCATACCAGTTCTTACCCGCATCAAGAAGAGCCATATATACCTCTTCTCCATCACGAATTACTCGCATACCAACATTGGCCTTAACCTTATCTTTTCCAAGATATACGTGAGACTCACCATTCTTAGTAGGATCAAGAATTTCTCTTGCACCATATGCCGCACCCTTGCTAAATAGATTGTTACCTCTAAACACACGACATTTCTTACTAACATAAGCAAGAGATTCCTTCCACCAATCCATTGAAAATGCATCGCCAAGAAGGAACAGTGATGAAACATGTGTACCCTCACATAATCCCTGAAGAACATACCAAAACTCAGTATCTTTCTGCTTCTGAATGGCTACAGGAGCATCATAAAGATCCTCACTCTTTATATGATCAAAGTTCTTCTCATCCATAAGAACAACTATAGGACTTGTATGAACGTTTTTCTTCATGGTTCTAACATATAGTCCTGATTCAGAAAGATGACATATAATAGCATCATGATTCCATAACTCTCTATTTTGATTAATCATATAATAGAAAGCGCTCTCAGAATGACTTTGATAAAATACCTTTTCAGGCTTTATTCTAAGAGTTTCAATGGCTCTGCTAAGTATTTCTATGGTAGCAGCATCAGGTCTGTCCACAGTAATTGATATTACTGATACCTTTTCTATAGGTGCTTCCTGCGAAAGAAGCGAAAAACACTTTTTCATAAAAAGTGCAAGAAGGTCAACTGGATCATAATCCTTGTTCTCAATTCGAACTGGTCTTCCTTCTCTTGCCTGGCTAAGAAGTCCTGACACAATGGTACCTTTACGATCCTTAGCTGCTTCTATAGCACTATTGCCAAATGCCCATGCATTTTCAGCAAAATACTTACACACAACTGTAGGCACACAGATGTCCTCGCCACCAGGAGTCACTGAAACAGAAATTGGTTCATCTTCACCAAGCGGGAAGTAACTTATCATCGAAAACTCATCAGATAAGTCAAAACCAACAACTACTCTTTGCTTCGATATTTTATTGAATGAATCTTTTATATCATCAAGCATAATTTATTCCCCACCACGATCTGGTGCAAATAACCTTTCGGCCAAAAAGCTCTTCTTAATATATTCCTCTGACTGCTTGCAGAATGCATCGTAATTATTCTTAGCAAGATTCTGAGCCATATTATTGATAAGAGCATATCGCATATCACTCTTTGTCTTATTATCAGGTCCTTCAAGCGTACTAGCTTCAGTGAGCTTTTCACTTCTTGAACCTTCTTCTGTAATATAGTATTTAACCTTCTCTCCATGGAATAATATGAAGCTCTTAACATATTTACCACCGAGAAGATGTGTCATTTCTTCCTTGCGATAATCGTCATCTATAATGCCATCACGTTCTATTACATAGTGAAGAACAACCCTGCTATTCTCCTCACCCTTATATTCTATGAATGAACGGTCATCATAAAGTGAAAGTTTTGGCCACAAATTCTTGAAACCAAGGAAAAATGGAAATAGCATATGTCTTGAAGTAAATTCCTTCACAAACATAACAACCATTGCTTTTTGTTCAGCAGAAAGTTTCTTCCCTCTTTGCATAACAGCATCACAGCTCTTAAGGAATGCAATCTTACAATAATCAGAGAATGGCTCACCAAGTTGATTAAGATTAATAACTCTGTCAAATACAGCCTCATCAATCTTCTTGTCATAAGAGAAGTAATCAATCGAAAGCTTTTCTAGGAAAAGCTTCTCTATATCAAGAGCTGAACCTTCACCAACATATTCCAGGAATATATTGCCCTCTTCACCCACTTCACTTCCTGTAAACATTATCTGAACCATCATAGTCTCAAGAAGACCATGTACATCAAGATTAAATGAATCAGCAGCTCTCCATAATCTCTTAAGACTCTTAGTTGAACCCTGCATATATAAAAGTAAATATGTCAGAATAATCTCATCATATTTATTATTATTAAATAAATATTCGCATATCTTAAGTACTTCTGGATCATATTCATAATCAGATCTAGAAAGAACTCTATCGCATAATCTAACTAATGTCTTGGATTCTATATATTCAATACCATAAGTACATACCCAATCAAGTGCTCTCTCGTACATACCACGAGATACCATTATACGAACACATATCTCTCGCTCATCAAAATCAAGTTCATCTGGATCAAATCTAAGTAGAAGTTCATCCAACTTAGCAATATCATCATTGTCAAAATATTCCTGACAAAGCTTGATCATAATTTGACGCTGATATTTCTCTGAAACTGATTCGCTTTCTGTTAAATAAAGAAGTGCATCTTCTATATTCCTTGCAGAATCACCGCGCTCCTCAGCTTTTTCTGAAAGATATAACGAAGGATAAAGCATATGTCCAGCATCCTTCATAATTTTCTCAACATTCGATACATTACGAATAACCTTCTTAACATCATAAAGGGATTTTTCCACGTATCTGTTTCCATACTGGTCTTCAAGCAATATTGAATACCTATCACCAGCCAGTGGAACAATGGCTTCGCCATTATATACTGGATATTTCTCTTCATCGTTGAGATGATCATATATAACAATAATACTATCGATATTATCATTCTTAATCTTAATCTGATGAATGAGTAATAACTCTGCATAATCAGCGGCATACTCTACAAGCATTTCATCAGTAAGAACATTTTTATAAATATAAGCCAAATCTTCACTTATACGATGATTGATAAGTGAATCCTTCGCAAATTCTAATATTGCTGGCAAGTAATCATTATAAATCTCTGCATACGCAGGCTTATGTCTAAGAACATTGGCATAAAGAAATGCATTACGTTCATAATCAAGATTAGACCTATAAGCAAAGTACATAAGAATCATCTTAGGTAAACGGCCTGCATAATCCATATCTATAGACATCAGATAATATTCATAAAGCATATTGATACGAAGTTCTTTCTCAACTGCTTTTTCATACCAGCTAAAATATTCCTGTCCAATACAATTACCTCTCATAAGCATTGAACATATCTGGAATAACACATCATCCTTAGGATCTAATTCATAGAAATAAAGTAATAAATCTAAAATCTCAGTATTATAACCAATCTCATTATCTGCAAGGAAAGTAACCCTGCTACGAATCTCTCTGGTTATAGAACCATGACGCTTCGCAAATGAAAGGAACGCTAACTCAAAGTCAGAAAGACTGGTCATAACAGAAGGAGTACGAACCATAATATTTAATGCATCAATAAACATTAATGGACTGGTGCATCCATTATCATACTGCTCCTTAAGATGCTTCCATAACTTCACATCATTATTCTTAAATTCTTCTTTTGTATATGACATGAGCCAAGCAAGACGATAGCTCTTAATATTTTTAACATAGAGAAGTTCTATGGCCTCAGCATATTCAGCCTTCTCAGCATCCTCTTTAGTCATAAGATATTCAAGATATAAGCTGTAGCCAATAAGCTCCATTGGAGTCTCTTCATCAAGCATAAGCTTAGTACGCTCGAGAATATTTCTTGCATCAGAATCTCTCTTCTGAAGAATATACAAATGAACCTGATAAAGTCTGCTTATTAAATCATTCTCATCCTCAGAAAGCATACGTGATATTGTTACAGAGCAGTCTCTTGCCCATTCATTCTTAGAAAGCTTTCCAAGTCTATAATTAATATAAAGACTCATAAGCTTCATATTATCTTCACGTCTACGGCTCACTTCCTGATTGTGAGTTACCTGACAATTAACCTCTACAAAGATTTCTTCTTCCTGATAAAAATCACTTATAAATATATGTCCTGAATTTTTACCACGATGAAGCATATCTCGATCAATTTCAACATGAACAAAAGCTTCTCCATCCTCAAAATCTTCATCTTCAACAAAATATTTATCAAGCACAATAAAATCACAGTCTGTGCTTACTTCAATGGAAGTATATCCCCAGCCTGTTCTTGAAATACGAATATCAAGATTATCGTCTATTGTAGGATTTTTAATGACAATATCTTTGCGATCTACACTGAATTTGGAACGTGTTTTCTTTTTAATTAACTCAAGGAAACGATCCACATTATTCTCATTAAGAATAACATTACCATCCTCGTCTTCATAAGTAGTAGAAAGACCACGATAATAGCCCTTGTAGGCTTCATCAGTACCAGTAAGAATATCTTCAAAACCAGATGAATAGAATAACTCTACTGCCTGATTCCAGTCTGTTTTAGCAAGATTGGCAAAATGAAATAGATTACGAACCTCTCCAAGATTACTGCCATGAACACCTGCAGAAATTTTAACAGTATAAGGAAGCTCGTACTCACCAAGATTAGAAACAATTGAGATTACACCATTTCTAACAGCACCCTCTTTAAGTCCTGTAGAATCATATTCAAAGAAAATCTCACGTTCAAGTCCAGAAAACTCCGAATTACGTATCATCATACGCATATCATCGGAATATATATAACCCTCAGGATTACTCTTATTATCAGCAATAAGCCTAAAGCTTCCTGAATATCGTTCACCCTGAGTTATCTCAAAATCGATGCTAGAGCAATTGAATTCAATCGTATAATCCTTATTAGAATGCTGCTCGTTATTTTCAAGAACTTTATCCAACATTCTCTTCAATGCTCTCACACCTCCATTCATACTTATTTTGTGGATAAATAGGCATAAATTGCCCATTAACATACACTATGTAGTATATCATCATAGATAGTAAATATGCAACTACAAAAGACTATTAGATAAAAGAAAAAGAGCCGGATATAAATATCCGACTCTTTAATAATTAACTATTATTAATGATTAATTATTTAGCCTTCTTAACACCGTTAACTGTGTCCTTTAAAGCCTTACCAGCCTTGAACTTAGGTGTCTTAGCAGCCTTAATCTTAATTGTAGCACCTGTCTGAGGATTTCTACCTGTTCTAGCAGCTCTCTTACCAACTTCGAAAGTACCGAAACCGATTAATGTAACCTTCTCACCCTTCTTAAGTTCCTTAGCTACTGTGTCTGTGAAAGCCTTAAGTGCAGCATCAGCGTCCTTCTTTGAAAGACCAGCCTGCTTAGCCATTGCTTCAATTAATTCTGTCTTGTTCATCGAAACTACCTCCAATTATTTAACTTTAAGGCCAATATTTAGTGGCCTAGTAAAATTAATTATACAATATAAGCCTTATAAGTCAAGGCTTTTCAGTTAAAAACAATATATAAAGCCTTTATTGTACTGCATCTTGCGAAGATGCTTCTTTTTTAGCAAGCATTTCAGCCATAAATTCGGCTGCATCATCAGGAATATCATCAATATTCTCACTTCCGACGTCAACCGAAAGTGGCGCCTTCTTGAATAAAATATCATACATAACTGGAATGATAAACAGTGTCATAAGTGTTGAATAAGCAAGACCACCTGCAATAACAAGTGCCATACCTCTACCCATCTGACTACCCATATCATCACCAAAAATCATACTTGATTCAGCAAGAATAGTTGTAAGCGCAGTCATAAGAATAGGTCTCATACGAGTCTTACCAGTTGCAATAAGAGCATCTCTTCTCTTCATTCCACCAATTCGAAGCTGGTTCGTATAATCAACGAATACAATACCATTGTTAACAACGGTACCTAGAAGCACTACAAATCCCATGATTGATATAATGGAAATCTGTTCACCCGTAAACCAGAGAATAAGAAGTCCACCAGTGAAAGCAAGTGGTAATGTAAATAATACGATAAATGGGCTAAGTAAACTCTGGAACTGAGCAACCATTACGAAGTAAATAAATGCACTACCCATAATCATAAGGAGTCCCATCTGAGTAACCATTTCGTTAACACTCTCAGACTCACCGCCCACTTCAATACTGTATCCTTCAGGACAATTATACTGATTAAGTAATGGCTCAAGCTTTCTTGAAAGAAGTGTTATGTTCTCTCCTTCCCTCGCTGAAGCTGTTACTGTAATATATCTTGTATTATTCTTTCTTGATACTTCACTGAAACCATCCTGAGTTTCAACTGTGGCAATTGAGCCAAGAGGCATATCCACCTTGATATCATTGTCCCAATCATCCTTCTCAGTTACTTCGAAGTTATAATCCATAAGATTCTCGACTGTAAGTGGGTCAATGCCTGTTACAATCTTAACCTTAAGCTCTTCACCATCAAGAGTAATAGTTACAGAATCAGTTTCTGTAGTAATCTTTCCTGCTATTGCCTGATATATCTGGGCTATACTAAGTCCTTTACTCATAGCTAGATCTCTGTCGATATTAAGATGAAGAACCTGATCAGCTTCTTCCTGGCCATTACTGATATCTTCAAATCCATCAACAGATTCAATGATACCCATAACATCTTCACTTATAGCAAGTAAAGTATCAAGATTTTCACCATATATAGTAATCGACATACCACTACCAGTAAGAGCACTCATATCACCCATACCAGCAGAGTATTCAGCAGTCAAATCAAGTCCTTCTGCGCAGGCTGTAAGGTCAGCCATAATACGATTAACTTCTTCAGCTCCTACCTTCTCATTTTCAGTAGTAACCATTATAGAGTATCTAAGATAATTAGACTCACTGCTTGATGCCTGTGAAGCTATCATTGCTGAGCCATCACCTGTCATAACACCTATTGAATCAATGCCTCGAACCTTATTGGCTCTAAGAAGATATTCATCAACAGCTGCATAAGCTGCTTCTCTTGTAGTTTCCTCTGGAAGAGTTAACTCTCCTTCGATCTGATTACTTGTCATATCAGGAATAACTACAATACCCATTCTAACTACCTGCCAAATACTAAGAGCCAGCAATCCAACTGCAACTAAAAGAGGTACTATCTTTACCTTAAGACAGAACGAAAGAATATTTCCATATATATCCTGAACCTTATCAAACCATGGATGTGCCTTAGGCTTAGTACGACGAAGTAATGTCGATGAAGCTGCTGGAACTACTGTCATAGCTATAATAAGAGAAGCTAAAAGACAATAACATATTGTAAGAGCCATAGGAAGCATAAGCTCACGTACAAGACCTGTTGTGTAAATCATTGGAAGGAACACACATACAGTTGTAAGTGTTGAAGCGATAACCGCTCCTGCAACCTGCTTAGTACCCTGAACAGCCGCTCTAGGAGCTTCTACTCCTCTACCTCGAAGTCGATAAATATTCTCAATAACTACGATAGAGTTATCTACGAGCATACCAATACCAAGCGCCATACCTGATAAAGACATCATATTAAGTGATATTCCTGAGAAGTACATTGCAACGAGTGCAAGTAATACCGATAAAGGAATACTAATAGCAACAACTATTGTAGGTAAGAAATCCTTAAGGAATAATGCAAGGATAATAATGGCAAGTGCAGCACCTATTACCATGTTAGAAACAACGCTTCCTACAATAATATCAATATATTCACCCTGATCCATCATAACCATGATATTAAGACCTGGATAAGTTGTCTCAAGCTTATTAACCGCAGCAGCAACCTGCTTACTTACTTCATTGGTACCTGAAGTACTAGCCTTGAATACCGAAAGAATAACAGCTGGGTTTCCATTAAGTCTTGTATAAGATGTTGACGAATTATCAATAATAGTAACATCAGCAACATCACCAAGCTTAACATCACCTATACCATCGAGATGTACAAGTACCATACTGCTAAGGTCATTAACATCAGCAAAGTTATCGCCAACCTTAAGAAGCCATGAATTATCATTAACATCATCGATATAACCAGCTGGCATTGAGAAATTCTGAGCATATATTAATGACGCAAGAGTATCAAGTGTAAGAAGCTGATTAGCATTGGCTTGACGAAGAGCCTGTTGTTTCTGAACCTCGAACTGATCAAGCCCATCATAATAGCTATCCCAACCTTCTTTCATCTGATCTTCGCCATCACGAATCTGATCCCAGCCATCATTAATCTGCTTCTGGCCGTCATTAATCTGATCCCAACCATTATCAAGCTGCTTCTGAGCATCATCAAGCTGATCCTTCGCACTATCAAGCTGCTTCTGAGCTGTATCTAACTGAGTTTTACCAGCAGCTAACTGAGCATCTGCACTA
>DCHQ01000079.1:0-823 GCA_002314855.1 Lachnospiraceae bacterium UBA1748
TTAAAAGAGTAGCTTTCATCAAGAATACCTTCAGGTGATTTGATGGTATATAAATATGTTTTATGAGTGTCATTACACACAAACATAATATAGAAAGTATCAATGTAATATCTAATAGTAGCCGCCCACATGCCTTTGCCGTATATTCCTATGCCATCAGACAAAGTTTGGCCCTCAGTAGAGTCCAGCTTTTCATATACATAACAAGCATGCTTCCAATTTATTAAATCAGTTGAACTAAGGATTTCACAACCTGGAAAGAAATGCATGGTTGTAGATACCATATAGTATGTACTGCCGACACGAATCACGTCAGGGTCAGGATAATCCATACATATGGCATTTTCGCTATTGATTGATGTTAAATTTACAGCGTCTAAGTTATATAATTCGTTCATCATAAATTCTCCGTTAAAAACTCTCCGTTATTATCTTTTAAAATCGAGATCCCAAGCACTTTTGTTATTTATAATTATGTGATGATTATAAAAATTAAGCAAATATGACTAACAATGTTCTAAGAATCAATGTATCAATTCTAACTATATGATACTAAATTACGCCTCTCTATAATACATTATTTGTATAAATAATGGATTTACTTATATAGAATATTTTGTTAAAAATAAATGGCAAAGTAATTTGAGAACAAAAACATTATTCAAATGTAATGAAAGGGACGAGAATTAATGAAAAAAAGATTAGTAGTTTTATTAATGGTGTTAATGTGCTTTATGTTTGCTACTACTGCATGTACTAGCGATACAGAATCAAAGTCAAAGTCTTCTAAGAATTCAGAGAAGGAAGTTGACGATGATGATGA
>DCHQ01000079.1:955-3505 GCA_002314855.1 Lachnospiraceae bacterium UBA1748
GATGACGATGCAGACGCCGATAAAGACGGTGCTGATGATGAAAAGCCAGGTAAGGATACTTCTGCTAAGTACACAGCCGAGACTCTTGCTGATGCATATCTTATTGATAATGTAAAATATACAGTTGAAGTTGCTGACGGTTATGCCACATTCATTATTACTGGATCAGACTTTATGATGGAAGTAAGTGCTGATGATGTATATATGGAGATGTATGCAATTGATAAGGTATTATATATGCATATGGTTGGTGAAGGCGAAGATATGTGGGTGAAGTCATCTAGCATGACAGAGGATATCGATGATTTAATAGAAGAAATCGGTGCAATCTCAATGTCTGATTCATTTACAAATGTTGAGTATGTTGAAACTGTAAAAGAGAATGGTGTTTCTTATGATGTTGTTAAGGCAACAGAGATTAGAGATGGTGAGGAGTTCCAGGATCTTACATTTTATGTCAATGTTAAGACAGGCCTTGTAGAGAAGTCAGAGAGCGAAAGTGATGGCGAACTTGTAACAGTTTACTATGAGCAGTGTAACAGCATCACACTTCCAAAGGAAGCTGCTAATGCGACTGAGATTTAATATGAACTAATAAAAAATATATTAAAATGTTTTTAACTAAAGGGGCCATCTTCAGATAGGCCTCTTTATTAATATGAGCCTTGTGTTACGCGTTACTATGAGATACTAATACACGAGATTGTAGGCTTTGTGCCAATACAGGGTTTGTGTTATTATATAAAGAGCGTAATCGCTATTATTATATAAAGAAGTTGGTTTTGATGAAGAAAGCAAAACATATTATAAAAAGTGTAAATCCAGGAAGCATAGCCGAAGAGCTTGAGATAGAGCCAGGCGATGAACTACTTATGATCAATGATACTGAGATAGAGGATATCTTTGATTATCAGTTTTTATGCGAGGATGAATATATAGAGGTACTGATTAAGAAGCCAGATGGTGAAGAGTGGCTTCTTGAGGTAGACAAGGAGATGGACGAAGATCTTGGCATCCAGTTCGAAGAGGGACTGATGGACACTTATCGTTCATGTCATAATAAATGTATTTTCTGCTTCATAGACCAGATGCCTCCAGGCATGCGTGAGACCTTGTATTTTAAGGATGATGATACTAGATTATCATTTCTTCAGGGCAATTATGTTACGCTTACAAACCTGGCAGACAAGGATATTGATAGAATGATCAGATACAATCTGGAGCCAATCAATATCTCATTTCAAACTATGAATCCAGAGCTAAGATGCATGATGCTTAACAACAGATTTGCAGGCGAGGCTCTTAAGAAGGTGGATAAGCTATACGAAGCTGGGCTTCGCATGAATGGTCAGATAGTACTGTGTAAGGGTGTTAATGATGGCAAGGAATTAGAGTTCTCGCTCGAAAAACTGTTAGAATATCATCCTGTACTTGAAAGCGTATCTGTTGTACCTGTTGGCTTATCCAAGTATCGTGATGGCTTATATCCACTTGAACCATTCGAGAAGCAGGATGCCTGTGAGGTCATTGATATGATTGAAAAATATCAGCAGAAGGCTCTTCAAAAATCAGGAATGCATTTTATACATGCATCGGATGAATGGTATTTACTGGCAGGGCGAGAGATGCCAAGCGAGGAAAGCTATGATGGATATCTTCAGCTTGAGAATGGTGTCGGAATGATAAGACTCCTTATGACAGAGGTGTCAGATTATCTTGAGGACATTAAGGATGAAAACATTAAGGTTAAGCCAGGAAAGATAAGTATAGCAACTGGCAGGCTGGCAGCGCCAACACTTCGAAAGCTGGCTAAGCAGGTAGCGGAGCAGTTCCCGGAGGTAGAGGTTAATGTGTATGATATACGTAATGACTTCTTTGGTGAACGTATAACAGTAGCTGGACTAATAACAGGTCAGGATCTTATAGCGCAGATGAAGGAAAAAGAAATAGGTGACAGGCTGCTTATACCAGAGTGTATGATGCGTTCAGGGGAGACAGTATTCCTTGATGACATCACTCTTGACCAGGTTCAAAGTGCTTTACAAGTACCTATCACCATTGTAAAATCTAGTGGTATGGATTTTGTTAGAAGTATTATAGATGAGAATTACTAGCGAGTTTTCTAGTAATGTAAGAATTAGAAGAGGACGTAATGAGTAGAAAAAGAAAACCTATAGTAGCCGTTGTAGGACGCCCTAATGTAGGCAAATCAACATTGTTTAATGCATTATCTGGAACAAACCTTGCAATTGTTAAGGATACTCCAGGTATTACAAGAGATAGACTTTATGCCGATGTAACATGGCTTGATAAGAGCTTTACGCTTATAGATACTGGTGGTATTGAGCCAGAAAGTAAGGATATTATCCTTTCACAAATGCGTGAGCAGGCTCAGATAGCCATTGATACAGCGGATGTTATTATATTCTTAACTGACGTTCGTCAGGGACTTGTCGACGCTGATAATAAGGTGGCTGATATGCTTCGAAGAAGCAATAAGCCTGTAGTTCTTGTTGTTAATAAGGTTGACAGCTTTGAGAAGCAGATGGT
>DCHQ01000079.1:3695-7194 GCA_002314855.1 Lachnospiraceae bacterium UBA1748
GTAGGTAAATCATCCATTGTAAATAAGCTCATCGGTGAGAACAGAGTTATAGTATCAGATATAGCTGGTACTACTCGTGATGCCATTGATACTGAGGTTAAGCATAATGGTAAAGAGTATATATTCATTGATACAGCAGGTCTTCGTCGTAAGAACAAGATTAAAGAAGAGCTTGAGAAATATATGATTGTTCGTACTGTCAGTGCTGTAGAGCGAGCTGATGTTGTGCTTCTTGTTATTGATGCCGAGGAAGGTGTTACAGAGCAGGATGCCAAGATTGCAGGTATTGCTCATGAGCGTGGCAAGGGTATGATTATTGTAGTTAATAAGTGGGATCTTGTTGAGAAGGACGATAAGACCATTTATAAATATACCAACAAGGTTAAGGAAATTCTTTCCTTTATGCCGTATGCTGAGATGATATTTATTTCAGCCAAGACAGGCCAGAGAATGCCAAAGCTCTATGACATGATTGATACTGTTATTGAGAATCATTCACTTCGTGTCAAGACAGGTGTGCTTAATGAAATTATGACTGAGGCAGTAGCGCTTCAGCAGCCACCTACAGATAAGGGTAAGAGACTTAAACTTTACTATATAACTCAGGCAAGCGTTAAACCACCTACATTTGTTATTTTCGTTAATGATAAAGAGATGATGCATTTCTCATATACACGTTACATCGAGAATAAAATACGTGAGGCCTTTGGTTTTGTGGGAACTCCGCTTAAGTTCATAATAAGAGAGCGAAAGGAAGATAGTAAATAATGAATACAATATTACTTCGAGGCATCTGCCTAGTTGTAGGTTATCTGTTTGGAATGATTCAGACAGCGTATTTATATGGAAGAATGAAAGGCATAGATATTAGAGAGCATGGTAGTGGTAATGCAGGAACTACTAATACTCTTAGAGTCCTTGGAAAGAAAGCAGGTCTTATAGTATTCCTTGGTGACCTTGCCAAGACTATTATTCCAGTACTTGCAGTAGGGTTTATTATACGTGCATATCTTCCGGAATATGAAGATTATGTATTCCTTCTTAGACTTTATACTGGTTTTGGTGCTATTCTTGGTCATAACTTCCCATTTTACCTTGGCTTCAAGGGAGGTAAGGGTATTGCTGCCACAGGTGGTATGATTCTTGGATTCTATTGGCCATTTATTATTATGGGACTAGCATCATTCTTTGGTGTATTCTTTATTACTCATTATGTATCTCTTGGCTCTATCGTACTTATGGGAGCTTTCTTTACAATGATGTGTCTTATGTGTGGATTTGAAGTTGGTGCATTTGCAGGGCTTCCAGCAGCTATCCTAATTGAGATGTGCGCTGTGACTTTTGTAATAAGTGCGATGGCTATTTATAGACATAGAGAGAATATCAAGAGGCTTTTAGGTCACTGTGAGCGTAAGACTTATATCTTAAAGAAGAATAAGGTTGATGTGGAAACTAAAGCAGAATAATTATGATATTTTGCTTATGCATAAAATCTAATGAATAGAATTAAATGCATATAAACTTATGCATAGAAAATTAATAGATTATTCATAAGTATTTAATACTGATGATATGAATATATACGACAATTTACGAGAATAGATGAGAAGAATCTTATCTATTCGAAAAAGATAATTGGAGGATAGTTGTATGGAATTTGCTGGAAAAGTAGGTATTATTGGTGCAGGTAGTTTTGGTACTGCTTGTGCGATTTTACTTAGTGATAATAATTATCAGGTAACAATGTGGTCATGTATTGAATCAGAGATTCAGATGCTTAATGAGAAGAGAGAGCATGTTGATAAGCTTCCTGGTGTTAAGCTGGCTGACTCAATGATATTCACTACAGATATGAAGACAGCCATCGAAGGTATGGATTTCATAGTACTTGCTGTACCATCTGTATTTACCAGATCAACAGCTAAGCAGATGAAGGATTTTGTGGCTGAAGGACAGATCATTGTTAATGTATCTAAGGGTATTGAAGAGAATACATGTATGATTCTCTCTGATATCATTGAAGAAGAGGTACCTCAGGCAGAGGTTACAGTTATGTGTGGACCATCACATGCAGAAGAGGTTGGCAGAAGAGTGCCTACAACAGTAGTAGTTGGTGCCAAGAATAAAGATACAGCAGAATTTTTACAGAAAGCATTTGATAATGAAGTATTTAGAGTATACACATCATCAGATATTCTTGGTATGGAGATAGGCGGAGCCCTTAAGAATGTAGTTGCTCTTGCAGCAGGTATGGCTGATGGTATGGGATGCGGTGATAATTCTAAGGCCGCACTTATCACAAGAGGTATAGCAGAGATATCAAGACTTGGCGTTGCTATGGGTGCGAAGGCAGAGACATTTGCTGGACTTACAGGTATGGGAGATCTCATCGTTACTTGTGCATCTATGCATTCTAGAAACAGAAGAGCAGGTATCCTTATTGGACAGGGTAAGACCATGCAGGAAGCTATGGATGAGGTTAAGCAGGTAGTGGAAGGAGTCTACTCCGCTAAGGCTGGAGCTCAGCTTGCAGAGAAGTATGGTATAGAGATGCCAATCGTAAAAGAGGTTAATGCAATACTCTTTGGTGGCAAGACAACAAAAAAAGCTCTTCATGACCTTATGATGAGAAATGCGAATGCAGAGCATACTATGATGGATTGGAAATAAGTATTGGAAAGGTTGGTAATAGGGTGAGCGAACAGTTTAATTCGACACAGGAATATGTAGCAAGTGAGCAGCTTTTAGCTTCAGTTAATGTTGCAATAGCTCTTGAAAAGCCATTACTTATAAAGGGCGAGCCAGGTACTGGTAAGACCATGCTTGCAGAGGCTGTAGCCAAGTCGCTTGGCAAGAAGCTTCTTATCTGGAATATCAAGTCTACTACTAAGGCTCAGGAAGGCCTTTATACATATGATACTATCCAGCGTCTTTATGATGGACAGTTTGGTGAGGATGGAGTAAATGATATCGCCAGATATATTAAACTTGGTAAGCTTGGAGAGGCATTCGAATCAGACGAGCAGGTTGTTCTTCTTATCGATGAGATTGATAAAGCTGACCTTGAGTTTCCTAACGACCTTCTCTGGGAGCTTGATCAGATGGAGTTCTATATCCACGAGACTAAGAGAACAGTTAAGGCTAAGAATAGACCAATCGTAATCATTACATCTAATGCTGAGAAGGAACTTCCGGATGCGTTCCTTAGAAGATGTATATTCCACTATATAGATTTCCCTGATAAGGATCTTATGGCTGAAATAGTTAAGACTCACTTCCCTGATATTGAAGAGAATCTTCTTAATAATGCTATGGAAGTGTTCTATTGGATAAGAGGCATCAGAGACGTTAGAAAGAAGCCTAGTACATCAGAGCTTATTGACTGGGTTAATGCTCTTCAAAGAGGTGGCATTGATCTTGATACACTTAAGACAAAGCTTCCATTTATCGGCGTAATTGTTAAGAAGGATGAGGATCTTGAGACAGTTCGTCATTATGC
>DCHQ01000079.1:7268-14228 GCA_002314855.1 Lachnospiraceae bacterium UBA1748
ACACTTGGTGAGTGGCTCACCTTGATGAAAGCACTTGATAGCGGGTTGTGTGAAAGCAACATGACCCGCTTTTATTATATTGCCAGAAGTATCTTAGTTAAGAGCGAAACTGACTTTGATAAATATGATTTGGCATTTGAAGAGTATTTCAAAGGTATTTTCTCAGATGATGTACTGACAGATAGACTGCTTAGATGGCTGGATAAGCCTGATATGAATGAGCTGCTTCATGAGATGGATAAGGACTATATCAACAGCGTTGAGAGTGGCGCCATTGATAAAGAGGATGTGGAGCAGAAGTTCAAGCAGAGATTAAAAGACCAGGATAGTGAACACAATGGTGGTTCATACTGGATTGGTACTATGGGTAAGACTAGCTTTGGTAATACTGGTGGTAATATCGGTGGTATCAGAGTAGGTGGCGCTACAGGCTATCAGTCAGCTTTCCAGGTAATGGGGGCCAGAAGATACAGGGACTTTAGAGATGACAAGGCCCTTGATAACAGGCAGTTCCAGATGGCTTTTAGAAAACTTCGTCAGTTCTCGTCCAAGCTTGACATACCTAAGACTGAGCTTGATATCAATCAGACAATTGATAAGACTTGTAATAATGGTGGATATCTTCAGATTGTAATGGATAGACCACGTAAGAATACAGTAAAGCTGCTTCTTCTTATGGATTCAGGTGGAACTATGATTCCTTACTGTTCGCTTCTTAATGAACTGTTTCAGTCAGTATACAAGTCCAATCATTATAAAGAAGTAAAAGCGTATTATTTCCATAACTGTATATATTCGCATGTATATAATACTCCAGAGTGTGAGAATGGTGACTGGATAGAGACAGAATGGATGTTTAGAAATCTTGATAAAGATTTTAAGGTAATCATCGTAGGTGATGCGGCTATGGCACCAGAAGAGCTTTATGCCAAGGATGGTAACTACAGAGGACCTAATGGTGGATACTCTGGTCATGAGTGGCTTACTCGCCTTAAGAACAAGTACAAGAAGGTTGTATGGCTTAATCCTAAGATGGCGGTAGGTCATGCACCATGGCGAGAGGCTGAGACCGCTATCAAGCAGTTGTTCCCGATGCTTCCGCTTACAGTGGATGGATTAAATCAGGCCATGGAAAAGCTAATGAAGAGAGACTAATTATTGAGTATTAATATAAAGGAAAGTGTTTACGAAGTTATGAATGATAATAGATTGAAATCCTTTATTGAACGGTTATTGCATAATAGCATTATAAATCTGATAGCTATTGTATTGTCTATGGCTAGTATGTTTCTTTTTTTATATGTCATAGTATATCCGGCAGTTGTGTCTAATAATAATATAAATATCTCATATTATGAGGTTTCTAATATAGAAATATATATATTATCTATAGTTCTATTTTTTTTCTTTTTATTTTTGTCACTTTTTATCGCCTCAAAATTAATAAAGGGAAAACATGAGAAGCTTTTGGCTATATGTAAAGATAAGAAAGCATATTTTTTTGTTTCGGTTTTAACATATCTCTTTATATTGGCTGTTTTTTTAGATGGTGAGTCAGCAGGGAGTGCATATTCTATTTACACCTATTATAGGTTACCTGTTCCATTTGTTTGCATGTCGGTACTTTTAATGATATTTTGGTTTGCAAGTTCTTATTTGATTTTGAACAAAAAAAAGCGAAGTAAAGTATTTCGAGTAATCACTTCAGCAATCCTTCTTTGCTTGTGTGCTTTTTTTATTTATGAAAGTAATCCTTTTAAAGATATGGGAGGGGGACCATATCATATAGAAGCATATGTATATTCAATATTTAACGTGAGTGATTATGTTCCATATTCTAGATTTGTAACAGGAATATATGGACATTATGCTATTTTTTATTTAATACCAGTCAAGATTATTTCTCTTTTTGTAAGTAAATTAAATGCCGTAATAATTTGTGTTGCTTTTTTTGGTTTGCTCACATATTTATTTAGTTTTATGGTACTTAATAAGTTGATAAAAAACGATGTTATATTTGCAGTTGGCTCAATTTCAATTTGTATTTTCTCATTTATGTCCGCGGGGAATTATTATCAATTATTCCCACATAGAATATTATTTCAACCTATAATCTTATTATATTGTTTATATATAATAAAAAAACAGAGGTTGAGTTTATTAAATATTTTTATAGGATATGTAATTGCTACATTATCCATTATATGGAATTTTGAAGTGGGGCTAATATGTTTAGCAACATTGGTTTTATGTTTATTAATATTTGATATATATGTACAAAAGAAACCAATATTTACTTCGGTACTTAATAAGATTATTTGTGCATTATGGTCCATAACAGCTGCATATGTATTAGTAAATATATATAATTGTTTTTGTGGTGGCGGATGGATAGATTTTGGAGTGTTTATTTATCCATTAGGTTCTGTAGAATATGATGTTGTTGATTTGCTTCAGGTTCAGTTAGATTTGCCTTTGTCCAATTACTTTATGGCTATAGCGTTATTTTTAGGTGCATTTACGTATTCCCTTATGGATATATGTAAAGGGAAAATAACAATGAACCATGTAATGATAATGAGTATGGCATGTTTAGGATTAGGTGTAATGGTATATTATATAAATCGTCCAGTACATGGAAACCTATACATTGTTATGGTTCCATTAATCATTACATTAGCCCTTATTGTAGATATCGTCAATGAAAAGCAATTGTATTGCATGCCTTTTAAAACAAAAGGATATTATTCATTAATATCTAAAGTATGTATGTTGTCATTATTGTCAATGTGTCTTATGTCTTTTGTTAGTATAAAAGTTAACATAGATAAAAGACTTGAATCATCTTACGAAAGAGTGTCATACGATTTATTTATAGATTCTATTGAAGTGCCTCACAATACAGCTTTTGTTGGAATGTATACTGGAGTAGTGTGTGCGAGTATTAATCACGAGAATATAATTGATACTATGGACTGGGAGGATATAAATAATGGTGGATGGGATCATGTATGGAAACAAATTGAGGATGCAGAAATAGAGTATGTTTTCATTAATAGTGATCTATTAGAAGAAACTGAAAAACGATATCCTGACAGTCGCGTTATAGATGAATATATATATGATGGAATGGCTAGCTTTTCATTGGTAAAAAAATAAAATATGAAAATCAAATGTGAATATTGTGGCAATTATATAAAGAATACCATTGATAAATGTCCTAATTGTGGTTCTGTTAATAAAAATGTGGTACGAGCAGCGACGGGGACTCCGGTTACCATAGAAGAATTAAAGCAGTTTTGTAAGGAAAAAAATCTTCCAATTGAAAAGATGCGATTCTTTATTGGAGAGGACTATAAGGGAGCGAAAGCCTTTGGAATATATGAGGATTCCAAAGGCAATTTTGTTGTATATAAAAATAAAGCGGATGGTTCAAGGAATGTAAGATATGAAGGCAATGATGAAGCATATGCTGTTAATGAACTGTATCAAAAAATAAAATCTGAGATAATTGATCAAAAAGAAAAGCAGAATATATCTAAAAAGAATTCGTCTACTCGAAATATACAGAAAATTCAGCGCGTTAGTAATTCTTCAGTGAATACTACTAGAGAAAAGAAGCTTTCGCATAGAGAGCTTAGTAATGATACGATATCCAGTATAATTATTATATGTGCAGTTGTAACCATACTTATTTTATTAATTGGAAGTTGCGCCAAGCTTTTTGATGAAACACCTAATGCAGGGTATTATAAGTATCATGGGGCAGATTATTATGATGATTACTCCAAATGGTATAAATATAATACAGAAGATAGTACATGGGAAGAGGCTACAGTTCCAGAAGATTTAATTAATAATTATGAAGAATATTATATAGCGCCTCCGGTTGATACTAAGAAAACAGTGGATGAAAGTGTGCGAGGCACGTATCCACCGTATATCAAATCAAAAGCCAGTAATTATGAATACTATTATGATGATTCTGATAATCGTTATCATTTTTATGATGATGATTTTGAGGAATACTATTATAGCGATGAATACGTTGAAAATGTGTCATCTGGCTCATCGTCATACAGTAGCAATAATGATAGCTATTATTATTACGACGATGATAATGATTATGACTACTGGGACGATGACGATTGGGATGATGATGACTGGGACTATGATTATGACAGCTGGGACAGCTATGATACTGACTGGGACTCAGACTGGTAATATCACGACATCATGGATTAGAAGAACATCAGATAATATTTAGTTGGCCATATAAATGACAGCTTATCTAATATAGGTATTATACCTTCAAGGTCTATAAAGATAGGTGTAAATACAAGACAACCAAGAATTACAACAGGAAGGATTCCAGCATAAAGGGATCCTTTTTTTATTATAATTGTAAGAATGAACTGCAGTAATATGACAATTGCGTCATATATGAGGAGCGCCAGAAGCTCTCGTGGTATTTCATTAAATACGCCTCCAATAATAAGTGAAGCAAGAGCGCTTATGCTAAGAAGAAGCACAGGTACTGTTATAAGCGTGAAGCGTACACGAAGCATGGCAAATACAGGATTCTCAGACTCCTTATAATATGCAAGTCCACCAGTGAACCCAGCGATAAGGATTATAAGTGCCAACAATCCTCTAAGGGGCGATAAAAGGATTGAATCGCGTGTAAATGTATAATCGCTAGGTGCATCATCGTAAGAGAAGTGAAATGTTGATCCGTTTGTAAAATACATATCATATAGTTCTTCGATGTCAGAAGTTTCATATGTTTCACCTGATAAATCAGCAATAGCACTGTCATTTTCGATATAATCGATTAATTTATTTTTAGCTGCTTCAGGGAAGATAATGGCGTACAGAGTCTCGTTAATAACAGGCATAAGAGTAGTGCTGTCATTAACAATAACCTTTATAGAATCTCTGGAATTCTTCCCAGCCATTTTCTCGTATAGCTTTTCATCGATAATATATCCGCACTCTGCATTACCCTTTTGAAGAGTATTATTAAGGTCTTCTACAGAATCAGCTTCCTGGAATACAAATAATCCGTCATAAGACTCAAGGCTTTTGGCGAGAGCTTCCATAGAGTCATCCAGATGTCTTTTATTAACTGCATTGCCATCTTCATCAGCTATAACATATAGAGCTGTGATGCGAAGCTCCTCCTGTCCAGATGGCATCAAGTACTTGATTGCAAGTGAAAGTAGGGGCATAAGAAGAAGCAAGCATATTATCGTAGGCTTTTTAAGTGTTTGTTTAATTGTTAAATATATAAGTCTAAATGTTCTCAAGTGTTTCGACCTTTCCTGGCTAGGAAGCATTCTTTATTTTTATTTTAAGTACTAAATATCCAATAATCATAAATATAAGTGTATATATTATTCCAGGTATATAGCTGTCTCCAAGACCTATTATGCTAACAATATAGGAGTGAAGACTAGTGAATGGAAGTGCGCCATGTAGCCTTGTAAATATAAGTGGCATAAATGCTACTGGTATCAATAAACCAGAGGCAATGGTAAGAACAATACTAGTAATGAATATCAGAAGTATGCCGTCCATACTTCTAGGCATCATAAACATAAGCATGGAAAGAAACGCTGATATGTACAATGCAATCAAGAGTGGATTAAGAAAAAGCTTGGCGCTATCAATCTTTCCAATAAGACTACCTATATATTCATTCTTTAGTGCAATTACTAGTAAGATAGTAGTAGCCAGATAGTAAATAGTTGTAAGTGATAGAAGCTTGGCTGCGTAGTATGCCACGGAGAATCCTTTTTTACTGCTGCCTAGTATAAGGTATGCGTTATTATCATAATAAATATTGCCAGCCAGCGTTAATCCAAAGAATATCAGGACAAGGATAACTGCTGTTCCAAGGAAATATGCGATGGTAGCATTACCACTTTTACTATCACTTGTATCATCATCGAAGAGCGCTCCACGCTTTAATACCAGCTTGAAGCCTATCTCGTCCACATCGTTAAATGCGCCATTAAGTTCAGAACCTCTGTCATTATCATAGAAGAGCTTGGCAGTTGTATAAGTACCTGCTTGAGCTCCGGATAGAAGAGTAGCGCCGCTCTTAGTTAACTCAGTTAGTAACACGCTACTAAGCGGATTGGAATCATTGAAACGAATGTCAACAGGATCATTGGTTCCATCAAGAATTCCTTCTACTGCGCCTTCAGGAAAATCTATTATGGCAATTATCTTGCCGCGACTAAGTGCTTTTTCGGCTTCATCAGGGTCCATAACCGTAAATGTAAAATAGTCGGAGGTAGAAGCCATTTTGCCGAGCATATTAAGGCCCACATTCATATACGATTCATCAATATCTGTTGCAACCACCGCAACAGAAGCCTTAACCAGCGTATCTTCTGGCGACTCATTGTATTTGAGTATGCCAATAGAAGCAGCGGCTGTTAGTGCAATGAATAGAATAGAGCCAAGAATAGCAAGCGGCATTGCTTTAATATACTGTTTTAACTGTAGGGCATATAGCCTTATAAATAGTTTCATTTTTTCGTTATAAATTTAAAATGGTAATATATTTTGTGATGCTTCATTGAGTAATGTATTAATATCTTCTCTGGTTAATTCAAATATTGGATAATCCTTACCAGAAAGAGTATCAATATCTTCAGTAAGTTTACTCATGCCAATAAGAGCAGAGCAGTCTATACTTCCAGTAACCAGCGAGTTATTAAGATTTATTTCAATATCATCTGTATCGAAGGTAAATGAATTATGGTCAGTTTCAAGCTTGCCGGCAATATCTATGGAATTATCATTAATAGTTAATCCAGCGATAACTGATTTATCTGATTCTTCGTATACGTAATCACCAGTAATACTCACTATAAGATCATCCGTAGAATCGTCGTATATATCAAGTGTAAATGATGCTTCTGATAAAGCATATTTTTTTCCAGGAAA
>DCHQ01000079.1:14303-15427 GCA_002314855.1 Lachnospiraceae bacterium UBA1748
TGGTTGGAATTAGGTAAGTGCTCTTTATGGCTACAACACGGTTTTTGCGGTCAACATATACATAAAATGTCATATCCTCATCGAGGTATTCTGATAAGAACGCCACGTATTCATTGTTGTAATCTTCAAGAACAGAAGCATATAGGGTGACAAGATACTCTGTACATTTAGTATCGTCGCCTCCAAGGTCTATTTCAGCCTCTTTATCAGTTAATTCAACTTCTATATGACTGTATACGTTCTTAAGGTTTTTTATGGTATTTTTACTGTCACTAAATGCGAGTTTGGCCGCGTATTTTTGGAGGTCTTCAAGTGAGTCATACACATTGAATGAAATCCCCTCTATCTGATTACAAGTATCATCAGATAATAAGATACTAGCCATCTCATATATTGCATCAGAATTAGCGAAGTCTTCGCCAAAGGTTTCGGTATTAAAGTATAAATTGTCCTCTATTAAGTGAGAATCAGTAATGTATACATCGCTGTCATCAATATATATTTCTGGTGATACGAGTCTAAAGCCGTTATATCTTGTGGTACCGCTAATGAATGTCTGTCTGTCAGGAATGTTGACATAGCCTTCCTGGGATATTGATGCGCCAGCCGCGTATTTATAAGTATCATCTTCATAAAGTCCAAGGAAATCATCGGTAAGCTTGATTTTATCAAGTGACAATTCCGTATCATACTGGAACTTTCCATCAGCAACTAGGGTAAGGAAGAGGAGTCCTTCACTTCCATATAATGATGAAGGCTCATCATAAAATGTTTTGGCAGCTGCCATTGCTAGACGCTGCTTAGGCGTCTTGAATAGAGGACTAAAAAGATATAGGCATATTCCTGCTATCAGCAAAATGATAATAAAAGCGATGATTAATATTCCAATAATTATGCCACGCTCTTTTTTATTAGTTCCGATGTTGTCATTAGCTACTTTATTGTCATTAGTTTCTTCAGTTTTCTTCATTAATCTAGTATCCTTATTTCTTTCTTATCAGCTCTGTAATTTCAGCATCAGATATATTTTTGTCGATTTTGTTTAGCTTGGTATTGCTAAGTAAGTACAAAGAATCACATATATGAAACTCCGAAGTATCGTGAGAGGTAATAATAATGCTGCC
>DCHQ01000079.1:15493-15736 GCA_002314855.1 Lachnospiraceae bacterium UBA1748
TTGGAAGATCAAGAGCAGCCGATGGCTCGTCCATAATTAGTAAATCAGGCTCATTAATAAGAGCCATTGCAAGTGATATCTTCTTCTTCATACCACCGGAAAGCCTCTTTACTGGTTTCTTTAGATATTCATTGATACCAAGCATCGATATTAATTCGCTTTGCAGGGCAGTTTTTAAATCTTTCTTTGAACCCTTGTACCAAAGGAGTATGTTGTCGTAGCCAGATAAATCAGGCATGAGAG
>DCHQ01000103.1 GCA_002314855.1 Lachnospiraceae bacterium UBA1748
GGTTCATCTGTTGGTGTGTACATCGTAGATAATATGGATGAGATGAAGGATGCCTTTGATAAAGCTAAAAAATACGATGGACGTGTGGTAGTTGAACAGTTCATTAAGGGTAGAGAATTTACATGCGGTATCATCGATGGCAAGGCTCTTCCTATAGTTGAGATAGCTCCTAAGGAAGGCTTTTACGATTTATCCAATAAATATAAAGCGGGTGCTACAGTAGAGATATGCCCAGCACCTATTTCAAAAGAAAAGACCGAGGAAATACAGGCAATAACAGAAAAGGTATTTGAACGTTTACATCTTCGTTCATATGCTCGTATTGATTTTATGATGGACGAAAAAGAGAATGTATATTGTCTTGAGGTTAATACTCTTCCAGGTATGACACCAACATCCCTTCTTCCACAGGAAGCTGCTGCAGTTGGTATGGATTATCCTACTCTGTGCGAGAAACTAATAGAGGTATCTATTTCATGAAAAACTTAACGCTTGAAAATATAACTAAAGCTTGTGGAGGCTCCTTATATTATGCAGATGGTGCTGATATGGAGGCTGAGGCTAGGGGTGTGGCCATAGATTCCCGTCTTATGCAGGAGGGCTATGTCTTTGTGGCTATAAACGGCGCTAAGGTTGATGGGCATTCTTTTATAAAAGAGGTTTTGGAAAATGGTGCTATGGCAGCTATATGCGAGAAACTTCCTGATAATCCAGGTGGTCCTTGTATTTTAGTTGATAATTCTGTCGAAGCACTTCAGGCTCTTGCCAGATACTATAGGGATCAGGTTGATGTTAAAGTAGTTGGTATTACAGGAAGCGTTGGAAAGACAAGCACCAAGGAAGTAGTTGCAGGTGTTCTTTCTAAAAAATACTGTACTTATAAGACAGAAGGTAATCTTAACAATACAATCGGTGTTCCACTTACAATTCTTCGTATTAGAGATAATATGGATATTGCTGTGGTTGAAATGGGTATCAATCAGTTTGGTGAAATGAGTTTGTTAACTGGTGTTGCTAAGCCAGATATCGCGATTATTACAAATATTGGTACATGTCATTTAGAGTATCTTAATGACCGAGATGGTGTTCTTCGTGCAAAAACTGAGATTTTTGAAGGACTTAATCAGGATGGGCTGGTTATACTATGTCATGACGATGATAAGTTAGCTACAGTAGAGAGTGTAAATGGTAAGAGACCAGTATTCTACGGTATTGATAACGAGGACTCTGATTATATAGCAACTAATATAGTTTATCATGAACTGGAAGGATCAGATTTTGAGGTAGTATGTAAAGATAAGTCACGTTTTTCGGCTAGCATACTATTACCAGGTAAACATATGGTTAGTAATGCACTTGTTGCTGTGGCAGTGGCAAAGCATTTTGGTATGACAACAGATGAGATAGTGGATGGACTAGCAGATGTTCACTCTATCGCAGGACGAAATAATGTAATAAATCTTTCTAATATTACAATTATTGATGACTGTTATAATGCTAATCCAACATCTACGATGGCATCCATTGATACACTTCAGAGTATTAGTGGCAGCAGGGTGGCTGTTCTTGGAGATATGTTTGAGCTTGGAAAGAATGAAGAGAAACTTCATTTTGATCTTGGCAGTTACGTGGCCATGCATATGATTGATAAGATTGTATGTATTGGAAAGCTTTCGAAAAACACCTATGAAGGTGCTATGAAGGCCAAGGCAGCTTGCGCATATTATTTTGAAACAGTTGAAGAAGCACTTCCAGAGCTTCTGAATATTATTACCAAGAATGATACTGTTCTTTGTAAAGCTTCCAATGGCATGAATTTTAAAGAGATAGTTAATTTCCTTAAGGAAAAAGATGAAGAAATATAAGTTATCACAGTTGTTAATATTACTTATATTGATAGCGTCATTAAGTATGACAGGTTGTAGTCCAGTGTTATATGGTAACACAGTTATGGGCGACTGTTCTCTTAATGTCGCTTTTCTTAATGTGCTTGCTAATAGTAGTGAGGGTAGTTTCCAGGCAATTACTGAAGATATACGTGGTCAGGTTGAAATAAAGGTTGAACTCCAAAATATCATTACTGAGCGTAAGTATCTTATTACACTTAATCCTGCCAATGGATATTTCTATACAGCCAAGCTTAATCCAGGAACATATAGAGTTATCGATGTAGATGGTTCAATGAGTAAGTATACGGGTATGCATTTATCAGCGGGAAGCGATACAGTTGAGCTGGTACGTGGTAATGACTCCAGCAATTTAAGTATATACATTGACAATGAAGAAGAATTTCTTGCTTTCCAGAACAATCTTAAGCCTGAAATGGAGATAATAACTACTGGACGATTTTCAAGAAAGCTGTGGATGGATAGCGAGATCATTGATATACAGGATGTTACTAATCATATAAGTGTTGATAGCGATACAATGGTTAAACCATACGCCAAGTGTGATATTCATGATGAAGCAAAAGGAATTAAAGTTACGTATTTAAATGACAGTTCAGAGGTTAGAAGCTGGAGAGCCTGCAAAGTAATAGGAATATCTCTGGATAAAAGTTGTGCTTTATTGCCAGGTGGAGTAACACTTGGTATGAAAACAGAAACAGTATGCAATAAAGATACAGGGTTATATGGTGAACCTCATGGATTTGAAGGAGTTGCTATATATGGTCTTCCTATTGGTGACCTCAGAGCGGTTTATAAAGATCAAAATTCTGGAGACAAACTTAGTCTCCAGCTTGATTCTATGAATGGATATATAACTGGTATTACCTATGAACTGGAAGTATATGAATAAGGTGGAATGATGGGTAATTTTATAAGAGTATTAAAAATAAATATATATTCCATTATTGCATTACCATTTTTACTGTTAGCCACTGCTTGCAAATTAGTGGCCAAAGCACTTTCTCGTATTAAAATCATTTTTACAATGGGATTGATAACAGGTATAGTGATTCTGGTAATTTCTGTGATGAAGGAACCAGGAAGGATTCTTGAATTACTTGGAAGTAGTCTTGGTATCACTGTTGGACTGGGCGTAGTGCTTATAGTGCTCAAGGTAGCATTTCAGGTTGTATCTTTTATTCTTACGAACCTCTATCATCTGGCTGTTGGCTTTTTTGATACTTTATATATGGTGGCTTTTAATGTATATCAGAGTCTTGAAAAAGGATGCAGTAATGATTTTGAGTATTTAAGACTTACAGGACCATCATTTTTGTATATGGTTTTATGCTCATTTTATATGCTGCTCAAACTGATGAACTATTTTATAAAGCTATTTATACAGCTGTCACTTGTTGCATTCATTCTGATATCTGCGGGATTTGCCATATATTTATATGTATATACTGCAAGCAGCATAGAGACTGCATTTGGACTTAGCTTCGGTCAGTATTTTGCGGCATTTGATACAATTTCCAAGGTCGAAAGTATTGTTCTGTATATAGTTCTTGTGGCCGATGTTTTTGTTATACTAGTCAGTCTTGGCTTAGAGTGGAAAGAATGGTCTAATGAGTTAACGCTTGGCGAGGCAGATTATGATCGCTATTCCAAAGCATTTGAAGGATATGATGATTACATGGAAGGGATTGAGTCCGAGGACGAAGAGGGCTATGAATATTTCCTCACAGTAGATGAACATCTCGGTGATATTAATGGATTCTTGGATGAAGTCAGATATGCCATGGATTTAGATGATAATCCACTTCTCGAAAATGCATGTAATGAATATCTTAGAAACCTTGCTGAAATATCTGATGAGATATCAGCGCGAAATGGCAAAGTATCATCTGATGAGTTAATGCGTATGAAGCCATATATCAGACAGCTTGATAAGCAGAAGGACAAGATTAGAAGGATGCTTGAAAAGCAAAATGAGATATTGGATAATCCGGCCAAAAACTCGATTTTCTTTAGTGGCTGTACAACAAGAAGTAAGCTGGATAAAAGATATAAGTCCCTTTGCAAGGCTTATCATCCGGATGCAGAAGGCGGGGATTCTGAAACCTTTATGGTTCTCACAGAGGAATACAACAAACTTAAGGGTATGATGGATATGGCCGAGGAAGCTGATGCATCGGTAGAAGAATAATCATATAAGAAAATAATAAAAAGAAAGAATAGACTATATGAAAAAAATACTTATTAAAAGCGGAAAACTAATTGACGGAGTATCGAAGCAGGAAATCTTAACAGATATTTTATGTGAAGATGGAAAGGTTGTTAAGATTGAAGAAAATATTGAGGAATCAGGGGCCGAGGTAATAGATGCAAGTGGCAAATATGTTCTTCCAGGTCTTGTTGATGTTCATGTACATTTTAGGGATCCAGGATTTGAATACAAGGAAGACATATATACAGGAGCCAAGGCCGCTGCCAGAGGAGGCTTCACATCAGTGGTTCTTATGGCCAATACAAAACCAACAGTCGATAATGAGGAAACACTTTCATATATCCTTAATAAAGGTGCTGAGACTGTCATTAACGTATATACCTGTGCAACAGTTACTATGGGTATGGAAGGTCAGAAGATGGTAGACATGGATAGTCTTTATCAAAAGGGTGCTGTTGGATTTACAGATGATGGAAAGCCTATTATGGATGCCGAGCTTGTTCGTAATGCAATGATTAAGGTTAAAGAACTTGGTGTACCAATCAGCTTTCATGAGGAAAATCC
>DCHQ01000014.1:0-1555 GCA_002314855.1 Lachnospiraceae bacterium UBA1748
TTGGACCATACACCACATGCATAATCCATTACGTAATAAAGGCCACCAAGTCCAGCAATCATACAACCGATACAAGTTGATAAATACTTATACTTAGATACGCTGATACCTGCTGCATCAGCAGTATTAGGATTCTCACCTACTGCCCTAAGATGAAGTCCTACTCTAGTCTTATTAAGCATTACAGATGCTAATATCGCTATAATAATAGCTGCATAAGCAAGAAATCCATATGAGAAAAATAACTTTCCAACAGCACCAAGCTTACTAGCGAAAGGAAGTGATGCACTAAAATAGGCACTGGTTCTAGATAATGCAATCGATGGAACATCAGCTCCTGAAAGCTTGATAAGTGATCCACCAAAGAAGTTACCAAATCCTACACCGAATGTTGTCATCGCAAGACCTGTCACGTTCTGATTGGCCTTGAGTGATACTGTAAGGAAACAATAAATAAGTCCCATTATAAGTGAACCTATTAATGAGCAAAATAATGGTATGGCAATAGCAAGAAATGGATTAAGGCTTCCGCTCGCCCCAACTGACTGTTCATAAGCAAATGCACCTATAACGCCACATATACCACCTACATACATTACACCTGGTATACCAAGATTAAGATTACCAGATTTCTCAGTAACTATTTCACCTGTACATCCATACATAAGAGGTATGCCCTGGGCAACTGCTCTAGGGATAAATGTTACTAAATCGAGCATTATTCATTACCTCCCTTCTCTTCAGCTTTCTTCTTGAAGTTAAGCTTGTATGAAATAAAGAATTCACTACCAATAATAAAGAACAGAATAATACCTGTTATGATATCTGCAAATGACTTATTAAGACCATAAGCTGTAGTTATCTCACCAGCACCCCTATCTAAAAATACGATAAGGAAGCTTGTAAATACCATAAATATTGGATTGAACTTGGCAAGCCAAGATACCATAACTGCAGTAAAGCCCTGACCTCCTGTAATAGTTGTGGTAATAGTATGATTAATACCACCTACAAGAAGAAGTCCTGCAAGACCACAAAGAGCACCCGATATAGCCATAGTACGAATTATAACCTTACCAACCTTCATACCAACGTATCTGGCTGTATTCTCACTCTCACCAACTACAGTAATCTCATATCCATGCTTAGTATATTTAAGATATATATACATACTACCTGTTACTATAACAGCAACTAATATGCTTAAAAGATACTTTGATTCAAATACTTGTGGAAGCCATCCAATTTCACTATTCTGATTAATGATACCAATAGTACCAGACCCCTTTGGTACTTCCCATACTATGGTATAAAATGCAACAATCTGTGTTGCTATATAATTCATCATAAGAGTTGACAGTGTTTCATTGGTATTCCACTTTGCCTTAAATAGTGCTGGAATCAATCCCCATATAGCACCTGCTGTAAGGCTGGCTACTATCATGATTAATATAACAATGAAATTATTAAGGCCACCTGATATACAATACTTTTCAAGTGTAATCATACAAGCAGCCGCTGCAAGACCACCCATAAGTACCTGGCCTTCACCACC
>DCHQ01000014.1:1690-2045 GCA_002314855.1 Lachnospiraceae bacterium UBA1748
GCACCCTCTATCATTGCAGCATATACGCTGAGTGGATTAATACCTGTCGCAACTGCAGTAATAATACCACTTAATACAAGTGCCGCCACTATCGCAATTGCACGTATCATCCAAGACTTATACCAAGGAAGTGTATCTCTTTTTACCACATGAAATAGTAGCTCTTTATTCTTAGTATTCACTACTTCTCCTCCTTAGCATTATTATCTGTATTATCAGAAATCTTTGTCATCATCATACCAATCTGATTCTTATCAGCCTTCTCACCTTCAACTATACCGCTTACCTTACCACCACAAAGTACTAAGATTTTGTCTGACAGTTCTAGAAGAACATCCAGGTCTTCACCTACGAA
>DCHQ01000014.1:2176-4321 GCA_002314855.1 Lachnospiraceae bacterium UBA1748
ACCTTTTGAACATTACCACCTGATAATCTACGAACTGGTGTATTAATACCTGGAGTAACTACTTCAAGATCATCTACAACCTTCTGCGCCAGCTCTCTTGGCGACTTTCTATCAGTAAAGCCAAGCTTACCATTTCTAAATGAACGAAGCATCATGTTGTCTGAGAGGTCCATATTACCAACAAGACCCATACCAAGTCTGTCCTCTGGTACAAAAGAAAGAGCAACGCCTAGGTCAGATATCTTACGTGGATCCTTACCAAGTATTGATTCCTCACTTCCATCATCATTGATATAAGATATGCTTCCGCTCTCTGCTGGCTGAAGTCCTGCTATAGCCTCTAAAAGTTCCTTCTGTCCACAGCCTGATATACCAGCAATACCTAGGATTTCTCCACTATTAGCTGTAAATGAAATATCATCAAGCTTAATAACGCCTTCTTCACTTCGAACTGTAAGCCCTTCCACCTTAATACGTGGTTTTGGATCAACAGGCTTTGGACGCTTTATATTAAGGGATACGCTTCTACCAACCATCATGTCAGTCATCTCCTGAGCATTGGTTTCCTTAGTCACCATATCACCTATATATTCACCTTTTCTAAGGATTGCAACACGGTCCGATATGCTTTCAACCTCGTGCATCTTATGAGTAATGATGATAATAGACTTACCATCCTTCTTCATATTACGAAGTACACCAAAAAGTTTCTCTGTTTCCTGTGGAGTAAGAACCGCTGTAGGCTCGTCTAAGATAAGAATCTCAGCACCACGATAAAGTACCTTTACGATTTCGACTGTCTGCTTTTCAGAAACACTCATATCATAAATCTTCTTACCAGGATCCACATCAAATCCATATTTATCACATATATCCTTAATCTTCTTGGTGGCTTCTTTAATGTTAAGACCACCTTCAAGACCAAGAACAATATTCTCTGCTGCTGAGAATACATCTATCAGTTTGAAATGCTGATGAACCATACCGATTCCAAGGGCAAATGCATCTCTAGGACTCTTAATAACAGCTTCCTTACCATTGATAGTAATACTTCCATCATCTGGGAAATATATACCAGAAAGCATGTTCATAAGGGTAGTTTTACCACTACCATTCTCCCCGAGGAGCGCAAGGATTTCACCCTTGTAAATCTCAAGATTAACCTTATTATTGGCCATAACAGGACCAAATTCTTTGGTTATGTCTTTAAGAGAAACTGCAACTTCACGATTGCTCATTATTTACACCTCTAAATAGAAAACGATAAAAAAAATAAGACGGTGCAATCGCACCGCCTTAATTTTAACATTATTAGTATGCTTCATCAAGAAGAGATATACCATCAATACGAACATCGAAGTAAGGAGCAGATCTAAATCCATCACCTGACTCGTTGAAGTATCCATCAGTAATAACCTCATGATCTGGCTGGAAGTCAGCATCTGAGTCAACGTCAGCCTGATAACTCTCAAGCTTAGCACCATTAACTGTGAAGTTATTGATATCATATACATGAAGTGTACCAGCCTTGAACTGCTCTGTTGCAGCATCGATAGCTTCCTGTGTACCTGCAGCTGCTGCAGTACCAAGATCTGTGAGCTGTACTGAACCTGAAGCAATTGTACCAACATAATCTGTAGGGATTGCCTTTCCGTCCATTGTGTTCTGGATAGCCATCTCGAAGTATGGAGCCCAGTTAATTCTTGATGATACGATGAATGTGTTAGGACAAGCTGCTGCTGTGCTACCGTTGTAAGAAATATCAGGAACACCTGCTGTCTCACAAGCTGTAGGAGCACCCATTGAATCAGCATGCTGTGAAATAAGAACACAACCATTCTCAATAAGCTTGTTAGCGCCTTCCTTCTCAGCTGTCTCATCATACCATGAACCTGTAAATGTTACTTCCATAGTAACTGTAGGACATACTGACTTAGCACCAAGATAGAATGATGTATAACCAGAAACAACCTCTGCGTATGTGAAAGCACCAACGTATCCCATCTTAGCTTCATCTGCTGTGATTGTACCAGCTTCAATCATCTCATTAAGCTTCATACCTGCAGCGATACCTGCAAGATATCTACCTTCGTAAATAGAAGCAAATGCATTGTGGAAGTTATCAAGACCCTCTGTATGAGCCTT
>DCHQ01000014.1:4402-16403 GCA_002314855.1 Lachnospiraceae bacterium UBA1748
AATGAATCAGCGAATACAAATGTACATCCCTGATCAGCAAGTTCACATGCTGCTTCGTAGCACTCCTGACCTTCAGGAATGTTAGTCTTCATTACCATCTCTACACCAAGCTTCTCACAAGCTTCCTTAGCTCCATTGATGAAGTTAAGATCGTATGTTGAGTTCTCATCGTGTAAAAAGATGAAACCAGCCTTCATCTTAGCATCGCCAGTCTTGTTCTCGCTGCCTGTACTTGTACAAGCGCAAAGAGACATAACTAATACGAATGTTAAGAGTAATGAAACGATTTTTGTAAATTTCTTCATAATCCTCTCCTTCTGCTCTAATATAGAGCAACCTATAAATGATACGCCATTTACTTTATAACCACATTACACTAAAGTCAATATAAAATATTACAAAAATATTACTTAATGCAAAATATCTAAAATCTTGAAACTAAAAAAATCCTTGATATACCAAGTGATATATCAAGGATTTTAAATTCAGTTACTTCTCGTTTCTTTACTGCACTTTCTTATTTCCAAGAATAATATTAACTAAAATACCAAGAATAAGAGCTGTTGCAACCTCTGTGATAGAGATAACACCAAAGTTAAGTGTAAGTCCACCAATACCTGCTATTAAGATAACTGATACTACAAAGAGATTTCTATTGTCTTCAAGATCAACCTTCTGTACCATCTTAAGACCTGATACAGCGATGAATCCATAAAGAGCCATACACACACCACCCATTACGCAGCTTGGTATTGAATCAACAAATGCTACAAATGGTGAAAGGAATGAAATAATCATAGCAAGAATTGAAGCCGCAATAATGGTTGCTACAGATGCATTTCCTGTAATAGCCACGCAGGCAATAGACTCGCCATAAGTTGTATTAGGACATCCACCAAATATAGAACCAACTATTGAACCAACACCATCACCAAGAAGTGTTCTATGAAGTCCTGGCTCCTGTAACAAATCTTTTTCTATGATAGAAGAAATATTCTTATGGTCAGCTATATGCTCAGCAAATACAACAAGTGATACTGGAATATATGCTGCAGCCAGTGTCGCAATATACGCGCCATCCACACTGCTTATGCCCTTAATTGCTGTAAGGAAAGTGAACTCAGGCACCTCAAATATCTTCATATCATTAAATACTGCAAAATCCATGACACGCATAGCATCATTGCCTGTCTGAATACCTATTAATGTTAATACAGCTGAAACCACATAACCAGCAAGTATACCGATGATAAATGGGATAAGCTTAAGTGTCTTCTTTCCATATACCGAGCAAAGCATTGTAACTAACAATGTAACCAAACCACATACGACACAAATAAGTGGGTTCGCTGTTACTACTCCATCAACAGTATATTTACCTGTCTGAAGATCTCCAATAGCATTACCTGCAAGAGAAAGTCCAATGATAGCAACTGTTGGTCCTATAACCTGCTTTGGCATAAGCTTATCAATCCAAGCAACGCCACAAACCTTTACTACAATGGCAATAACCACATAAACAAGGCCACCAAATATAGCACCTATGATTAAGCCTGCATATCCTGCTTCAGCTGAAACAGCACCTGCAAAGGCTGCCGCCATAGAACCAAGAAAAGCAAATGAAGAACCCAGAAATACAGGGCTTTTTGCCTTTGTAAACAGTACATAAACAATAGTACCAATACCTGCACCAAAAAGTGCTGCCGACGGTTTCATGCCATTTCCAACAATAAGTGGAACAACGAGTGTTGCTGCCATAATAGCAAGCAGCTGTTGAATAGCATACACAATAAGCTTGTCTAATGAAGGCTTATCTTCAATGTTATAAGTAAGTTTCATTATTAAATCCTCCCATATTGATTGATATATAATGTCCGCCTATTAATATCTATTTATTTTGTACCAAATATACGATCGCCAGCATCACCAAGACCTGGACAAATATATGCATTCTCATTAAGCTCTCTATCAAGCTGAGCCACATATATCTGAATATCTGGATGATCCTTGGCCAGTCTCTCAAGGCCTTCTGGCGCAGCTATAATACACAAGAACTTAATATTCTTTCCGCCGTGCTGCTTAATAAAATTAATGGCTGCTGATGCACTACCACCTGTCGCAAGCATTGGATCAGTAACAACTATTGTTCTTTCTGAAATAGGAGTTGGCAATTTACAGTAATACTCATGAGGCTCATGGGTCTCCTCATCTCTGTAAAGACCTATGTGACCAACCTTAGCAGTTGGAACAAGATCAAGAATACCATCAACCATACCAAGGCCTGCACGAAGAATTGGAACTACTGCCATCTTACGTCCTGCAAGAACTGGTGCTTCAGTGGTTTCAATCGGAGTCTCAATAGTTACATTCTCCGTTGGAAGATCTCTGAACGCTTCGTAGCCCATAAGCATTGCTATCTCACTAACAATCTTACGAAACTCGTTGGTTCCAGTGTTCTTATCACGAAGCATAGATATTTTATGTTTCAATAATGGATGATCAAGAATGGTTATTTTTTCGTTATTCATATTGTACCTCTTCCTTTCTTTTCTTGATTACACTCTAATTTGTATTATAGTTTCAATTGTAATATTTGTGTAACAATTTCCGATTGGTGAATATACAAAATTTGGGTACAATATTATGTATTTTTACTAAATATTGTACCCAAACACTCTTTTGTATTTAATTTTATCTCTATGAAAGCTTACCCTTCTGCTTTTCCCTGTCCTATTAATGAAAATATAAGAATAAATGATACTAAAGCTACAGCAATCAGCATCCATGCAAGTAACGATGCTGTTCCCATAGGAGCAAACATATCATAATAGCCTTTAAAATAAATAACAAGGATAACTATTGGAAGAACATAAGCATAATAAAATCTAAGTTTATTACTCATTCTTCTTCCACGACCCTTATTAACTTCATCCACAAAGTTGTCCCATCCCCATCCATTCTTACGAGAACAGAACAATACCATAATAAGACTACCAAGTGGAAGCAGATTATAAGATACAAAGAAATCCTCCAGATCCATAATAGTACTTCCCTCTCCCATAGGCTGTACCATACTTAATACATTAAATCCAAGTATTGCAGGAAGAGACAAAACACTTATTCCAACAATACATATAAGAACTGTTTTAACACGGCTCCAATTAAGTATCTCCATAAGGAAGGCAACTATACCCTCAAATACTGCAATTATAGTTGATAATGCAGCAAATGACATGAACACGAAGAACAATATACCCCATACACGTCCTCCAGCCATATTATTGAAAATATTAGGAAGTGTTATAAATAGTAGTGATGGACCTGCTCCAGGCGCTACTCCAAAAGCAAAGCACGCAGGAATAATAATAAAGCCTGCCATAAGTGCTACGAAAGTATCAAGTACAACTACATTTCCGGCTTCTCCAACAAGAGAATGCTCCTTATCCAGGTAACTTCCAAATATTTCCATGGAACCAATACCAATACTTAATGTGAAGAATGCATGAGACATAGCATCGAACACTACTGTTCCAAGACCTCTTTCTCTTATTGCATCAAGATTAGGGATAAGATAAAACTTAACACCCTCCATGGCATTATCAAGTGTAAGGGAATGAATCGCAAGGATTATGATAAGACCTAAAAGAGCTATCATCATAACCTTAGTAACTTTCTCAATACCTTTCTGGATGCCAAATGCACATACTGCAAATGAGACAATGATAGCTATAAAAGCCCACAGCGTCATGGTCTTACCATCCGCAAGCATAGATGTAAAACACTCGGCCACATGATCAGCATCTCCAATAAGCTCGCCTGTACAGCTTCTGTATACATAGTAGAGCATCCAGCCACCGACCATTGTATAAAACATCATAAGAAGAATCAGACCTATGAAAGAAAACCACTTAAAGAAATGCCATTTAGTGCCCTTTTGCTCAAGATTATCATAGGCATGTGCCATACTCTTACCACTACCTCTACCTATGGAAAACTCACTTATGAGAATAGGAAATCCTAGTGTTATTAAGAAAAACAGATATATTAATATAAAAGCTGCACCACCATTCTGTCCACATATATATGGGAACTTCCATACATTACCAAGTCCAACAGCGCATCCTGCCGATACCAATATAAAACCTAATCTCGATTTAAACTTTTCTCTTTCCTTCATAAATCACCCTTTTTAACTTTTTTACTTTTATTTATTGCTATATTTTTACTTCTCTTTTTATTAACTTACAACATCTGGCTTTGACAAAATCTATAATCTTTTGAATAATAATTGAAACAGCGATTCCGGCCACAACATATATTATTAAAGAATATTCCAGACTTCTAGGTTTAAAGTACCAGGAAATATCAGATTTATAGCTTGTCCAGTCAAAATCCTGGAATATATGAGCATACTTTGATAATCCAGCAAACAAAGTCTTAACAAACATAAAGCCTAAAAACTGATTCATCATGATTGAATATGTATTATCGGCTATAAGGTTAATCCATTTACTTTTACCAAGAACAGGTTCCATAACCGTCGATATTCTCATCCATAGTGCAATACCAAGTAAGCCAATAATCATTGGCATAACAGGCCCCTCTGTAAAGTCTCTGCACCACGATGGAATATATGCGATATTCGTACCGTAGTAATAAATAATGGCACCACGAATTATGAATAATATGGTGAAATACCAGAAGCTTGGGAGCTTATCATATTTCTCAAGTACTCTGTTATAAAATATACCAAAGCTATAAAACGGAAGGAAATACAGCATCCTGATAAGAACCACCCACCAGTCAAATGTAAAACCATTACAAGCCAAGGTATTACCTACAAGTCCCAAAACAACACTTATTAACAGAAATACTATCTCAGGTACATTTTTACTGATTTTATGAACAATCTTTCTGACAAAGACTGTATATACTTCAACTAAAAATAAAGGAACAACGAACCATCCACCTGTAGTATATACGAACTGATGACCATCATTAAGAGGAGCCAGAACCACATTATGGAAGTTAAATGGTCCGCCAATAGTAAATCCCTTTGTTCTCATTATATGGACAAACAAACCGTAAATGATTGTATATATGTATAGAGGGATTATAAGCGTTTTAATCTTTTTCCCAATATATCTTATTGAATTGTTTTCGGAACTATCTTTATAGAAATAACCTGAACCAAATGCAAATAATGCCAGGTGATGTCCCATATACGGAAACCAGTCATTAAGCAAAACACTAACGCCGCCTCCATAACAATGAGAACAGACTACCATTATCATTGCAACTGCATATAGCACTTTAAATCTATAATCTACACTTTTTTCATTCATAGCTTAGTCCTAAAAAAAGAAACTCCCATTTTCTTACTGATAATATGTAAGAAAAAAGAAGTTTCATAAAAATGCATAGTGGACCTGGGGGGATTCGAACCCCCGTCCGAAATACTCGCTACCACCCTTCTACTATCATAGTCTAGTGGATTGACATTCCCTCCGCTGCTCCGTCACTGACACCGTAGCAGTTTTAGTAGCTTCATAAATCTGCCTTATGCGCAAAGCTTTGCATAAGCGTTTCTCACAAGCTCGATGCCCTGGTTCTAATGTGTGAGTGCACTAGAGAGGACACGCTGCACTTAGGCAGCGAATGCTAAATTATCTTCAGCGATTATATTTAATTTGCGGTCTAACGCGCCTTCCCGCGGATAGCTTCTTTGGCTTAAAATACCCCGTCGAAACCAGTCAAGCCCATATTAAATTGTATATAATGAGAAAGGCTTTATTTAAACGAAACCTTGAAGTCTCTTTCAGCCTCTCTCTTCATATCTTTTGCTTTAATCGAATCACGCTTGTCGTAATTGTGCTTACCTTTGGCTATACCAATCTCAATCTTAGCACGACCATCTTTGAAATATACCTGAAGTGGCATAATGGTATATCCCTGCTCACTCGATACTCCAAGGAGCTTGTTAATCTCACTCTTATGAAGTAAAAGTTTTCTGGTACGAAGAGGATCTTTGTTGAATATATTACCCTTCTCAAAAGGACTTATATTCATACCTAAAATATAAACCTCTCCTTTATCAACCTTAACATAGGACTCCTTGATACTACACTTACCATCTCTAAGAGACTTAACTTCTGTACCAACGAGCACCAGCCCAGCTTCATACTTTTCTTCTATAAAGTAATCATGATATGCTTTTTTGTTGTTAGCTACAAGCTTGATTCCTTTTTCTTTCATATCCCGTTTATTATAGCACAAAGTGCTCTATCACTCTAATACTTTTGTAGAATATCGAAGTCCACCGTCTTAAGATGTACATCGACCTCCTTAACTCTTATTCTTACCTTTTGACCAAGAGTAAATTCCTCGCCACTTCTTGAACCGTATATCACCATACGCTTCTCGTCATAATCAAAATAATCACCTGGAAGCTTGGATATATGCACTAAACCTTCACATGTATTATCAAGCTCAACATATATTCCAAAGGCTGTAACACCTGATATATATCCATCATATTCTTCGCCAATATGATTATCCATATACTCAGCCTTTTTAAGCTTGTCTATTTCACGCTCTGCTTCTACAGCTCTTCGTTCCATTCTTGAAGACTTCTTGGCCACATCATCCAGAATATCATTGTAATGCTTGATATCTTTCTCGCTTAAATGCTCTGTTATTTCCTTCTTAAGTATCCTGTGAATCTGTAAATCAGGATATCTTCGAATAGGCGATGTAAAATGAGAATATTCCTTGAGCGCAAGTCCAAAATGTCCAAGGCACTCAGGTGAATAACGCGCCTGCTTCATAGAACGAAGCGTCATTCTTGATATCATCTTCTCTTCTGGCCTTCCTGCGAACTCAAGAAGTAACTTCTGTAATTCCTTAGGATGCATTTCCTCTTTACTGCCTCTTAAATGATATCCAAAGTTTCTTACTGTCATAGCAAGATTTTCTATCTTATCACTGTCTGGAGTTTCATGAACTCTGTAAAGGAAAGGCAGGTCAAGGTAATACATATGACTTGCAACAGTTTCATTAGCTAGAAGCATAAAGTTCTCTATAAGTCTTGTTGCATCATTGGCTTCATATGGCTTAACATCAATACACTTTCCATTCTTATCAAGGATGAACTTGGCTTCTAGAGTATCGAAATCTATGGAGCCTCTCTTGCGTCTTCTTTCTGTAAGTACATTCGAAAGCTCCTTCATATCAAGCAACATATCTTTAACATCAAAATAAAGTGACTGCTTGGCTTCATCTCCATTGATAATAAGATTAACATCAGAATATGTCATTCTATGATTAACGTTAATAACAGTCTTAGCAATCTTATAATCAACAATGTCGCCTGCGGCATTAATAGTCATTATACAGCTCATCGCCAGTCTATCAGTATGCGCGTTAAGCGAGCATATACCATTCGAAAGTTCCTTTGGAAGCATTGGTATTACTCGGTCAGCAAAATACACGCTGGTTCCTCTATTAAGAGCTTCTTTATCAAGAAGTGATTTTTCAGTAACATAATGTGACACATCAGCAATATGTACGCCAAGTAATACTTTTCCATCTTCTAATTTCTCAAGACTTACTGCGTCATCAAGGTCCTTAGAGTCCTCACCATCTATAGTAACCATAATAGTGTTACGAAGGTCGAGGCGATCTGAAATATCCTCACCCTTTATATTCTTAGGTACGCTCTTAACATACTCCACGATTTCATCGGAGAATTCTTCTGGAATACCAAAACCTCGTATTACAGAAAGTACATCAACGCCCTTGTCACCTTCTTTGCCAAGTATCTCGATTATCTTGCCTTCCGGCTTTCTGCCATCGCCGCCATAACTGGTAAGTTCTACAACAACCTTCTGTCCGTGCTTCGCTTTATTCACTCCTGAACCGGAAATAAATATATCTTCCATGAACTTGTTATCAGTTACAACAAATCCATAATCACGGCTAGGTGACTTTTCAAAGCTACCAACTACCTTAGTTACTGTTCTTTCAACAATCTTGATAACCTTAGCTTCTTCATGATCCCCAGTACCCTTCTGAGTAGGAGCAATCATTACGATATCACCATGGAATGCACCAAGTGTGTAATCCTTGCCAATAAAATATTCCTTACCATTATCGTCTACAGATACGAAGCCATAACCTTTGTTACTACTTCTAAAGGTTCCAGTAAATATTTTGCCTTCAGCCTTGGTGTACTTACCACGCTTACTTATAACTATTTTATTTTCCATAAGAAGCTCATTAAGAATTCTTGATAATTCTGGTCTGTCCTCTGGTTCAACCTGAAGCATTATTGCCAGTTCCTTTTCCTTCATAGGAACATAGAAATCGCTTTCCATAAGCTCAACAATAACTTTCTTACGTGTATCGTCGGCTTTTTTGGCGTCTGACTTATGATGCATCATATTCTTGTAGTTAGCTTCTTTGTTCTTAAAGCCTTTACTCATTATAATTCCTCTTCTATATCTTCTCTATAAACTGTTGGTTTAAAATGACATTCATCACTCATAGATTCCGTTGATAACTCATAAAATCCGTCTGCTACGCAGCCGTCGTCCCTTCGGGACTTGTGATTTTATTTCGTATACGCTCGGATGATCACTCATAGATTCCGATTGCTTCGCAATCCCGCCTCTTCGAGGCTTCTGAATCTATTTCGTGTACGCTCGGTTGAAATCAAATGGCTGCTTCGCAGCCGCTTGATTTCCTTACCGAGCTACAAAAAAAGCTCCTGCGGATGCAGGAGCAAATACAATTCGATGTGATTAGATAAGCGAGATGTTAAGCACTACAGCTAATACCATAAATGCAATTGCAAGCCACATAGTGATCTTAACAAGTGTACCCTCCATAGAACGGCCCTTGTTCTTACCCCAATATGACTCAGCAGCACCGCTGATAGCACCAAGACCTGCCTGTCTTCCTTCCTGCATTAATACTAATATTGATAAAGCAATACAAACGATAATAAACAATACTGTTAATAATGTTCTAAGCATAATAAAATCTCCATCCCTGATTCATCAGTCAAAGCTGACAAATATAGTCATAACAAATGGTATATTAACATAATACAATCTACTCTGCAACTACTTTTTTGAAAGCCTGTCCAGTATCATCCTGTAAAAAGATACATTCTCTTCACTGGCCTCATGCCCCGAGCGATAAAACTCGATTGATAAATGTCCAGCAGTTTCAAGCCCAGCCCTACTACATATATTTCTAATATTTCTGGCTGTTCCTTCTGCGCCATCGAGGAACTCCACATCATCGGAAAAATACTTGGAAAGAGCCTCTGTATAATGAATGAAATGTGTACATCCAAGAACTACCTTAGTATACTTCTTGTATTTTTCATCACCAAGCTCTCTATCAAAATATTTGTATAATGAAGGACTGTCAAAATCTCCTTTTTCAGCATAACCCGGAAGATTTCCAAGAGCTTTCATATCCACCAGATGTTCTTCATCTAATCTATCAATAAGATCATGAAGCTTTTTCTGATTAACAGTCATTGGAGTGGCTATAACAAGTATACGACCATTGCCACCATCTGTAGCCATATGATCAATGGCTGGTTTTACAGCAGGTTCAACACCCACTATTGGGAAGTCGTATTCCTCTCGTAACCTAGCTGCAGCCACACTGGTTGCAGTATTACATGCTATACATACAATATCGCACCCTTTTTCCTTAAGGAAAACAACTGCTTTCTTGCTAAGTGCATATATCTCTTCCTTAGTCTTTATTCCATAAGGACAGTTATCACTATCAGCATAATATATATATTCTTCTTCTGGCATAAGCTTCATTATCTGAGCTAATACTGTAAGCCCTCCTATACCAGAATCAAATAATCCTATTTTCACGTTCTTATCCTTTTAATACTACCAATTAATAATCGAGTCCCACGCTGTCATATAGCTTTGTCATCTCAGCGCTAGTTAACTCTCTGTATTCGCCTACTTTAAGGTCACCAAGTTCTACTGTTATAACTCGTATTCGCTTAAGCTTCACTACGCTTCGCCCAATAGCCTGAAACATGCGTCTTATCTGTCTGTTAAGCCCCTGGGACAAAACCACTCTATACTTGCATTTGCCAATACGCTCTACCTTACAGCTTCTTGTAGTAACATCAAGCTCTTTAAGATACACACCATTTCGAAGTGTGTCTAATTCTTCGTCAGTTACTTCTTTGTCTACAGTAACAATATATTCCTTTTCATGATAATTTCTGGCCTTCATAGCGGCATTAATAAAATCACCGTCATTGGTCAAAAGTATAAGCCCTTCAGAATCCTTATCAAGTCTGCCTGCGTAAGTTAATCGAACCGGATAATCAATTACATCTCTAATCGTTACCTTCGCATGTTCATCACGCTCTGTGACCACTACTCCTCTAGGCTTATTGTAAGCAATAACAACTTTACTGCTATTTTGCTCTACCGCTTTACCATCAACAGATACCTTGTCAGCGCTGGTAACCTTTTGACCTGCCTTGGCCACTTCGCCATTAACAGTTACTCTACCATCATCAATGAGCTTATCAGCATCTCGTCTTGAACATATTCCACAGCTTGCAAGATATTTATTTAATCTAATCTCTTCCAACTAACAATGCCTCTGTTTATATTTCATTAAATATTTTCTATCTGCCAATCTATTGGTTTCATACCGTTTTTCAATAGAAAATCATTGGTCTGACTAAATGGCTTACTTCCAAAAAATCCTCTATACGACGAAAGTGGACTTGGATGCGGCGCTTTTAAAATCAAATGCTTAGGATTAGTAAGCATCGGTATCTTTTTCTGTGCTGGACTTCCCCATAATATAAATACTACTGGAGTATCCTTTTCATTGACCTTTTGGATAATAGCATCGGTAAATGTTTCCCAGCCATGTCCTTTGTGAGAATTGGCCGCATGCGCTCTTACTGTCATTACAGTATTGAGCAAAAGTACGCCCTGCTTGGCCCATTTAATAAGGTATCCATTATTAGGAATATAGCAGCCCAAATCATCATGAAGTTCCTTATATATATTCTCAAGCGAAGGTGGTGCCTTTACTCCTGGCTGTACAGAAAAGCATAATCCATGGGCCTGCCCTGGCTCATGATATGGATCTTGTCCAAGTATCACTACTCTGACATCATCAATATCTGTCAGTTCCAGTGCAGAAAAGATATTTTTTGATTCAGGATATACAACCTGCTCTGTATATTCTTTCTTAATAAAATAGTACAGCTCTTTGTAATAGTCCTTATTAAATTCTTCTGCAAGAGCTTTTGCCCATCCATTAGTTAACGCTGCCATATACAACCTCGCTCTTACAATCTTACTGATACGTCACGGTCACGAAGGTAAGCCTTTACCTCGTTAATCTCAAGTTCCTTGAAATGGAAAAGTGATGCGGCAAGTGCTGCATCTGCCTTACCGTAAGTTAAAGCATCATAAAAATGTTCCATGTTACCAGCTCCGCCTGATGCGATAACTGGAATACCAACATTCTCAGCAATGCGTCTTGTAAGTTCAAGGTCATAACCAGCCTTGGTTCCATCACAGTCCATACTGGTTAATAGAATCTCACCAGCACCAAGCTCATAGCCCTTTATAGCCCACTCTATTGCATCGATGCCCATATCAACACGGCCACCGTTTTTATATACATTCCAGCCCGAACCATCCTCACGCTTCTTGGCATCTATTGCAAGAACAACACACTGGCTGCCAAATTTATCGGCTGCATCAGCTATAAGATTAGGATTCATAATGGCTGCTGAATTAACTGATACCTTATCAGCGCCTTCACGAAGTATCTTCTTGAAATCATCAACTGTTCTGATTCCACCACCAACGGTAAATGGTATAAAAACCTGATCAGCAACTCGTCTAACCATATCTACAACTGTATCTCTTGCATCACTTGATGCTGTAATATCAAGGAATACAAGCTCATCAGCACCAGC
>DCHQ01000063.1 GCA_002314855.1 Lachnospiraceae bacterium UBA1748
TGAAGGTTGAGGAAGAAGACCGAGGAGTAGACAGAGAAAAACCGGTTACTTCTTCTAATCGCTGTAATCAGAAAAAGTTCCTGTAACATTTCCAAAATTCAAGTGTATATCTAGTCATAAAGATTAAACTAAAATCTATGAAAAGACAGATTACAGACTATATACTATATTCTAGATACCAACGGAGGAAATGATTATGAGGATAATACCAGTTATTTGCACTAATTGTGCAGCACCACTTACTGTTTCTGAGAATACACAGATTTGCAATTGTCAGTATTGCGGTAGTTCATTTTATATTGAGTATGAAAATACCGCTCCCGTATATGGCAAGAATGCACAGATGATAAGAAACGCAGAGATTGCCTTTAACAAGCTTAAGGACTATAGAATGGCATTTAAGTATTATAAGGAAGCAAGCTATGAGAAGGCTGACGATTTTAGAGGATATGCAGGTATGCTTTATTCTAGGATGGAGATGCTAGGTGGAGAGCTTCCAAGTGCAGATGAATTTAAAGAGATGAAGAATTATTATGAATCTGCGCTAACATTTGCAGATCCTAACCAGGCAAGAGGAATTAACGAGTTTTGGTTTGTAAATGTAAATAGGCTAGAGTCAATGAGACAAAATAGAATCTATAATATTGAAAATGAAATCGCTGGGATTAAGAGAGAGAATGCCAATATAAATAACTCATATCACTGCCTGGAAAAGGATAGAAATACTTTATATGAACGTGCCAAATCTATTAGAAATCAATTAAATAATAGGTATGTGAATAGATATAACGGCAGGAAGTTATTTAAAAGATTATTCTTCGTGTATTTACTATTAATTGGAAAGTTTATATATAATAAGATTAGTGATGAGGCATTTGATAGTGGTACAGTATTATGTATTGGAGTTTCAGCTGCTTTAGTCGCTGCAATCTATGTTGGCTCAGGAGTGATTAAGAAGGTGTGCCATAAGTCAAGAATTAACAGATTGAATAGCATTGAGAGAAGTATTAACAATATATATGTTAACATGAGCAGCTGTAGTGATACTACCTCAAACAATGATAGACGAATAGCAGCGCTAGACAGTAATAGAGTGCAGCTTGCCAGACAGGTATATTATTAATATGCCTACAAATGAAAAATTAAATTAATTAAATTCTGAGGCTATTTACCAATTTCAATTATGAGCTGGTAAATAGCCCAGTTTTGATTTTCCACCAAAAAAAGCTTGGTTCAAGACACATAGTAATTATGGCTAAACAGGTGAGATTATTCTACTATCGCGTACAATAACTACATTATTGACATTAGTTCGGTTAACCGATATATTATAGTAAAAGGAGGGAAGGCTGATGATCGTAAATGACTTACTTGAAAAAGAAAACATGTCAAGATATCGCTTAAGCAAGGAAAGTGGTGTAGCAATGACTACAATTACAGATATCTGTAGTGGAAAAGCTGATCTTGATAAATGCGCAGCTGGAACTTTATATAGAATTGCTAAGGTTCTTGGAGTGACGGTTGATTCTATACTTGAGTGTAATTCTATAGAAAAGGCGGAATATAGATGTTCTTTTGAAACATTTAAGAGCAATACATGCCATCATGTAAAAGATATGGGAGACATTAACTTCATCATTGAAACACTTGAGGCAGATGAAATACGTATACTATATGAACGTAGATGGTATATAGAAGCATTGTATTTGTTAGCGATGATTGATTATCTATCCAGACTGAATGGTATTCCTCTTTGCACTAATTATAATGATATTCGCTCCCATAAACTTGAAAAGCCATATTATCCTTCAAGCGTCGTAGTATCATTTGCAGCGACAGGAGATGAGAACATAAAAGAAAAAGCATTGGCGAACGCTATACCTGAATTCATTCGATTCAATATCGTGGAAAGTGAGGTGCGTAATGTCTGCTGATAAGCCTTTTACAAAAGAGAACATGGATAGCTATCTAAAGGAATTGGCAAAGGAATTTCGGAAAAAGAACGGTACACGATTGCACGCTGAGATAATACTTATTGGAGGGGCATCAATTCTAATCAATTATGGTTTTAGAGAAATGACTTATGATATGGACGCAATTATTAAGTCATCAGGTGCAATGAAGGAAGCTATTAACATAGTTGGAGACAGACTAGGACTTCCAGTTGGGTGGTTAAACACGGACTTTGTTAATACGAATTCATATACACCGAGACTGGCGGAACATTCAAAGTACTACAAAACTTTCTCGAATATTCTGCAGATACGAACAATATCTGCGGAGTACCTGGTAGCTATGAAACTTATGGCTGGCCGCCAATATAAAAATGATTTGTCTGATATTGTTGGTGTATTGAATGAGCAGGAAGAGCGAAATGAACCATTGAGTTTTGGAATAATCAAGCAGGCTATAGTTGATTTATATGATTCGTACGACAATATACCTGAAGCTTCCAGAATTTTTATAGAAGCAGTTTACAAGAAAGAAGACCTAAATGCATTTTATAAGCAATGCAAAGAACTGGAACAAGAGAATAAAGATGTTTTAATTGGATTTCAGGAGGATTATCCAGGAGTACTTAATGGAGACAATATTGCGGATATCTTGAAAGCTGCAAAGGCTAAAAGAAAACAATAAAAACGTAATATTCAGCATCGATATATATAGAAAAATTGAAGGTGAAGGGCTTATGTATAAGATTTTTATAGTTGAGGACGATTTTTCACTCGCGGAAATAATGGAAAAATGTATAAGGAGCTGGGGAAATGATGCGAGGACAGTGTCGGATTTTCAGGAAGTACTTCATGAGTTTAATGAGTATGATCCACAGCTTGTTTTGATGGATATAATGCTTCCGTATTTCAACGGGTATCACTGGTGTCAGGAGATAAGAAAGATATCAAATGTTCCGATTGTGTTCATTTCCTCTGCATCTGACAATATGAATATTGTGATGGCAATGAATATGGGCGGAGATGATTTTATTCAGAAGCCATTTGACCAGACGGTGTTTATGGCGAAGCTTCAGGCAATGCTTCGAAGAACCTACGACATGGGCGGCAAGGTAAATATCCTCGAGCATAGAGGCGTAATGTTAAATTTGAATGACAGTTCATTTGTATATAATGGTGAGAAGATAGAGCTTACGAAGAATGAATACCGAATTCTCCAAACACTTATGGAGAGTAAGGGAAAGGTCGTGAGTCGAGAGACACTTATGACTAAGCTGTGGCAGATGGACTGTTATGTGGAGGAGAATACGCTCACTGTAAATGTCAACAGACTTAGGAAGAAGCTTGATTCTGCAGGAATCGATGACTTTATAAAAACTAAGGTGGGCCAGGGATATATAGTTGAGTAGTAGCAAATAATATCTAAGCTGTACTGACAGTGTGATAACAGCTTGAGATAGTAATGACATGATAGTTTATAAAGTAAGAAGAAAACCCACTGCCTTTAGGCGGTGGGGCTTGCTTCTTCGAGGTGCGGGGTACAAGCCCCGTACCTCGTAAGGTGCGAAGCACCGACTTTATTTGAGCAAGTAGCGTAAGCGGATTGCGAATATTGACTGAATGGTTAAGAAGATGGAAAAAGAAGAAAAGAAAACACCAAGGATAATTTCATATTTGAAGGATAATGCCGGACACATAGCATTTATTGCGACGATAATTCTCATCTTCGATGTAATACTATTACTGTATAACATAGAGATTGAGATTATTGCTTATGCAACTATTGTATGTCTTTTTGTTTCGGTCATTGTATTTATGATTAAGCTTTCAATCTATGCTAAGAGGGCGCGCGAGAGAGAAGTGCTAATCAAAAATATTGAAAATGAATACATAAATCTTCCAGAGCCAGCAAGCCTTGCGGACGAGAATTACCAGCAGATGATAGTAAACCTGGGAAATGAATTAAAGGAGGTACTCACTGACTGGAAAAATGAAAAAAAGGACAGCGAGGAGTACTACACAACCTGGATTCATCAGATTAAAACTCCTATTTCTGTTATGCGAATGATACTTGAGAGCGAGGATACAGATGAGCATAGAGAGCTTTTGGCTGAGCTATTTAGAGTTGAGCAGTACGTGGAGATGGTGCTTTGTTACATCAGACTTGGAAGCGAGTCGAAGGACTTTGTATTTAAAGAGGTTGATGTCGATATTGTGATTAAGCAGGCAGTAAGAAAGTACGCTTCTCAGTTTATAAGAAGAAGGATTAAGCTTGATTACAACTCTAAAAGCTTTTTGGTTACTACCGATGAAAAATGGCTTTCATTTGTGATAGAGCAGATTCTTTCTAATTCAGTAAAGTACACAAAGCAGGGTGAGGTAAGGATTGAGATTACTGATGATGGTAAGCTTGTTATCGCTGATACGGGAATTGGAATATCCAGTGAAGACCTGCCTAGAATCTTTGAGAAGGGTTACACTGGTTATAACGGAAGACTCGATAAAAAAGCAACTGGACTTGGACTTTATTTATGCAAGAAAGCTATTGATAAGCTTGGCTTTAAGATAAGTGCAGAGTCTGAGCCTAAGGTTGGAACGAAAATGATAATAGATTTGAAGCATTACGAATTCGACGAATTTAATTAGTAAATAATCAAAATGCTAAAGTGCACAGCATGTTGAAGGCTTTAATCTTACAAAAATGTCACATCAGATGGTCCGTTTGTAACATGATTCAATGTTTCATGCTGGACCATTTTGTTATTATATGCATGTAATGAAGTGAAGCAGAAGAAAGTGAAAGAAGAGTAGCGAGTATTCTGCAATGACTTAAGATAGATGGAGGAAAAGAAAAATGGCAATACTTGAGGTACAGGGAGTAAAAAAGATATATACCACAAGGCTTGGAGGAAATAAGGTACAGGCACTTTCAAATGTAAACTTTTCGGTTGAAGAGGGCGAGTATGTTGCAATAATGGGCGAGTCTGGATCGGGAAAGACAACTCTCCTTAATATTCTCGCAGCGCTTGATAAGCCGACAGCAGGTTCAATTGTGCTTGAGGGAAAGAAGCTTTCAGACATTAAAGAGGCTCAGATGGCAGCCTTCAGAAGAGATAACCTTGGATTTGTGTTCCAGGATTTCAATCTTATTGACACATTTAATCTGAAGGACAACATCCTTCTTCCACTTGTACTTAGTGGTAAGCTTGATGATCTCGACGAGAAGGCTGAGAAGGTTGCAGCAAAGCTTGGAATAAGCGAATTACTTAACAAGTTTCCATATGAGGTTTCAGGTGGTCAGAAGCAGAGGGCAGCGGCAGCAAGAGCACTTATTACTAACCCAAAGATTATTCTTGCGGATGAGCCTACTGGTGCGCTAGATTCGAAGTCAACAGACAGTCTGCTTGACATTTTCGAAAAGATAAATAAAGATGGTCAGACGATTCTTATGGTTACACATTCAGTGAAGGCGGCAAGCCATGCTGGAAGGGTGCTCTTCATAAAGGATGGAGAGGTGTTCCATCAGATTTACAGAGGAAACAGTAATAACCATGAGATGTATCAGAAGATTACAGATACTCTTACTGCAATTACCACTAACGATAGACAGTAATTATTTTTGAGACATAGAAAAACGAACTTCCTTAATAGTAAGTATTAATAGAGAGTATTAATAGAGAGTATTAATAGAGAGTATTAATAGAAAGTATTAATAGTAGGTACTATTAAATGGCATAAAGGAGATAGTGATGAAAAAAGGATATTTTTTAAAGCTTGCGTTTAATAATATCGCAAAGAATAGAAGACTCTATGTTCCACAGATGATTACTGGAATTGGACTTCTATCTGTAATGTACATATTGTTTACGCTTAAATACGATGATAAATTATCAGAGATAAAGGGTGGAGCCTACATACCAACAGTAATGTCAATAGGAATTGCAGTGGTTGGAATATTATCAATAGTTTTAATGCTATACACAAACAGCTTTCTTATGAAGCAGAGAAAAAGAGAGTATGGTCTTTACAATGTTCTTGGCATGGGTAAGAAGCATATTGTAAGGATTATGGGATTTGAAAATCTTGCAACTGCAATAGTAACATTTATTGGCGGATATGTTACAGGAATGGTCTTCTACAAGTTTTGTACATTGATTATTTGCAAGCTTTTCAACGTGGAAAATAAGCTCGGACAAACTGTTGTTGATGGCAGGGCTATCATGTATACAGGAATTATATTCGCTGGAATATTTATAGTGAATTTTATCTATAATGCAATCCAGATAGGTGTGTTAAAGCCTGTAGAGCTTCTTCACAGCAATCATTTTGGTGAGAAGGAGCCAAAGGTAAAATGGCTGATATTTATCACTGGACTGGTAACAATGGGAACAGGCTACTACATTGCACTTAGCGTAAAGTCGCCGCTCAAGGCACTCATGCTTTTCTTCATAGCCGTTATCTTAGTTGTGCTTGGAACCTACTTTTTATTTACCGCTGGAAGCATAGCAATACTCAAGGCATTAAAGAAGAATAAGAGGTTCTATTACCATCCAAAGCATATGACTGCTGTTTCGGGTCTCATATACAGAATGAAGCAGAATGCGATGGGACTTGCATCAATCTGCATACTTTCAACCTGTGTGCTTGTCATGATTTCAACAACGGTTAGTCTTTACTCTGGAACAGAAGAGACCTTAAACTCTCTTTATCCTAAGGATGTAAAGTTTAGTGCAGGATTATATATGGATACTGATGAGGGCGATATTAAGGGTCAGAATGTAAATATTAATACACTGGATTGTGGAAAAGAGGTTGGAGTTAAGCTTTCTCAGGAAGCATTTCATAAGGCATGCGAAAAGTATAATGTCAAGGTTACTGATATTGACATCAGAAGGCAGCTGATTACCGCATATGTTATTGAGGGAAAAAGCTTAAAGGGTATGAATCCAAACGACGTAGATTATAACTATTTTGATCAGGCTGACAAAATTTGCTCTGTGGCATATGTTACTATTGATGAATACAATGAGATTATGGGCACCAATTATGCTCTTGGTGAAAATGAGATTTATATCTATAAGAACAGCGCAAATTCAGTCAAGCTGAGTGATGAAGTAAAAATAGAGAAAAGAGATTATAAGATAGTTCGTGAGTTAAACGAGTTCCCTGCAGATCTTACTGAGTATCAGTTCGCAACTGTATTTGGAATTGTTCTTCCTAATGAAGAGCAGTATTTGGAGATGTATCAGTCTCAGAAGGAAATATATGGTGCAAATGCTTCAGAAATTCAGTATACAATTTTTGCAAATTTTCCAGAAGGAATTAGTGACGATACCGTTAATTTAATAGGAAAAGAGTATTATTCTATCGCATCAAGCTTAGCACAGGAGTATATATCTACCCATGGAGAGTTCCAGGGAGGCTACAGTACAAGATGGGATTCAAGAGCTGAGATGTCAGAGTATATGTATGGACTATATGGAAGCTTGTTCTTCCTCGGAATATTTCTTGGAATAGTATTTATATTTGCAACTGCACTAATTATCTACTATAAGCAGATATCAGAGGGCTATGAGGACAGAAACCGCTTCCAGATTATGACAAAGGTCGGAATGAGTAAGAAGGAGATTAAGGGAACAATTAGAAGTCAGATTATACTTGTTTTCCTGTTTCCGTTAATTGTAGCTGGTGTGCATATGACAGTAGCATTTCCAATTTTGACTAAGCTTTTACATGTTCTCTTTATTCCAAGAGATACGATATTCTTAATCTGCACTATATGTTCATTTGTTGCATTCTCTCTTATATATCTTGCGATTTATTCGATTACTGCAAGAACGTATTATAAGATAGTAAGGTAATAATACATAAGGTAAAAAAATGCCATACAAAGAATAGTTTTTAGACTAGCTTTGTATGGCATTTGTTATCTACAGCATCGAAGAAAGCTCCTCCCACTCCTCATACTTTTGAGTGAGCATAGCATCTGTCTCTTCGCGTTTTACAGTAAGTTCGTTCAGCTTGAAGGAGTTCGAAGCATTTTCGGGAGCGCATAATTCCTCATCGATTTCAGCAAGTGTTGTCTCAAGCTTTTCGATTGCATCCTCAAGCTTTTTGATATCATTTTCAAGCTTACGGCGTTTTGCAGCCTCGGCCTTATTTGCAAGAAATGCATCCTTTCCGGTTGCAGGGGCAGCAGCATTTGAAGAACCTGCTGATATAGCAGAGTCAGCTTTTATCTGACTATCTGAAAACGCATCAGAAACAGTTTTTATCTGAGTGAAGCCGGTTTTGGTTAAGGCTTCTGTGTTAACTGCATTAGCATTGTTACCGTTTTGAATATTGTAGAGGTAATCCTTGTTTGCCTCGTAGAAATCATAATTACCCTTGTAGTTTGTAAGAACCTTATTCCTAAGCTCTATGATTCTTGTTGCAGTCTGATTGATGAAATATCTGTCATGACTTACATATAAAAGAGTGCCGCCGTAGTTTTTAAGGGCGGTCTCAAGGATTTCCTTTGACTGGATATCAAGGTGGTTTGTTGGCTCATCTAGGATGAGAAGGTTTGCAGGGCTCAGCATAAGCTTCGCGAGGGAAACTCGGCCGCGCTCACCACCGGACAAATCGCCGATTTTCTTGAATACATCATCCCCGGTGAATAGGAAGGCTGCAAGAACATTTCTGATACGAGTATTATTCATATCTGGAAATGAATCGCTAATTTCGTCGAATATTGTCTTGTCCATAGAAAGAAGCTGATGCTCCTGATCATAGTAGCCAACCTTGACTCTTGAACCAAGGTTAATCTTTCCGGAATCCTTACTAACCATATGGTTAATCATCTTTAGGATAGTAGTTTTACCGGTTCCATTTCCACCGATAAGTGCAACGTGTTCGCCACGCTTAATATCGATTGTGAGATCCTTGAAGAGAAGGTTCTCGCCAAAGGATTTTGAAATGCTGTCACAGAGAAGAACATCCTCGCCGGACTCGGTGACTGGTGTGAGCATTAGACGCATATCGGTTCTAACCTCAGTAGGTTTATCTAAGACTTCAATTTTATCAAGCATCTTTTCGCGAGATTCAGCACGCTTTATGGACTTCTCACGGTTGAAGGATTTAAGCTTCTCTATAACTGCTTCCTGGTGCTTGATGTCTCGCTGCTGATTTAAGTAGGCCTTCATCTTGGCCTCACGGATTTTGGCTCTCTCCTCTGAATAGAAGGAATAGCTGCCGTTATAAACCTGAGACTCACCCTGGTCGATTTCAACTATCTTGGTTGTAATCTTATCGATGAAATATCTATCGTGGCTTACGATTAATACTGCACCCTGGTATGATGCCAGGAAACTCTCAAGCCATGAAATAGAAGTCATATCCAGGTGGTTTGTCGGCTCATCTAAGATGATAACGTCAGGTCTTGTGAGAAGAAGTCTGCCAAGAGCAATACGCATCTTCTGACCACCTGAAAGTGAGTTGATATGGCGGTCGTAATCTGACTCTGTGAAGCCGAGACCCTTTAAAACACCTGTGATTTCACTTAGATAAGCGTAACCATTTTCATGGTCATACTTGGTCTGAAGAGTGTTGTAGCGGCCAAGTACAGCATCCAGCTCATCACCACTGAGGTGCTGCATCTTTACTTCAAGCTCTCTAAGCTCCTTTTCAGCGTCGATGATGTGCTGCTTGGTTGCAAGCATCTCCGCATAAACCGTGTTGTTAAAGGAAATATCCTGGTGCTGCGACAAGTAACCGACAGTGATGTCCTTTGCAAATACAACCTGTCCATTTGTTGCTTCCTCCTCACCAAGAATAATCTTGAGAAGGGTAGTTTTTCCGGCACCGTTGATGCCGACTACAGCTACTTTTTCCTTTTCTTCTATATGAAAATTTACATTCTTTAATATCACTTTTTCACCGAAAGCTTTTTCGATGTTTTGACATGCGAGAATCATAGGTTTTGTCCTTTCATTTTTGGTGGATTGCATTTGCTAAAAATATAGATATTTAGCAAGTGACAGTCTATACAAGAATGTAACATTTAATTTAATTTGTAGCAAGCATATTATTGTGGTAAAGTTAATATTTAGAAGGAATTGGCTAAGATATACATATTATAGGAGGAACCATCAGGGCGAAGTCATGATTTAGGATGGTTCTGACGACCTACATACTACATGAGTGATAATATTTGTGTAATTAATGATTGAGATGGAACATAATGCTATGGATAAAAAAAGAATTATCGGTATCGCAGGACTTGTACTCGCTACGGTTGCGATAATCGTTACATTATCAGTTTTGAAAAAGAATAAATCTGGGATGATAGTTCGTGAGAAGGAGGTCACAAGCTACGGCTTTTCGATGGGAACCTCGACCACGTTTACGCTTTACGGCGATGATGAGACTGCGCTAAAGAATAAGGCAAATGCTTTAAATGAGAAGCTCGAAGTACTTGATAGCGAGGTGATTTCCTGGAGAAGTGAAGGTTCAGAGGTTGCAAGGGCAAATGAAAAGGGCGGATGCCTGACTATAAGTAAGACATTATATGAGCTTATAAAGGGTTCAAAAAGTCTTTATGATGACACGGATGGTGCACTCGATTTTACCTTAAGACCAGTCCTTAATGTATGGGGAATTGAGGCATATACTGAGGGCGATGATTTTAAGCTTCCGGATGAGGAGGAGCTTAAAAAGGCGAAGGAAAAAACGGGATGTAATTATGTGTCGGTTTGTGAGGAGAATTCCTATGAAAATCGCAGTGAGATTGAGTCAGGTTGCAACGATATTGATGCTTGTGATACGGAGAATATCAGCAGAGAGAGTGATGCAGGTGCTACAGAGGATGGAAGAAATACTGTAACAGAAAGTACTGGTGATAGTGGTATATACAAGGATGTGGATTGTGGTAGGAAGTATAAACTCGAGATAGAAAAGGAGGGTATAACTCTTGATTTCGGTTCAACAGGAAAGGGCTATGCACTGGATATTATAGCCGATGAACTTGCGTCAGATGATACAGTGAAGGGCGGAGTATTTGCGGTTGGCGGAAGCGTGCTTTGCTACGGCGAGAAGGAGGATGAAGCAGGCTTTAAAATCGGAATAAGAGATCCTGAAAAAAGTATGAATGATATGCTTGGATATATCAAGGTTGGTGGAAAAGACGAGGGTGCATTTTCAGTGCCTGAGTCAGGGAAGGTGTGTATTTCGACCTCGGGAAGCTATGAAAAGTATGTTGATTTTAATGGAAAGAGATACCACCATATCATAGACCCGAAAACACTCTATCCTGCTGAATCAGGACTTGTAAGTGTGACGATAGTATGTGAAAATGGATTATATTCTGACGGACTTTCAACAGCGGTATTTATCATGGGTTATGATGCCTCACTTGAGGTTTTGAAGAAGAATAATGCTGAAGCAATCTTTATATTTGAAGATGGAAGTATAAAGATTACTGAGGGGTTAGAGGGTGCATTTGTTATAAACTAATTTGAAAAGCATTTCGTGACATTAGTTATCAGACTGACAGCTTCGAATATGAATGAGTAGAAGCTGCAGATGCTGCAAAGCTGGTTATTATTAAAGGAAACTGTAAAAGGAAAGATAAGAATTGGAAGAAAAGGAATTAACTGGGAAAAACTCAGAAACGAATGAAAAAAATAATAGAATAAAAAAGGCTGACATAATTCTTATCGCCGCAGCTCTTATGATTGGAATTATCGGCCTAATAATATACAGTGTCACAAGGACTAAAGGGCTTAGTGTAAACCTGTATCAGGATGGGAAGATAGTGAAAACTTTTTCTCTTGATAAGGATGCAGAATTTGATTATGAGAGTGACCTTGGCAAGAATACCATTGTTATTAAGGACGGAAAGGCGAGCTGTATATGGGCAGATTGCCCGGACAAGCTTTGTGTGAAGATGAGCGATATTGAAAATGACGGCGAGACCATAATTTGTCTGCCGCATAAGCTGGTTATCGAAGTGACTGATTCGGATAGTTAAGGAGTTGGGAATGAGAAAGAATAAACAGATAGCACTAAGAGGGGCGCTGATTGCGCTTGCGCTGGTGTTATCGTACTTAGAAAGCTTTATCCCAGTATTTGTATTCGTGCCGGGAATGAAGATAGGGCTTGCGAATATTGTAACTGTAATAGCCCTATTTACGCTGGGAATAAAGGACACAGTTATCATAAGTCTTGGAAGGATATTTCTTTCAGGAGTTTTGTTTGGCAACATAACAACAATAATATACAGCATTGCGGGGGCAGCAGTAAGTCTTCTTTTTATGATTCTAGTGAAAAGACTGAAGATATTTTCGGTGACTGGAATAAGTATTATTGGTGGAATTACGCACAATCTGGGACAGATAATGGTGGCGGCAATTCTGCTTAGTAATGCGAGGATATTTTACTATATGCTGATACTTGTAATTGCGGGAACATTTGCGGGAATTGTAACGGGAATTCTTGCAAAGACCGTGATGGAAAGAGTTGATTTTAATAAAGAATAGTAGGCGGGATTCGACTTACAAAACAAGGAGGTAATAAAATGAAGAAGAAGTTAATTATTATTGGAATTATTGCAATTGTACTGGCAGGACTTGCAACCCTTGGGGTATATACGGTTTATATTCTCCCAAACAGAATGGCTAAGGTGGCTGCAAAGAATGTCAATTACGGAACCTATTATTACTCAAAAAATGGTATTTCAAAGGATGGAAATGTCGTAGATTTCAGCATCACTATAAACGAGGATGGAACCTACAGCTGGTATGAAACACCAATCAGCAGCTACATTGGTTCGGGAAAGTACTATCAGGAGAATGGAGTACTTATAATGAATGAAAATGCAGAAAACTGGCCAGGCTCATTTGGAGTACCAGTGTTTAGATTTAACATTGAAGACAATAAGTTATCCTTTATTAAGAATCAGTCGTCATCATTTATGTTCGTTGACTTAGAGGATGGTGCGGAGTTTATATTTGGAATTAATCCATATAAGGGAGTGCCTGGGGGTGAAGATAATTCATCCGAAACAGAGGTGACTGAAGATACCGAGGTGACCGAGGATACAGAGTCTACCGAGGAAACAGTGACTACTGAGGAAACTACCGAGTCATCAAATTCAAACGGACTTAAATTTTGCACAGTTGATATAAATGGAAATGCAGTTACAGAGAACATAATGAAGGATGCAAAGGTGGTTATGTTAAACCTTTGGGAGCCATGGTGTGGACCATGTGTCGGAGAGATGCCTGACCTGCAGAAGCTCTACGATAAGTACAAGGACCAGGGTCTTCTTATAATCGGTGCATACTCAACCTTCGAGCAGGACGAGGATGCAAAGGATATTGTTGAGGCAAATGAGATTAAGTATCCAATAATAAAGGTAGACTCAGAGCTTGCAAAGTATGAGCAGGAATATGTTCCGGCAACCTTTATTCTAGATGGAAATGGAAATCTCCTCGAAGCTGAGCCATACATTGGCGCCAGAGAGATGTCGGATTGGGAAAGTATTGTACTTCAGTATTTGAACTAGAAGGGACCTATGTAAGTGGGGAAATACATGCGAAATTTTTTAAAAAGCAAAATATTTACATCGATTATTCTTGTGTCAGCGGTTGCGCTTATTATCATTGGTGTGACAAAGGGACAGGCTATCGATGTACTTAATAAAGCAATAAGAATATGCCTGGAGTGTGTTGGAATTGGATAATAAAAAGAGACATTTGATCCAGGGGCTTGCAGCACTACTTCAAAATGCAAACCTAAAGGGATTTTTTACAGGAAAGATATATCAGGGAAAAACGAAGAGCGTGTGTGTGCCGGGATTAAACTGTTACTCGTGTCCGGGTGCAGTTGGAGCATGTCCTATTGGTTCACTCCAGAATTCTCTCTCGTCATACAAATTCAAATTGCCATATTATGTTGCAGGCTTAATTATATTCTTCGGAGCAGTGCTCGGAAGAATTATTTGCGGGTTTTTATGCCCCTTCGGGCTAGTTCAGGATTTGCTGGATAAGATACCATTTCCGAAGAAGCTAAAGACCTTTAAAGGAGATATGGTTCTGAGAAAGCTTAAGTACATTGTGCTTATAGTGCTTGTTATTGTGCTTCCGATTTGCGTGAAGCTAACACCATTTTTCTGCAAATATCTATGTCCTTCGGGAACTATGTCGGGGCTTATGCTGGCGCTTTCCGATACCACACTTTTCAAGGTGTTTGGAAGTCTCTTTATGTGGAAGGTTTGCATCCTTGGAATTATTATTCTTGCAAGTATAATAATATACAGACCATTTTGCAAATACCTCTGCCCGCTCGGTGCCATTTACGGTCCGCTTAATAAGGTGGCAGTATTCAGAATGTATCTTGATGAGAGTAAATGCGTGGGCTGCGGCAAGTGCCACTCGGTCTGCAAAATGAACGTCGACCCGGCTGAGGTACCGAATCATACCGAGTGCATAAGATGCGGAAGATGTATAGATGAGTGCCCAAAGAAGGCACTTAAGATGGGAAACTGTTTTACGAATAAAAACGAGCAGTGTGAGAAATAGACTGCGAACATAATATTTTTTGGAGGTTTAATTATGTTAGAAGTAGGAACTAAGGCACCAGATTTTGAGCTGCCAGACCAGAATGGAGATATGCATAAATTAAGCGATTACGCTGGAAAGAAGGTCATCCTTTATTTTTATCCAAAGGATAACACACCAGGCTGCAGTAAGCAGGCTTGCGGTTTTTCAGAACTTTATCCACAGTTTACTGAGAAGGGTGCAGTTGTGCTTGGCGTGAGCAAGGATTCGGTGGCTTCCCACAAGAAGTTTGAGGAGAAGTTCGGTTTAAAATTCACAATTCTTTCTGATATAGAGAAGAGCGTGATTGAGGCCTATGATGTTTGGAAGGAAAAGAAGAATTACGGCAAGGTGACAATGGGTGTTGTGAGAACAACCTACCTTATTGACGAAAATGGTATTATCGTAAAGTCCAATGACAAGGTTAAGGCAGCAGAGGACCCAGAGAAGATGCTTAAGGAGCTTGATTAATGAGAATCATTTTATCCCCTGCGAAAAATCAGGAGAATTTCAGGCGAGAATGAGCTTGTGTTTGAGAGGAGATTAGGAATAGAATATATTTAGTAGAAAATGTCAAAGATGAGGGGGTGTAGCTTTCGTAATGGAAAAGGAACGTGAACTTTGCAATTACAGACTCGAGCAGGCAAAGGAAAAAGGAATACTATTTGGAGTAAGTACAGGCCCCGGAGATCCAGAACTCATGACTGTAAAGGGCATAAAAACAATTGAAAAGTGTGATGTTATTGCAGCACCAAGAACACATGGGAAAAACAGTATGGCTCTTGATATTGTGAAAGGGATTATGAATGTCGACAGTAAGAAGATTATCTACCTTGATTTTGCCATGAAAAAGGATGACAATGTACTTGATTCAACCCATAGACAACATGCAGATACAATTGAAGAATATCTGGCACAGGGCAAAAACGTGGCAATGCTAAATATTGGTGACGCATCTTTATTCGGAACCTTCTGTTATGTAAGAGAACTGGTTGAAGCAGATGGGTATGAGACTAAAACAGTTGCAGGTGTAACAAGCTTCTGTGCAGTTGCTGCTGAACTTGGACGAAGCCTTACAACAGTGGATAAGCCACTTACTATTATACCTGGATCCTATGAGTATGTTGAAGCAGCTCTTGATATACCTGGAACAAAGGTAATCATGAAATCTGCCAGCGCTACATCCGAAGTGAAAAATATTCTGGAGAAAAAGGGTATGATTGACCAGGCTGCGATGGTTGCAAATTGCGGACTACCAAATCAAATAATTGTAGAAAACCTAAGGGAATCTAAGGGTGATGAAGGATACTTTGCAACAATTATTGTATGAAATTTTCAAAGAACGGTATTTGACATATTTTGAAATAGGTATTATCTATTTTTTATCGTAGCAAACACTTGTTCGACAAGGCAAAATATGATATAATAGTCGAGCAAGGTGTTATCAAAGTGGTTTAACCATGATAAACGGATAGGCGGTCTCCTTTCAAGCGTATGAACCAAAACATATGAGCTTCCGAATCTTAGGGGGTGATGACGATGATGAGGGAAAGTATTAATGAAAGGATAAGCAGAATTGCTAGAAATAGTTTCTATTGTTGTTGGAATACTTGGTATAGTCGTGACAGTTGCAAGTATAATTGTAACCATCATTTCTATCATCAAGAATTCCAACAAGAAAAAATAGAGATAAATAGCAAAAAAGCAACCGCCAAGCTCTCCAAAGTGACGCGGTTGCTTTTTTGCAACATATTAACCAAGGAGACCGTCTATCGGTAGCACCTTGTTTCTTTCTTCAATTTATCATATTTTACTGGCAGAATCAAGATGATTATGAAAAGCTATTTATTTTCAATAGCAGCTGTATTCTCGTTAGTTTGGATAGATAATTTCAAAAAAGTAACACTTTGGACAACAATGTCTGAGGTGTTATTTTTTTGTAATCAAATCGAGAAGGAGTCACCCCTCTCAATTAAATTATAAACTAAGGAGGTTACAGATGGATTACGGATACATAAGAGTGTCATCGATAGATCAGAATGAAGCAAGGCAGATAATTCAGATGGAGGAGCTGGGAATAAAAAAGAAAAATGTCTACTCCGACAAGCAATCAGGAAAAAACTTCGACAGGCCGGGATACATAAAAATGGTCCGGAGGCTTAAGAAAGGAGATACGCTTTTTATCAGCAGTATTGACAGACTTGGGCGAAATTATTCTGAGATTCAGGAGCAGTGGAGAATACTGATTCACGAAAAGAAGGTGGACATATGCGTTATTGATATGCCGCTTCTAGATACCAGAAATAAGAAGGATTTGATGGGCACATTTGTTGCTGAGCTTACGCTGCAGATACTGTCATTTGTGGCCGAAAATGAAAGAGTGAATATAAAGAAAAGGCAGGCTGAAGGAATTGCAGCTGCAAAGGCTAGGGGAGTCAGGTTTGGAAGGCCGAAGAAGGCGCTACCGGAGGAATTTGGAACAATGCTTGACAGATATAAACAAGGGGAACTAAATGCAGATGAAATAATTTAAGTATCGGGAATTAGCAGGACAACATTTTATAGGATTAGGAATGAGTATGACAAGAAAAAGGAATAAAAAATGGGTTCCATTAAGTATACATAATGGAACCGTTTCTGATTACAAATGTATTCTATCACATTATATATTATTTCACAATAAAATTTGTCATAAATATACAACAATTATTATGTTCATCATCGTTAATTTTGAAATTCAAAACATTTTAACTTAGCAAAAAATAAATCCCATTATGAGTGGTCAAGATACCTTTCACTTATTAGACAGGGCGAAAAGAAGATGTTAATCCCAGCATACAAGGATATGGACCCATATGATCTTCCAGAGGAGTTCTCGCACCTTCAGGCACAGGATATGACAAAGCTTGGATTCATGCAGGATCTGATAAGAGGAATCAAGAAAATTCTTGGCGCAGACCAGCCAAAGGCTGCAGTTAAAGAAACAGTTGTAGTACAGCAGGGCGCAGCAAATAATAACGTTCAGGCTCTTCTCGACAGAGGAAATATGGCACTTGAGGACGGTGAATGGGAAAAGGCAGACGGCTTCTTCGAGGAAGTACTTAATCAGGATGCCAAGAGTGCCGAGGCATATCTTGGAAAGCTGCTGGCGAAGTGTAAGAGGAGTAATGTACCAGCACTTACTCAGTATTACATTTTGAAGTATGAATCTTCAAAATATGAATATGCACTTAATGCGAAAGCGTCAGAATTAGAATCTTCTGCAAAGATGTTAGCGGATTTAGAGGATGAAGAAGGTAGACTAGTGTCTGAGATTTCAAATATTGATTCTCAAATAATGAGATTGAATAATGAATATAGTTCTTTGGGAATATTTGCAGGTAAGAGAAAGAAAGAGATTACTCAAGAAATTGATAAGCTTCGATTATTAAAGGAGAAGAAGGAAGACGAGAAGAGAATCAATGAAGGTAAGATGCAAGGATGTACTTCAGAAAAAATAAGTTCAATGATAGCACAGAATGAAATTGAGATTAAATATGCCGAGAATGAAATTGGACAACTAAATAAAGAGGTAAATGATTTAGTTGAGGAAATGGATAAGGAAAGCAACGAAATAAGCTATGACGAAGCATTGGCCTTATTAGAGAAGAGTACTGTTAAGGATGCCTTTTATAAAAAATATATGGGGTTATATATTAAGACTAATAGAATTGGTGTAGGAGGTTATATAACATTTGGTAATAAAAAAACAGAATGGCTTGTTTTAGATATAGAGTATTCATTAGATATGGAGTATTCAAAAGTACTTGTTATAAGTAAATATGCAATAGAGACGAGGCCATATAATACAGAAGGAACTTCGACAACATGGGAAAAATGTACACTTCGAAGCTGGTTAAATGGAGAGTATGTGGAAATACAGGTGTCACAGGAAACTTCTGCAATAATTGTGGCTCGAAGAAGCCAGAAGCTCCTCAGAAATTAACCTGGGACTGCAGCTGTGGAAAGACAGATATTTCCGGCAATTTCTGCGACAACTGTGGCTCGAAGAAGCCGGAGTAGAAAGGGGAGATTTGGACATGAACAAGAACCAAAGCAAATTACTAATTTCTGATATTGCAGTATTTGCATTATTTTCAATAATTGCATTTGCGGCGCCATTTAAAATGAATGCAGTGTTCTGGATTTCGTATGCATTTGGCGTGGTAGCAATAATTGCGCAGATTTATATATTGAAGAGCGCATTTGACGGAGATGAGAGTGCAACCAGCAGGTTTTACGGCTTCCCAATCGCAAGGATGGGAATCATGTATCTCATAACTCAGGTTATTCTGAGCATCATTTTCATGGCTGTAGCAGCGCTTGTACCAGTATGGATACCGGTTATTATATATGCGATTATATTTGTCCTCGCATTACTTGGACTTATCGCAGCGGACACAGTTCGTGATGAGATTGTAAGGCAGGATGTGAAGCATGTTAATTCAACAGCGTGTATGGATGCGCTTCGCTCAATCGTGTATCCGCTCGCCAGCCAGGTTGAGGATGCTGAGTCGAAAAAGCTTCTCAGCGACCTGGCCGATAGCTTCAGATACAGCGACCCTGTGAGCAGCGATTCGATTAAGGATATCGAGGCTGAGCTTGAAAATCAGGTGAGCGAGCTTCAGAGTGCGGTGATGCAGGAAATGACTGATGAGATAAAAAAGATTTGTAAGAAGGTAAATGTAACCTTAACTGAGAGAAACAGACTTTGTAAGTTGGGGAAGAGGAAATAAAAACAAACACTTGTTCGATTAAGTGAAATATGATATAATAATCGAGCAAGGTGTTATCAAAGTGGTTTGACCATGATA
>DCHQ01000054.1:0-20305 GCA_002314855.1 Lachnospiraceae bacterium UBA1748
ACACTTGACGCTGAACCATTTAGCAACATTAAGGTAGATGATTACGTTAGATACAATGAGAACTGTTTCTCTTGCCACATCTATTTTGAGAAGGTAATGCATCTTAACAGAGGAACAGATGCCATGGATGTGACAGATTCAACATTCATCTTTGCTTACTACGATGATTCTGATGATGGAGTAGATAATCCTCACTGGGCAATGGTTGATATGATTGCCAATACAAACTAAATTTCATGAAGGGATAGGATTTCATTTATGGGAAAAATGACACTAGATTGGAATGAGTATGTTAAAGCTGCTAGAAATGTTATTTCTGAAGGCTGTGTGCTACTTGAAAATCAAGGGGTTTTACCACTGGGGCAGGGTACAAAAGTGTCTGTATTTGGACGAATCGCTCTCGATTATTATAAGAGTGGTACTGGCTCAGGCGGTATGGTTAATGTGTCCAAAGTATATACAATTATCGATGGCTTAAAGGAATCGGAAGTTGTTGAACTTAATGAGGATCTTTTAAAGATTTATACTGATTGGGAGGAAGAGAATCCTTTCAATGAAGGAATGGGCTGGGGAACGGAACCTTGGAGTCAGGAAGAAATGCCTCTTAGTGATGAAGTGGCAAAGAAGGCTTCAGAGAATAGTGATATAGCCATAGTAGTAATCGGTAGAACAGCTGGTGAAGACAAGGATTCGTCTGATACCAGAGGTGCATATAGACTTTCTGAAATAGAAGAAGATATGCTTTCCAAGGTTCGCAAGAACTTTGATAAGGTAATAGTACTTCTTAATATTGGTCAGCTTATGGACCTGGGATTTATTGATACCTACAAACCAGAAGGTGTTATGATTGTATGGCAGGGCGGAATGATAGGTGGCCTTGGTACTGCTGATGTTCTTGTGGGTAAGGTGGCTCCATCAGGAAAGCTTACTGATACAGCTGCATTTAATATAGCTGATTATCCATCAACAGATTGTTTTGGTGATCCTAATAAGGCTATTTATAAAGAAGATATATTTGTGGGCTATAGGTACTTTGAAACTTTTGCCAGGGACAAAGTAAGATATCCATTTGGATATGGTCTGTCTTATACAACATTTGATTTCTCTGATGGTAGTGTTAAGGCTGATATCAATGATAAGAAGCTTGTTGTGAAGTCATGTATTAAGAATACAGGTGCTGTTAGTGGCAAGCAAGTTATGCAGGTATATATTTCAGCTCCGCAGGGAATGCTTGGTAAGGCAGCCAGAGTACTTGGTGGATTTGCTAAGACTAATATTCTTGCACCAGGTGAGTCAGAGGAGCTTACAGTTACTGTACCATTGGATTTATTTGCATCTTATGATGATAAGGGTGTTACAGCATATCCAGAAAGCTTTTTGTTAGAAGCAGGCGAATATAAAGTATATGTTGGCGATAATGTAAGATCGGCTCAGCTTGTAAATTCTTTCACTCTTGAGTCAGACCTTCTTATAGAGAAACTTGGCGAAGCATTTAAACCAGTTGAAGCTTATGATCGTATGGTGGCTTCGGGATCAGGTGAAGAGCTTACTGTATCCTATGAGACAGTTGCTCTTAAGACAGTAGATGAAAGAGAAAGAAGACTTGAAAATATTCCAGAGGAGATACCAGTTAAGTCAGCTGATATTTCACTTACACAGGTATATACTGGCGAAAAAACACTTGATGAGTTTATAGCTAGTCTTTCTGATGAAGATTTGGCATGTATTGTACGTGGAGAGGGTATGGGTTCTAGCCTGGTCACTCCAGGTACAGCATCAGCTTTTGGCGGCGTGTCAAAAAGTCTTATTGGCAAGGGAATACCTTCTCTTTGCTGTGATGATGGTCCATCAGGAATGCGACTTGACAGTGGTATGAAGGCCTTTAGTTTACCAAGTGGAGCCATGGTAGCAAGCACATTTAATCCAGAGCTTATCTCTAAGATGTATGCATTCACTGCTCTTGAGATGATTAATAACAATGTTGATGTTTTACTTGGACCTGGAATGAATATTCACAGACATCCGCTCAATGGTAGAAACTTCGAGTATTTCTCAGAGGATCCTTTTGTTACAGGTGTGATGGGAAGTGCCATGATGAAGGGACTTAAGAGTCACGGAGTAAGTGGATGTGCTAAGCATTTTTGTGCTAATAACCAGGAGACAGGTCGTCATACTGTGGATTCTGTGGTATCTGAACGTGCACTTAGAGAAATATATCTTAAAGGCTTTGAAATTGCAGTCAAAGATGGATACTGTGATGCCATTATGACAACATATGGTCAGGTTAATGGCGTGTGGACAGCAGGTAACTATGATCTCAATACCAAAATACTTCGCGAAGAGTGGGGCTTTAAGGGTGTTGTAATGACAGACTGGTGGGCAGATGTCAATGAAAGAGACGAAGCACCAGCAAAGAACAATACAGCTGCAATGGTAGCTGCTCAGAATGATTTATACATGGTTGTTGCATCATCAGAGAATAATACAGCCAAGGATAATACCATAGAGGCACTTGCATCAGGAAGAATTAAGCGCTCTGAGCTTCAAAGATGCGCCAAGAATATATGTGAATTTGCATTAGCATCTGTGGCAATTAAGAAGGGTACAAGTGAAGAAGTAAGTATTGAAATTATCAATAGACCTACTGACGAAGATGAATTTGATATGAATAATGTCGAGTATCTTACACTTGATGGTGAAATAACAGTATCTCTTAAGGATAAGCCTTCTGTTGCAGGCACAAACTACTATATTCCACTTGATATAGTAAAGCTTGGTTTTTATGAAATAACACTTACAGGCTCAAGTAATCTTGGCTCATTAGCACAGATACCATGTACACTATACTATACTGGTGTACCTTTCCTTACATATACCTTTAATGGATCAGAAGGTAAGGCTGTAAGTATCACAAAGGGTATGGCATTCCATAATAGAATGGCAGTATTTAGACTTAATGTAGCAAAGAATGGTGTAGATCTTGATAGTATTTCGTTCAAATATCTTAAACCACTCGATATAAAATATGCTACCCAGGAATAATAACTAGAAAATAAGTGAGTAGTAATACCACGAAATGATTGGAGAATATTATGAATAAGCTAGGCTTTATAGGTATGGGAAACATGGCTATTGCAATTGCAGGTGGCCTTGTAGACAAGAAGGTTTTCGAAGCATCTAATATTTATGCGTATGCACCTAATCAGGACAAGCTTAAGAAAAATGGTGAACTTATTGGATTTAATCCGGTAGATTCTTTGTTAAAGCTTGTGGATGCATGTGACACCGTAGTAATTGCGTGTAAACCATATCAGATAGATGATGTGCTTTCTCAGGTAGGCGATAGCTTGTCTGGTAAGAATCTTATATCTGTAGCGGCTGGATGGACATATGATTCATTTGCATCCAAGTTAAATAATGTTAATATTCAGTGTATTATGCCTAATACACCTGCAATGGTTGGAGAGGGTGTATTCCTTTTCGAGGAAACTAATTCGCTTCCAGCCGATGTTAAGGCAGAGGTTAAGACTATGTTTGAGTCGCTTGGTGTCGTTGTAGATATGCCTACTAGACTTATGGGAATAGGCGGTGCTGTATCGGGATGTGGACCAGCATTTATGGATATGGTAATGGAAGCATACGCCGATGCCGCAGTTAAGTATGGAATTGCAAGAAATACAGCTTATAAGCTTGTGGCTCAGACCATGCTCGGAAGTGCCAAGCTCCAGCTTGAAACAGGTAAGCATCCAGGTGTACTTAAGGATGAGGTATGCTCTCCTAATGGAACAACAATACGTGGAGTTGCATCTCTTGAAGAAAATGGGTTAAGAAATGCATGTATTAAGTCGATAGATGTAATAATGGACAGTAAAAAAGTCTAAAAAATATATTAAAGAATAAGGAGAAGAAAAAGGTGAAGAAATTTATCAAAGAATTTAAGGAATTTGCTCTTAAGGGCAACGTAATGAGTATGGCTGTCGGTGTTATTATCGGTGGTGCTTTCCAGTCAATTGTAACAGCGCTTACAACAAGCTTTATTAATCCACTTATTGCTTTAGTTACAGGTGGTGCAAAAGTTGATGAGAACGGTAACCCAATATATGTTGGTGGACAGTTTGTAATCAATGGTGTTACTTTCGACTATGGTGCATTTGTATCAGCAGTTATTAATTTCCTTATTATGGCTATTATTTTATTCTCGCTTATCAAGGCAATGAATAAGTTAATGTCAGTTGGTAAGAAGGAAGAGGCTCCAGCAGCACCTACAACAAAGAAGTGTCCATACTGCCAGAGCGAGATCGATATCAATGCAACAAAGTGCCCTCACTGTACATCTGATATTGCATAAGAATAAAATATAATATTTTTTATAGAAAAGTAATTGGTTTACATTTTCTGGAATACAACATATGGTGCCCGTATTTACGGGCACTTTTTTATGTTCCATAACTAACACTTGTGTCATATTACCACTATAAGATGTATGTACTTCATTTTTCTGCCACAAAATATAGAAAAATCCCTACCAATCCGCTTAAAAATGTGTATAATAAGAAGGGTGTATGTGATACTATATGTAGTTGTCACTTGGGGAGAATTTTGTGAGAAACAGAGGCTATAAATTTATTATAAATAGAAACGAGTGCGGTTACTGGATGCTTTGCATTAATCCAACATGGATTAATGATATGCTTCGAAGTAATGGCATTGATCCTAAGCTATTTCGTAGCATTAGTTGGCAGGAGATAGCATCAGTTACTAAGGATAGATATGCCAAGGAACTTTTTGTAAAGTTGCAGCCAGCCAATTTTTGGCAAATGTGTGATGTGTATGCACTCTCAATGTCAGAATATACTTATGATTTTGAGACACCAATATATAATCAGAGTTGGTTCAGTACATATCCTATATTCACAGCTGAAGATGTATATGAGCTTCTACGTGATGATGGTATGGAGCAGGAGGAAGCACTTCGAGTGACTGAGGCAGTCAGAAAGGGCAAAACATCAATACAGGGAATCAGTATTCTGGAATACCTTGAGTTATATGATGTAGATGACAGACTGATTGATGCGATATGTCAGTGCGAATTCCTAGCAGATAGGCAGGAAGCAATTGCTGGTCTTGTGGATACAGCCAAGAAAATATTAGATATTAAAGAACAGATGAGAAACAATCCCTTTTGCTAAATAGCAGGAGGGATTTTTTTGACTCCGAGGGACGGGGTTAGTGGCTCATTTTATGGATATGATGGTATAATTATATGGTGAGTAAAAAAGTTGGAAATAATATCATTAATTACATAAAGGACAGACTTCTAGTTAACCACCCTTTTCTTGGCATGCTTGTTGCCAGTGTTCCAGTTATACTAATCAGTAAGGATGCTACTCGGGATAATCCGATAAGCTGGATTGGATTAAAAGACGGACAGATACTGATTGAAGAAAGCAGTCTGCTTAAATATTTTAGTAGTAATGAAGACATTGTGTATATGTCATATCTTCATAGTCTTCTTCATTTTTTGTATTGCCATGACATTTTGACAGGTGATAGCCTGGAAGCAGAGGGGGCATTAGAAGGTGTATTTAAGCTGGCCGATAGCGAGGTTAATGAAGTATTATGCGAGCTTGAAAGCATTGATTTAGAGGTTACAGATGATCACACATACTGGGTATATGGTGACAAGAGTACGAGATCCGTTTCTAGTGAAGAAATAGCGAGGAGAAAGGAGTTATCAAGAAAGGTACTTACCAATCTTGAGACCTTTTCTAAAAGCCAGGCCAGTCAGGGTATGCTTTTGGCTTTACGAAAAGCTGTGAGGGATAAAAAGGACTATAAAGCCATGCTCTCACTATTTGCATTACCAGAAGAAGTGGTAAAGGTCAGCATGGATGAATTTGACTACGGAATGTATTCGTATGGATTGTCCATTAATCCTGATATGCCCATGGTTGAAATGGTAGAAGTAAGTGATGATACTAGAATAAGGGATTTTGTAATTGCGATAGATACCTCTGGCTCCACAGCGGGCCATGTGGTTCAGTCTTTTCTGGATAAAACATATTCTGTTCTTTGCACAGAGGGTGCATTTGCCGAAAGAACAAATATATATCTAATACAATGTGACAGCTCTATTTCGAAAGAAACGGTCATTCATTCTAAAGAAGAAATGGAAAGAGTGGTATCATCTTTGCCAATATCAGGATTTGGTTCCACTGATTTTAGACCAGTATTTGCGAGAGTTGATGAGCTTGTAAAAGATGGAACGCTTACTAGATTAAAGGGACTCATATACTATACAGATGGACGAGGAATATTTCCTTCATATGCTCCAACTTATAAAACAGCATTTGTACTTACAGAAGATATGTATGATAGTGCCAATGTACCAGGCTGGGCCATGAAAATTATGCTATAAGGATTAAATATATGAATATTAAGGAAGCAAAAAAGCAAATAAAAGAGGCAGCAGGGCTGTATTTTAAGAAGGACTCAAATGGACAGTATATTTTACCGCTTGGAAAACAGCGTCCATTCTTTTTGCTTGGATCACCTGGAGTTGGTAAGACAGCTATTATGAGTCAGATTGCAGAGGAACTAGGCGTGGCATATGTTAGTTATTCTATGACTCATCATACAAGACAAAGTGCACTTGGACTTCCTGTTATATGCCATGAAAGCTATGAAGGAATGGATTATGATATCTCTAGGTATACCATGAGTGAGATAATTGCCAGTGTGTATGACGAGATGAAAAAAACAGGAAAGAAAGAGGGCATATTATTTCTTGATGAAATAAACTGCGTGTCAGAAACCCTTTCTCCTGCAATGCTGCTTTTTCTTCAATATAAGATATTTGGCTCATACAAGCTTCCAGAAGGCTGGATGATAGTAACTGCCGGTAATCCACCAGAATATAATAGACAGGTACGAGAGTTTGATGTTGTTACTTTGGACAGAATGAGAGTGCTCGATATTGAAGCTGACTATGATTCTTTTAGGGAGTATGCCATAGATCAGTCAGTTCACCCAGCTGTTATTTCGTATCTGGATGAGAAAAAAGATCACTTCTACAAAGTTGAAAATACGGTAGAAGGAAAAAGGTATGTTACAGCAAGAGGCTGGGAGGACCTTTCCTCAATCATAAAACTATCAGAAAAAGAGAATATAGTCGTAGATATTAATACGGTAAAAGGATTTCTACGTGATGAGCAGATTGCAGGCAGTTTTATGGCATATTATGAATTGTATGATAGCTACAGGAGAAAATTACCAGTCGCAAAAGTGCTTGATGGAGAGATGACCGATGAAGAATGTATGGCATACAGGTCCAATGAGTTTGATGAAAAGATAATAGTTATCTCGATATTAACTGAGCAGCTAAGGTCTATTACTTCAAAAGTTAATGCGGAGACTGAAAGACTTGTTACAATGTCTGTTAAGCTAAAAGAAAAGGAACAGACATCGGAGGAAGAGGCTAATAATCTTAGCAATCTAAAGGTGGAATGTAAGCTACTAGCTATAGCTGGAACAAAGAAGCTTTCCAATGTATTTTCATTTATGGACAGAGCCTATGGTGATGATGGAAGTGAAATGACACTATTTATGACTGGTATAAGCCTTGATAAGGAAATATCAGGATTTATAGCAAGATTTGGCAATGAAGAATACAACAATCACGCTAGTAAGCTACAGATATCGGGACGAGGAGAGTTGTTAAAGGAAAAGTGCAAGCAGATAATAGAGGGCATTTAGATATATTTGATAATATTGATGACAAAGCTTTCCTGGGAAACAGAAATCTTATTTCAGTGAATATAAATTGTTCATCTGTCGGCAACTGGGCATTTGCTCACTGTAAGAGACTGCGTACTGTGAATTTTAGTCGATCAGATATAAGTATTGGTCGTGATGCTTTTTTGGGATGTGATAGTCTTGAATCATTGAAAATAGGTGATGGTAGCAATGAGTATCTAATACCTATAGCTCTTAGATTACTGAAAAAAGCAGGGATAGTTGAAGCACCAGGCTTAGAGTGGTACAAAAAAATAGATGAATATATATGTTCCTATCTTCAGGAGCCTGATGATAAGGGGTTTGAGGGCCTTTGGACATTTGGAGAAGAGGACTACGTAGAAGATGCATTTGATCGAGACTTCTTTATAAAAAGTGTACGAATGGATAAGTGCAGGCTAGTATTAGAACGAGTAGGCTGCGGGAATCTTAGTGAAGATACGGAGTGCATATATAAGAGCTATTTATTAGATAATATGGGTGATCATAATTCGTGGGGGCCATGCTACGCAGTTATTAATAGTGAAGGTAAGAGGATATCATCTTATATAGAGATATTAAAACAATATGGTATTATCGATGCTATTAATATACCGCTCCTGCTAAGAAATCTTAATAATATAGGTGTTGAGGCCAGGGCAGTACTTATTAAGAGTGATACTACCAATAATGATGACAGCTCGTTGCAGAAAATAGATTCATTTTTTGATTTGCTTTGATGTGGAGGCAAGTATATGGCTACTTGGGGTTCAAGAGGACTAAGAGGTTCAACTCTTGAAGATATGATTAATAGAACGAATGACAAATATAGAGAAAAGGGACTGGCGCTTATTCAAAAGATTCCGACCCCAATCACTCCTATTAATATTGATAAGTCTACAAGACATATCACACTGGCCTACTTTGACCAGAAGAGTACTGTAGACTATATAGGAGCAGTGCAGGGTATACCAGTATGCTTTGATGCCAAAGAATCGGCTACTACGACTTTTTCTCTTCAAAATATTCATGAGCATCAGGTGGAGTTCATGGCGGACTTTGAAAGACAACAGGGGATTGCATTCTTTCTTATTTCATATACATCAGAGGATATTATGTATTATTTAAAGTTTGAAAAGCTTCTAGAGTTTTGGAATAGAGCTAAAAATGGAGGCCGCAAGAGCTTTAGATTTGATGAATTAGACAAAGAATATATTATTCCTAAGAAGAAGGGCGTGCTAGTGCCATATCTTGATATGATTCAGAAAGATTTAGATAGCAGAGAGTAGATTGAAATTATACATTTGGTGAGATGATAATGAATGTATTTAAAATGGATATAGAATTTTTGGATAATTTGATATTGGAATATGGAAATTTGGCAGATGAGACAGAGGAAATAGCTCAATCTATGGTCAGAATCGCATATACAAATTTGAATACAGAGGTTTGGGTAGGTGATGATGCAGATATTTTTAGAGTTGGAATATCAAGTATGGTTGAAAATGATATGACTAGTTTCATCAATAAATTGCGAAAAAATATTAGCATTATGAAAGATTCTAGCGAAGAATTCAAATATTGCAAATTATTTTGTGAAAACATGATTAATGTATTTGATGATGACATTTATACGAACAAGTCTGTCAGTGATATGAATGATGTTTTGTTGTGTGATTATGATTTCATAGAAAAAAGTATAGAATATTGTAAAAAAATCGAAGAAAAGAAGTACGAAATAGAAACGAGTCTAAGCGAAGTAAAATGTGAACTATTAGAATTGAATTTTATGCCACCAGGATTAAGCGAATCAATAGAGATTTTTGGTAAAGAGGTATCAAGGCTCAAGATAATAGAAAGTCATCGTGCTGATTTGATAAAATACGCAAGTATGGTGCGAGATGCTGATGAAAGGTTGGCAAACAAACTGTTTGATTTATCAAATGACCCATCACTCGATACATTAGAGAGGAAACAAGAAGAGGATGATCTTAAGGAAAAGTATTGGTTCCTTTATGATTATCTTGCAAATGAGAAAAAACTAAGTGAAAATGACGCAGTAGAGTATATGGAACATTTACGAGAAAAGAATTTACTCGGTTCGTATTGGGCTACATACAACTATAGTGGGAATGACTATAACAAACTTCTTGAGAAAATAGATTGTGATTTGTGGATAATGGATCAAAAGCCATTTCTTGATGGATATCTTGATGAGAAAGGCGTAGAGTTATCAGATGGAGAAAAGGAAAAACTATTAACGGAATATTATTATAGATACTATGAAACATTGCAAACGATAGATGTATTACCGAGTGCAGGTATGGCAGCGTGTATAGATAATGTACAATGTGAAATTGATTTTTTGCAGTATGAAAATATGTGCATGAAAAAAGAAGACTATTCATATGATTTTTCTATTTTTGAAGAAGATGTAAGCTCATATGATGAAATGTTTTCTTTACAAACGACAGATATATTAGCCAGGTGCATATATCAAGAATGCCAGTCACCAGAGGGACAAACAGATGTAATGTGGTCTATTATTAATAGGTATTATAGTGATAAGAACTTTACAAAAGGACACGAAGAATCGATTTATAATATTTTGAAATATGGTCAATATGAATCGATTGATATCAATGATGGTAATACATATAATGCGTATCATCCGGATTATAATTCTGATGGTTGGAAAAATGCAACATTAATTGCGCAAAATATATATACTCTAGTTGGGGATAATATTGCAGAGGATACGGATGAAAATAACGTGAGAGAAAAATTGGAAAATAGTGTAAATGTATGTGGGGATAAAATGTATAATTCCATAGGTAATAAAGATTCCTTTTGGGGAGATGGTAAGGAGAATCATTTTTATGAGATGTAAAGATAAAGCGATAGTGATATACATGAGTGTTATTATCGTCTGCGTACTGTGTGCGTGCCAGAAAAATGATGGAAAAGTTTTTTCTTCAGAGACGCATTTTGATGAGAATCAAAATAAGGTTGGTTATGATGAGTCTGAAAATAACTCTATGAATATAGAGCGGAGGAAAGTGTTATTCGAGAATGAAATAGAAAGTTTATTTATATTTGAGGATGAGACACGAGAAGGAATAATTAATGTCGCTTATAAAGATGATATTATTCAGATAGAAGCAGATTATCAAAATATATATGAAGAAAAGCCAGAAGCTATACTATCTGATTTGGATGAAGATGGAGAAGATGAGATAATTCTTTCGGTTCGAAGATATACAGGTTCAATGACAACTTATGATTTATATATTATTGATAAGAAGGAAGAGTGGAAGATTATATCCGTACTGGATATAAACAATATTATATCTCCTGATATGCATTACGAATATGATGAAAATGAAAAACGATTAGTATTTAATTGTGGCAATGATTCAGTAGAGCTATTACTTCCGGAATGGTCTGAAGAGTTTCCGTTTTCAGGAAATGTAGAATATGATAAGCGTTATAGATATGATTTGGAAGAAGCTTCAGTAGAAGTAGTTCCTTATATTAATATGGAAAATTCTCTTCCTATTACGGATTTATCAATCTTTTATTGTATTGATTATAATAATGATAGTGTTAGCTTTTCATTTGATCATTTTGCTATGCATAAGAACGAAACGGATTTTTGGTATGTAGAATAGATACATACAAAGAAAAGGATGAAAAATGACAAAGTGTAGATGTACGGAAATAAGTAAGATATGGATGGATATAGATAAATTGACGAAATCTAAAACAAAGTTAAATAACATGTATTATCCTATATCTGTTGTAGAAGATAGTTTGCTAAATATAGCAGATTCTGAAAATTGGGCTTATAAAGCGGCCAACAAACAGTATGTATGTAATTCGTTAAAAGAAATAGATGATGAATTGAGACCTACTATAAGTGATGTGATATTTAACGTTGATAGAGCTCTTGCATCATTATTGAATCTAAAAAATCACTACGAAAAAGAGGACGAGCAATATCATTATGAACAAGAAAAGTTAGTTGAAGACCAATATCTTGTTAAATGAGGGTGAAAATGGAAGGTATAGAGGAATTAAAGAAAGTAATTGATGAAAGTGACAACATAGTATTCTTTGGTGGCGCTGGTGTGTCTACAGAAAGTGGAGTGCCAGACTTTAGAAGTAAGGATGGTTTGTACAACCAAAAGGATGTTAGGTTTGATATGTATAGACCTGAGTATCTACTTAGTCACAGCTGCCTTATGAATGAACCTAAGGTGTATTTTGAGTTTCATCGTCAGAAGATGGATACCAGGGATATTGAGCCTAACAATGCCCATAAGTACTTGGCTAAACTGGAAGAACTTGGTAAGCTTCGCGGCGTGGTAACTCAGAATATTGACGGTCTTCATCAGAAGGCCGGCAGTAATAAGGTATATGAGATACACGGAAGCGCTCTTAGGAATTATTGTCTTAAGTGTGGCAAGAAATATCCTAAGGACTATATATTTGAGACAAATGAACCAATTCCTCACTGTGACTGCGGTGGTATGATTAGACCAGATATTACACTATATGAGGAAGGTCTTCCTGAAGATGCTGTATCAGGTGCTGTAAATGCTATAGCGAAGGCTGATGTTCTTATAATAGGAGGAACATCGCTTACTGTCTATCCAGCAGCATCATATATTGATTACTTTAGAGGAAAGTATCTTGTGATAATAAACCAGAGTGAGCTTAATATAAGAAGAAGTGATAATGTTCTTATTATAAAAGAGAAGATAGGACAGGTATTTACTGAGCTTGCAAGGTTACAGGATATAGAATTATAAAAAACAACTTGCGTAATATTAACTTTCATGCTAAACTTGAACTCTGTGAAATATTTTTCATTGAATTGTAGGGCATAAGCCTTGCAATCCTTGCTCTTCTTTGTCAGGGAGAGCCAATAGACCAAAAGGAGGTACAGTAGCATGAACAAATACGAATTATGTGTTGTTGTCAGCGCAAAGGTCGAGGATGAACAGAGAACTGCTACAGTAGACAAGTGTAAGGAGTACATCACAAGATTTGGTGGTACTATTACAGATGTTGAAGATGGCGGCAAGAAGAAGCTTGCTTACGAGATTCAGAAGCAGAAAGAAGCTTACTACTACTTTATTCATTTCGATGCAGAAGCAACAGCTCCAATCGAGATCGAAAACAATGTTCGTCTCATGGAAGATGTAATGCGTTTCTTATGCGTTAGACAGGACGAGGCATAAAGAAAGGACTAAATTATGAATAAAGTTATTTTAATGGGACGTCTTACAAGAGATCCAGAAGTTAGATACTCACAGGGTGAGTCAGCAATGGCTGTCGCAAGATATTCACTTGCTGTCGATAGACCAGTATCAAGAAACAATGCAGGTGGTGATCAGAATACAGCTGATTTTATTAACTGTGTTGCATTTGGTAGAAATGGTGAGTTTGCAGAGAAGTATCTTCATAAGGGTACTAAGATATTAGTTGAAGGTCGTATTCAGACAGGCAGCTATACTAACAAGGATGGTAATAAGGTATATACAACTGATATAGTTGTAGAGAGACACGAGTTCTGCGAGAGTAGAGGTGCTCAGGGCGGAGATATGAGCTTCGGTGGAAGCGCTCCTTCAGCTCCAGATGATGGTTTCATCAACTTACCTGGCGGAATCGAGGATGAGATCCCATTTAACTAACTGATTAGTTTGTTAAGAAATGGAGGAAGTAACAATGGCATTCAATAAAGAAGATAAGACTGATGCACCTATGAAGCGCCGTGGAATGGGTATGCACAGAAGAAAAAAAGTTTGCGTATTCTGTGGTAAGGATAATGAGATCAGCTACAAGGATACAGCTAAGCTTAAGAGATACGTATCAGAGAGAGGTAAGATCCTCCCTAGACGTGTAACTGGTTGTTGTGCAAAGCACCAGAGAGCACTTACAGTTGCTGTAAAGAGAGCTCGTCACGTAGCACTTATGCCATACGTACAGGACTAATATATAGTTGATTAGTAATTCAAACAGACACTTTCTAAATGTAAATTTAGAGAGTGTCTTTTTGTATATTTGGCCAATTTGATAAGGGATTATTTGTTGGTATCATATAGAATATATGTACTTTTCTGTGGGAAGAGCTATTGATGGTTATTGTGAGAAGGCATGGTGATTAACATGAAGAAAAAGATTGCTGTATTTGCAAATGCATGGAGTGAGAAAAATCTAAGCGATGCACTAGAAGGTGTAAAGTGTGTGGCAAAGGAAGAGGATTTTGACTTATTTGTCTTTGTCAGCCATGCTGCTCCTGGTATGAGTGCAGACGAACAGCGAGAAGAAAAACGAATATATGATCTTCCAGAGATGGAGGATTTTGATGGATTAATAGTATTCTCATCTACCATGAATTTTCAAGAACTTGTGGATAAAGCAAGAGATAAAGCTATAGCTGCAGGTATACCTGCTATCAGTGTTGGTAGTAAAGTGAATGGTATGGTCAGCGTAGAGTTGAGTAATATGGATACTATGCGTGAGCTGGTGGAACATTTAGTAGTGAAGCATAATGTGGAGTCAGCAGAGTTTATCGCTGGTCCACAGGATAGTGGAAACTCCAATGGTAGAGTGGAAGCATGGAAGAAGGTATTTACCAAGCATTCTCTAGAGATAAAGGAAGAGAATATTCATTACACTGATTGGAGTGTAAGAGGAGCTATGGCCGTGGCCAGGGATATAATGTCAAAATATGGAGATAATCTTCCTGATGCCATCATATGTGCCAATGACAATCTGGCTATGGCTACATGTACAGAGCTTACTGATGCAGGGATAAAGATACCTGAGGATGTAATAGTTACTGGATATGATAATACCTATGATGGACAGATATTTGCACCAGCCATATGTACAGTGGGTCAGAATGATTATGAAGTCGGAAAGACTGCTATGAATCTTATGATGAAGATGGTGCGGAAGGAAGCTGTTGATGATATGGTGATTCAGAACAAGTTCCTGGCAAACCAGAGCTGTGGCTGTGATAATGGTAAGACTGATGTGCTTAGATTAAAGGAATGTACGAATAGATTCTATGACAAAATAAAAGCCTTTGAGTTTAGCTGGAGTAATAGCTGGGTGACCAATGCAGCGTTAAAGAGTACTAAGCAGGATCTGATAAGAGAGAACCTAGAAGAATATCTGGCTAGAAGTACTATGTTTGGTAATGGCACCACATACATCCTGGAGGATGAGAAGGCGAAGCTCTACTTTGCAGAAAAGAGAGAGAATGTATCAGAGAGTGGATATTCTGATGAACTTGATGTGATTACAGCCGTAGAAAGACATAAGTGTGTTCCAGGGGATAAGATAAGCAGACGCCAGCTTATACCGGGTTATAGCAAGGTGGAAGGAGATACGAAGATGTATATCTTCATGCCTATACACTTTTCAGATGATGTTTTTGGATATGCGGTAGTAGAAGACTGGCTGATAGGAATCAGTAATGGAAAGATAAAGATATTTGTCGATAACTTTAACCAGACAGTAGAGAAGATAAAGCAGAACATCAAGCTGGAAAGCTTAAATGAGAAACTGAAAGATCTCTATACCAAGGATTCTCTGACTGGCTTGTATAATCGATTTGGTTTTAATAGCGAAGGTGTGCAGATATTCAATGAGTGTAAGGATGATGGACAGAGGATGGTCCTTATGTTTGTAGATATCAATCGTATGAAGCTGATCAATGATTACTATGGACATCTTCAGGGTGATATGGCCATCAAGACAGTGGCGGATGTAATCAGAAGTAGCCTGCCAGAAGGATTTATTGCTATAAGATTTGGCGGTGATGAGTTCCTGATAGTAGGTCGGTGCGAGAATGAAGAACTCATCAAATCAGTTCAGAGACAGATTACTAATAAAGTGAAGAATACAGGAAAGGCCATGCAGTATCAGTTTTATCTGAGTGTAAGTGTAGGATATCTTCACTTTAAGCCGGAGGTTGATTCAGACCTTGATACATTTATCAAGCAGGCTGATGAATCGATGTATGAGATAAAAGCTTATATGCATACTTCAGACAAGGAGCTTAAGGAGTTTGTAGAAAAGTGTGCGAATTCCAGGGAAAATGACATATTATAAATGGTTTTAGATTAGGTTCATAGATTTCAGGGGCATTCTGCTTGTATATCAGAATGCCCTTTTGTATGACATATATAATAATATGAGAATAATTATAATGAATATAGGTATCGTATATGGATTTAATATATTATCATATTAATATAAGACAAATTGATTTGGAGAAATAAGTGGAATTATCAGAAATATTATCAGAGTTAAAAAACGGAACAATTGACTGCGCAGAGGCCGAGAAGCTGATAAGGGTAGCTCCCTATGAAGAAATGGGATTTGCCAAACTAGATAGCCAGAGAAAGCTGAGGCAGGGGTGTGCCGAGGTAGTATATTGCAGTGGTAAAAAAGATGAATATCTTGTAGAGATATTTCAGAAGCTTTATAAAATAAATGGTGAAGTACTTGGTACAAGAGCAAGTATGCATCAGTATGAATTATTGAAGCAGTATCTTCCTGACATAGTATATGATGAGGAGTCAAGAATTCTTCGAATAGAGCCAAAAGATAAAATAAGAAAAGGTAAGATTGTTGTGTGTAGCGCAGGTACAGCTGATATACCTGTGGCCAAAGAAGCAATTCATACAGCAGAGTTTTTTGGAGCGAATGTTACACCTCTTTTTGACGTGGGGGTTAGTGGTATACATAGACTCCTTGGTAATCTTGATGTATTTCAGGGCGCCAATTGTGTTGTGGCAGTGGCGGGAATGGAAGGGGCTCTTGCTAGCGTAATAGGTGGACTTGTAACCTGTCCTGTCATTGCAGTTCCTACATCGGTTGGATATGGTGCCAGCTTTGGTGGCTTATCAGCACTTCTTACAATGATCAATTCATGCAGCAATGGGATAGCAGTTGTTAATATTGATAATGGGTATGGAGCTGGATATATGGCGGCTCAGATTAACAGACAATCAGTAAAGGATAATTAATTTATGAGTAATATGTTATATTTGGATGCACAGACTGGTATAAGTGGAGACATGACAGTTGCAGCACTTCTTGATCTTGGAGCTGATAAAGAGGTATTAGAGAAAGGTTTATTATCAGCATTAAATAGTCTTAGTGTCCAGGGGTTTCAGGCTAATATAAGCCGAGTAAAAAAGGCTGGTTTAGATTGTTGTGATTTCGATGTTGTATTAGACCATGAGCATGAAAATCACGATCATGATATGGAGTATTTATATGGTCATAATCATCATGAGCATGAGCATCATCACGACCACGATCACGAGCATGAGCACGATCATCATCACGATCACCACGACCACGAGCATCATCATGACCATGATCATAAACATAACCACGACCATCACCATCATCATGAGCATAGAGGATTTTATGACATCAAGAAAATAATAGATGAGTCGGGGCTAACTGACAGAGCTAAGTCTGTAGCTACTCGTATTTTTGAAATAATAGCTGAGGCAGAGGCTAAGGCACATGGCGAGTCTTTTGAAAAGGTTCATTTTCATGAGGTGGGTGCAGTTGATTCAATAGTGGATGTTGTCTCAGTTGCTTATCTAATTGATGCGCTTGATATAACTGAGGTCATAGTGCCATATCTTAGTGAGGGACAGGGTTCGGTTAGATGTCAGCATGGTATATTACCAGTTCCGGTTCCAGCAGTAACAAATATTGTAACTGCTCATGGTATTAGTCTTAAAGTTCAAAATGTTCAGGGTGAGTTAGTTACACCAACAGGTGCAGCTATTGTGGCAGCCATAAAAACAAGAAGTTCGCTTCCAGAAACTTTTGAAATTATTGGCTCTGGTCTCGGAGCAGGAAAAAGAGCATATGAGAGACCGAGCATATTAAGAGCAATGTTAATCAGAGATGTCAAGGCAGATGCATCCGATTATATATATAAACTTGAAACTGATATAGACGATTGCTCAGGTGAGGCGCTTGGATATACAATGGATAAGCTTCTTAAGGCAGGTGCGCTTGATGCTCATTATGTTCCTGTATTTATGAAGAAGAACAGACCAGCATATGAGTTAACAGTTATATGTAAAGAAGCAGATGTATCTACTGTTGAGAGTATAATATTTAGCGAAACAACATCTATTGGCATTAGAAGAAGCAAGATGGAAAGATCCATACTTCCAAGGAGCATAGAAACTGTTAAGACAAGTCTTGGTGAGATCTTAGTCAAGAAATGTACATTGCCGGATGGTAGTGAGAGGTGTTATCCTGAATATGAATCGATTAAAAAAATAGCGGAAAATGAGAAGTTTTCGTATCAAAAAATTGTTAATATTATAAATAAAGAGATGCTTGAGAAGGAGGATTTTTAAGATGGCATGTTTTGTTGTACCAACAGCAGAGGCGATAGTAACAACAGTTGTTACTAAGGTTGTAGAGAAAAAGGGTAAGAATGTAGAGCACGGGATTGAAAAGGTAGAGCTTGAGAATAAATTATCAAGTCTTAGAAGACTTAATAAGCTCTTACTTGGTGGCTCAGCTCTTTTAGCATTTGAGCATGTATGGCATGGGGAAGTAACACCATTTTTCCCATTTTTAACAGCAGCAAGTAATCCAACTGATTTATCTGAGATGCTTGTTGAGATGGGTACAGTTGGTGTAGGTATGGCAGTGCTTGTTACAGCTGTATGGGCAACCAGCAATATTGTTCTTAAGTCTGTTAGTAAGAAGGTTGTAGAGGAGTAGAACCGATGACGTTATTAATTACAATATTTGCAGCAGTTATTTCTACTGCAGTATGGTATTTAAGTGAAAAAGCAAGAAAGCTAGGTGTCAGTTTACTCGGTTATATGTTTTGGGGAGCATCAATCATGTGGTTTGTTGATGCTGTCGCCGAATATATTGAATTAGGCGCAGAGTATTTTACTCCTGCAACTGCTGATATGATTAATGATGCATTTCTTGGTTTTTCTGTGATTGCCTTTGCTCTTGTGATATGGATTCTTAGTGTAATAATCAAAGATCCTATGAATGTAATCAGAGGCAAGAAAATGATTGAGGCAATTAATAAATGATAAAAAAGAAAGAATTCAATAATAATAAACTTGGCTTTGGTCTTATGAGACTTCCACGCCGTGGTCGTGGTATTGATGTTAAGCATACAAGTCAGATGGTGGATAAATTTCTTGAAGCAGGTCTTACATATTTTGATACTGCATTTGTTTATCCAGGATCCGAGGAAGCAACAAGAAAAGCTCTTGTTGAAAGATATCCTAGAGAGAGTTTTACTCTTGCGACCAAGCTTTTTGCAGCCAATATTCCAACAGAGGAAAAGGCTAAAGAAGAACTTGATATAAGCTTACAGAGAACAGGTGCTGGTTATTTTGACTTTTATTTACTTCACTGCCTTATGAAGTCCAATTATAAGAAGTTCGAAGAATTTCATTTGTGGGATTTTGTGAAGGAAGAAAAGAAGAAGGGTCGTATTAAGCATTATGGTTTTTCATTCCATGATGGTCCAGAATTACTAGATGAGATTTTAACAGCACATCCTGATGTTGAATTTGTTCAGCTTCAGATTAATTATGCTGACTGGAATGATTCTGAAGTTCAGTCTAAGGCCAATTATGAAGTGGCTAGAAAGCATGGAGTTCCTATCGTTATTATGGAGCCTGTAAAGGGTGGTAAGCTTGCTAATCCTCCAAAGGAAATCAAGAAGCTCTTTAAGGCATATGATAAGAATGCCAGCTATGCTTCATGGGCTATAAGATTCGCAGCTTCACTTGACGGAGTATTGGCTGTATTGTCAGGTATGTCTAACAATGCCCAAATGGATGACAATTTGTCATACATGAAGAATTTCAAGCCACTTAATAAGGAAGAAATGGAAATTATTAAGAAGGCTCAGGAGATTCTCAAGTCGTCTAAGGAGATTCCTTGTACAGGTTGCAGATATTGTGTTGATGGATGTCCAAAGAATATTCCTATTCCTGATATTTTTGCAGCTAGAAATAAGCAGCTTGGGCTTGGTCTTATAGAGGAAGGGAAAAAGAGCTACAAGGATGCTGTTAAGGGAAAGGGAAAACCAGCGGATTGTCTTAAGTGCAAGAAATGCCAGGGTGTATGTCCTCAGCAGTTACCTATAATTGATTTATTGAAAGAATGCGACGAGGCATTTAAGTAAGTAGGTTATTAATTATTAAATAATATATAAACAAAGAGCAGATGACTTGCCAGAGTTATCTGCTTTTTTGGTTGCAGTTATGCTATAATATACAATGGTATTATAGGGTGTATATGTTCTTTTTTAGATTATGATTATTATTCATGTTATGGGTGGACTGGGCAATCAGCTATACCAGTATGCCATGTATGAAAAATTGAAAATGCTAGGTAAAGAAGTCAAGCTGGACTTGTATGACTATAAAGAAGCTGTAGGCGAAGACCGTGAATGGCGTGACCTGGAGCTGGACTATTTTGAAGGTCT
>DCHQ01000054.1:20388-35148 GCA_002314855.1 Lachnospiraceae bacterium UBA1748
TTTGACAGAGTTCGTCGAAAGCTCTTTGGAAGAAAGGACAGAATAGTCAGGGAGACCGAGTCCTATATGCCAGAGCTTTTCGATATGGATAATGTATATCTTCATGGCTTTTGGAATAGTGAAAAGTATTATGAAGATATGATACCTGAGCTTTGGCAAAAAATAGTTTTTCCACCAAGCAGCAATGAAAAGAATATTAGCTGCATTAATGAAATGGAGAATATTAATTCAGTAGCTATTCATATTAGACGAAGTGATTATCTTAAGGTGGCGGATGGAAAGCGTTACATGGGAATATGTACCGATGAATATTATAAAGCTGCCATGGATTACATAGAGAAGCATGTAGAAAATCCCGTTTACTATATTTTCTCAGATGATGAGGAATATGCCAGGGAGCATTTTTGCAATGATAATATGAAGATTGTTTACTGGAATAAGGGTAAAGACAGCTTTTATGATATGCAGTTGATGAGCTGTTGCAAGCATAATATATGTGCGAACTCTACTTTTAGTTTGTGGGGAGCCAGATTGAATACCCATCCGGATAAAATAATGATTAGACCACTTAGACATGACAATTATGATGAGTCATCACCAGATAAGATTAAAGAAGAGTGGAATAAATGGGTATTAATAGATAAGGATGGTCGACTGATATGATGCAAAGAGATTTAATCTCGATTATTGTTCCTGTTTACAATATGGAACAGTATCTTGATAGATGTGTAGCTTCCATTTTGCATCAGACCTACACAGATCTTGAGATAATTCTGGTAGATGATGGATCAAGTGACAGTTCACCTTCTATGTGTGATGAATATGCAAGGCAAGACTCTAGAATTAAGGTAATTCACAAGAGAAACGGTGGACTTTCCGATGCAAGAAATGCCGGTCTTTCTGTGGCTACAGGTTCATATATTGGTTATGTGGATAGCGATGATTGGATAGAGCCTAATATGTATGAGCGTATGTACAAGGCATGTATTCAAAATGACGCGCAGATAGCTGTTTGCAAGTACAAGGCAGTATTCAAGGACAGGACTATTGATAAGGGAAGCGATGATACAGTAGTACTATCAAGGGAAGAGCTTCTTAATATATATATTTTTGAGCATGAAAAGTATGTGATATATAACTCTGTATGGAGCAAGCTTTTTAAAAGAGAACTTGTTGAAGACATGCTATTTCCTGTGGGACGTAATTCTGAAGATATCATGTATACTACTAAGGCATTTTGCCGTGTTTCTAAAGCAGTTTATATTGATGAATGTCTATATAATTACGTTCTTGATCGTGATGGAAGTATTATGAATGAGAAGAACGTAAGCAGAATGTTTGACGATGAAATTCCATTTTGGCAGGAGCATATTGACTGTATTCGCAGCTTAGTTTCTGATGAAATGGGAGACAAAGCAGCTTACAGATTTTATAGACGTTTACTGTTTTATTATATCGACCTTAAGTCAGATAAAAGAAATAAAAACTATGCTGGAAAGATAGTTAAGGAACTGCGTAACTGTGGCCAGGATATTAAGCGAATATATAAAAAGTCGTATATTCCCAAGGGAGACAAGATAAGGATGAAGACCATGCTTATGTGCCCTTCGCTTTATTATGCACTTGTAGTTTTATACGACAAATTCATTATTCCTATAAAAAGTAAGAAGTAACAGTATTATTTATTACTATGAAATTAGTGTGGAGCAGGTAAATGCTTTTTAATTCTTATATATTCATATTCCTGTTTTTACCACTGGTATTAGTGGGTTATTACGGATTGAATTATTTAAAATTAAATAGATTATCCATGGTATTTCTTGTTGGAATGTCACTGTGGTTTTATGGATATAACAATATTTACTACCTGTTCATATTAGTAGGCAGTGTATTTATTAATTATCTTCTGTCTCTTGGATTGCATAAAAGTAAGGCGGTTAGTACTCGTAAACTCCTTTTGTGGTTAGGAGTTATCATAAATATTGGTATTCTATTCTATTTTAAGTACATGGACTTCTTTATCGAGAATGTTAATTCTGTACTAAAAAAAGAGTACACCTTGCTTCATATCGTGCTTCCACTTGGGATAAGCTTTTATACTTTTCAACAGGTATCGTTTATCATTGACTGTTATAAAAAGGAATGTGATCAGTATTCACTACTTGAATATGCGACCTACGTAACTTTCTTTCCTCAGTTAATAGCGGGACCTATTGTATATCATAGCGAACTTATTCCGCAGTTTAAGGAAGAAAAGAATCACCGATTAAATTATGAGAATTTAAGCAAAGGTATATACGCATTTGCCAGAGGTCTTGGAAAGAAAGTGCTTATAGCTGACACTCTTTCTAAGGTTGTTACTATTGGATATGGCAACATTGGTGCACTTAATAGTATTAGTGCATTTGTTGTTATGGTATGCTATGCACTCCAGATTTATTTTGACTTCAGTGGATATTGTGATATGGCCTATGGAATAGGTTATATGTTTAATATTAAGCTTCCGGTTAACTTTAACTCGCCATATAAGGCCGAATCGATGGGAGATTTCTGGGACAGATGGCATATGACACTTACCAGATTTTTCACAAGATATATTTATATCCCACTTGGAGGCAGCAGACGGGGAACAGTAAGAACTTATATTAATGTATTAATAGTCTTTTTAATTAGTGGCTTTTGGCATGGTGCAGCCTGGACTTTTGTTGTATGGGGTGTAATCAATGGTATTGGTGTAGCAATAGACAGAGCTATTGGAAAGTATTGGAAGAAGCTTCCGGTAATCATAAAATGCGCTACAACTTTTATTTTGCAGATATTTGCGTGGAGTTTATTTAGAGCGGCTTCATTTTCTGAAGCCAAAGCTCTTTGGACACAATTGTTTTCCGGAGGTTCAGGTTCGATTTACGAACCTATAACAACTATGTTTAATGGACTAACAGAAAGCAGAGCTCTTAGTAGGGTGGGACTTGGCGGAATTATTAACGCATACCCATGGCTGCTCGTTGTTATTTTCATACTGATTCTTTTGATAGTATGCTTTTTCCTGAAAAATACTCAGGAAAAAGTAGAGGATATGAAATATACAGGTGTAAGACTTGGCTGCGTTGTACTGTTAATGACATGGAGCATAATATCACTTTCTGAGATAAGTGAATTCTTATACTTCATTTTCTAAACATTTAATTATGGAACAGCAATTAATAAAAAAATGGTTTCAAAAATGCATATTTTTCATGCTATTAACGCTTTTCTTTATATTTGCGTTAGTGTGGATAGTTGATCCTTATTTTCATTTTCATAGGCCTTTTTCATTCATTAAATATCGTCTTTATGAAGAAAGGTATATTAATGATGGAATAGGTAGAAATTTCGATTATGACGCGATTATTACAGGAACCTCTATGGCTCAAAACTATAAGGTGAGTGAGCTCAATGAGTTATTTAACGTTAATGCAGTGAAAATGACTTTTTCAGGCGCTGGTTACAAGGAGATATCTGATAATATCGATAGGGCGTTAACACGTAATCCGAGCGTTAAGAAGGTCTTTTATTCCATGGATTATAATGGATTCATTCGTGAAAAGGATTGGACAGAGTACGAGAATTATCCAACATATCTGTATGATGATAATCCATTTAACGATGTTTCGTATGTTTTTAATAAGGATATTTTATTCCATGGTGTTCTTACCAATGTGGTTATGACATTATCTGGAAGCGAATCAACTACTATGGATGAGTATTCTAGCTTTGTAAGACCCACTGGAATAGAGCATTTGATGCAGTATTCTGATAGATATGATATTAATGAAGATATACCATCGTATCTTTATGAATATGATTATAATCTTCTTGTTGAAAATATTAATCAGAATATGGTCCAGTTAGCCAGTAAATATCCGGATGTTGAGTTTTATATTTTTTATCCACCATACAGTATTTGCTATTGGGATAAATTATTTATGGATTCAGGATCACTACGTCAGTTCCAGGCTGAGGAAAAAGTGGCAGAAATGTTATTAGAATGTCCGAATATAAAGTTATATAACTTTAATAATCAATATGACATTATTACTGATATGGATAATTATAGTGACCGTGAACATTTTACAGCAGATATTAATAGTCTTGTCTTACAATGGTTAAATGAAGGAACAGGATTGATAAATAAAGATAATTATTTGCTTAGACTTGAAGAAGAGATAGATTACTATACTAACTACGATTATGATAGTGTTTATAATTTTGAGTAGGATAGAGGATAAAAATGGATATTATTAAAAAATTAAGAAGTATTCTTGATAGAAAACAAAAAATTCATATGTGCGGATTGGCGTTTTTAATATTTGTTGGTGGATGGCTTGAGACACTTAGTATATCTGCATTATTGCCAATAGTGTGGATTTTTATTGATGAAGAAAAAGCATTAAATAACAAGTATTTTAAGTGGGCTATGGAATGGCTTAAAGTAAGTGACGCCAAGAGCCTTATGATAGTTATATTATTTGCACTTATCGCTTTATATATTGTTAAGAATATCTTCTTATTAATATCAGCCAATGAGCAGGCCAGATTCATTGCATATAATCGTAACAAGATGATAAGCCGAGTGCTTAGAGAGTTTCTTAACAGACCATATGAATTTTATCTTGATGCTGATATTCCAACTGTATTTCGATTAACAGATAGTGATATTCCTAATGTCTTCAATATGCTGGTGTCCATTTCTTCAATGGCATCAGAGGTTGTAGTTGCTGTTTTATTCGCAATATTCTTAATACTTACTGATTGGAAGCTTACCATATTTACAGTAGCAGTCTTTGGTGTATTAACTTTATTTATAACTAAAATAATGAAACCTATTCTTGCTGGACTTGGTCAGAAAAATCTTAAGGTACAGTCAAGAATTGCCAAGTGGAGAATTCAGGCTATATATGGTATTAAGGATGTTAAGGTACTTCATAGAGAAAGCTTTTTCGCTGATAACTATGAGGGAACAGGTAAGATTGGTGCTGTTATTAATAGAAAATATACAGTGATGAATAATCTTCCAAGGATACTCATAGAAACAGTATTCATGTGTAGTTTCCTGGCATATTTAATGGTATATATTCTTAATGGTAATGACGTAAAAGCTATTACTGTAACACTTACATCGTTTGGTTTAGTTTCAACAAGACTACTTCCATGCGTTAGCCGAATTAACAATTATATTGCTCAGATAGCATATGTGAAGCCTTGCCTAGACTATGTTTATGAGAACTTTAAAATTAACGCAGAAACCCAGAAACAGAATTATAACCTAAATGTAAAAGATGAATCATTATTAATGGAGCTCAAGGATAAGATTGAGCTTAAGGATATTGTTTATGCGTATCCTAATACAGATAAGCTGATTTTCAACCATGCTAGTATGGAGGTTCCTTATGGAAAATCTGTCGGAATCATGGGACCATCAGGTGCTGGTAAGTCTACAATAGTAGATATTCTTCTCGGACTTCTTAAGGTTCATAACGGAACAATAACATGTGACGGAGTAAATGTTTTTGATAATTATCCTGCTTGGCTTGCTCAAATAGGATATATCCCTCAGACAATATATCTTGTTGATGAACCTATAAGAAACAATATTGCATTTGGTATGCTTGATGAAGACATCGATGACAATAGAATCTGGCAGGTTCTTGAGGAAGCTCAGATGAAGGAGTTTGTAGAGCAGCTTCCTGAAGGCCTGGATACTACAATTGGTGATAGAGGCGTAAGACTTTCTGGTGGTCAGAGACAGAGACTTGGTATTGCCAGAGCACTTTATCATAATCCCGAGATTCTTGTGTTCGATGAAGCAACTTCAGCGCTCGACAACGAAACAGAACAGGCAGTAATGGATGCTATTAATAATTTCCATGGCAAGAAAACTATGGTGATTATAGCTCATAGATTAAATACTATAGAAAAGTGCGACATTATATATAAGGTTAATAATGGAGTGATAGAGAAGACGGAGCTTAAGTAATCATGGAAGATAAAAAGCCGATTATTGCCACTGAGCTGCTTAAAGGGCAGGGACTTGGCAATCAGCTGTTTTGTTATATTACAATTAGAGCCCTAGCTAGTTCGAAGGGATACGATTTCGCTATTCTGAATTCGGATTTATTTTCGTGTCTTTCTTTTATGCAGCTCGATATGGGTGTGGATATAGGTAAAGAGAACTTTTCAAATGTATATAATGAAAAGGAAGACAGACTTTTTATTGGTAATTCAACGCATGATATTGAACATGGGTGCTATATAACGGGTTGTGACGAGAAGCTTTTGGAGTTAAAAGAGTCGACTCTTGTATATGGAAATCTTCAGGATGAAGCGTATTTTCTGGAATGTAAAGATAAAATCAAGGAATGGCTTCGTGTAAAGCCTGAATTCGACTGTATGGATTATTCAAGGGATAATCTTTGTATTATAAATATACGTGGCGGTGAGTATGCATCTAACCCAGAACTTTTTCTTAGAAAAAAATACTGGCTTGATGCTATGAGGTATATGAAATCCATAAGAAGTGATATGGAGTTTATGGTTGTTACTGATGATATCAAAGCAGCCAAGAGAATTTTGCCAGAAGTTAAAGCATATCATTTTGATTTGGCCGGAGATTATACTGCCATAAAGAATGCACATTATTTAATTGTGTCGAATTCTACTTTTGCTTTCTTTCCGGCATTTACAAGTGATACAGTAAAGAAAATTATTGCGCCTAAATACTGGGCAAGACATAACGTGTCTGATGGATATTGGGCTTCTGAGCAGAATATATATGACAATATGACATATATGGACAGAAAAGGAAAGCTTTTCAGTGCCAGTGAGTGTCGCGCAGAATTGGAACAGTATAAGAAGTGTTCAAAAAAATATAAGAGATTAGGGAAAAGATTGACAGGGTTTTCGCAGTTTTTAGCTAAGGTCAATTCTCGAAGACTTATATATCTTGATTTGTTCATTAGAGCAATTCGTTCATTAAAGAGAAGACTGTCTGGGACATATGGAGAATAGAGATGTCTGATAAAAAACTATCATTGCCAAATGTAACACTAGTAGCGATGACTAGTGTTAATGTAACAGCTACAATAAAAGCTATGCAGTATAGTATGCGTGGAATAGATTTTGGTGATGCTGTACTTATAACGCATAAGAAACCATGGAATATGCCAAAGAGTATACGATATAGTCATACTACAAAACTTACCAATATAGATGAGTTCAATTACAAAATGGTTTATGAACTGGGTGATCATATAAAGACAGATTTTGCGCTTATAGTTCATGCAGATGGCTTTGTTGTCAATCCAGAGATGTGGCGTGATGAATTTTTGGATTATGATTATATCGGTGCGCCATGGCCGTTACCACCAGAGGGTGATACCACCACATATAGAGACAAAGATGGTAATATTTGCCGTGTTGGTAATAGTGCAGGTATACGTAGTAAGCGATTAATGGATTTTCCTAAAAAGGCAAACATTCCATGGGAAGGTGAATATGCCTATGGGCGTATGTGGTTCTATGAGGATGGATTTATTTGCTGTAAAATAAGACATTTACTTGAAGCAGAGGGAATGCGAATTGCACCAATAGATGTGGCTAAGTATTATTCCCATGAAAAGATGATTCCAGAGGTTCAGGGGATAAAGCCATTTGCTTTTCATAAATGGGAAGGAACCAATGCTATATATCCCAATTATATAAAGGAACCTTTAGTGAAAAGAACTAAGAGAATTCTTAGAAAAATAATAAGAAAATCGTAGGTTTAGTTATTATGAAAATTGTAGATAAGTATAGAAATGTTATTTTTTATATAGTATTAGCACTATCATTTATTACCATATATATATTCTCTGCACTTACGCCTATTATGTCTGATGATATAGGAAGTACTCAGTATACTCTATCAACATTTGGATTATTACTTAGGGATTGCTATGAAGAATATTTGCACTGGAATGGAAGACAGGTAACTCACTTTATACAAAGAGTTTTCCTTGCAGGTCCTAAGTGGTTTTTTGATATCATAAACAGCGCTGTATTTGTACTTACAGTTCTATTTATGTATTTCAACGTTGATAAAAAGAATAAAAAAGATATTGCCGCATTTCTATTAACATTATTACTAGTATGGAAGTATGCTGTTTCATTTGGCGAGACAATATTATGGGAAATGGGTTCTTGTAATTATTTGTTTGGAGCTTTTATTATCATTGGTTTTATATGTTTATATCGTCATCACCTTAATAATGATAGTGAAGTAGATGGATATAAGGTATCAGTTTTATCTGCAGTCATGCTTTTTATCTTAGGTGTACTGGCTGGCTGGTGTAATGAGAATTCTTCAGGTGGTTGTCTGGTCATTGTAGCATTATATACATTTGATTACTGGACAAAGAAGAAAAAAGTAAAAGCTTGGATGGTATCTGGTTTGTTAGGAAACATTGTAGGCTTAATTCTTCTTGTTATTGCCCCAGGAAACTATGAAAGAATGGGTGTGATGGGTGATGAAAATCATGAAGGTATACTTAAGTATGTAGGCCGATTCCTCAAAATAGATGCGGTTTTTCGTAACTATTTTATGATTATGCTGATAATAATCGGAATAGCAGTTATATACGGAATACTGAAAGGTATCGCACTTAAGTCATATAAAACAACATTTATTTTCCTTGTAGCAGGAATAGCAACAAGCTTTGCACTTATAGTTATGCCTCCTCCAATGGATCGAGCTCACTTTTGTGCAGGACTTTTCATAACTGTTGCATGTGTTAATGCAGTTAATCAAATACCTAAGGAAGACTTATATGCTAATTTAATGAAATATTCGTTAATAGTAGTATTTCTTGTAACTATGTACTTTGAATATATATCTGCTGGAGCTAATCTCATGAGAATAAACAGAGAACTTCAGGAGAGAGAAAGAATAGTTGCTGAGCAGGTAGCTGGTGGGCAGCAGGATGTTTATGTTCCAATGATTCGTCCAGAGTGGGAAACAAGATTTACATTTATTTATAAGAATGATGTAGAAGAGAAGGCGGATAGCTGGGGTGGCTATCTATATAGTGAACTTTATGGTGTTAATAGTGTAACAGGCGTTCCAAGAGAAGAGTGGGACGAGGAGCATCAATAATTATAGTGAAATTATGAAAAAAATACTTATCTTACACGATTACAAAGGCATGCTTGCCTGCAAATTTATAGGAAGTAAAGAAGAACACTATGATTCAGTGTTAAATCTTGAGGCGATAAAAGAGGAACTTGTTTCGAAAGGCTTTGAAGTTACTATTTCAGAGTTTGCTACTCTTGATATGTCGAAGAATTATGCTGGTTATTATGTTCTGTATCCATCATCCGAGGAAAAGGGCTTATTCTATAAGAACTATATATCAGATGTGGTGCTAAGACTTATGTCTGATGGTGCTGTTCTATTACCATCCTTTCAGCATTTTCAGTGTCATCACAATAAGTCATTTGCTGAGATGTACAGGGCAGGACTTATTGATGAGAAATTAAAGACTCCAAAGAGCTTATGTATTGGACGATATGAGGAACTGGAGCTTGTAAAGGGTGAGCTTACATATCCAGTAGTTGTCAAAACGGCATCAGGATCCGGAAGCGTGGGAGTAAAACTTGCCAAAAGCGCTGATGAGCTTGAGGCAGTAGTGAAAAAACTGATGCGTCATACTTATCGTAATCAGGAGTATACATGGCTTCGTGAGTTTGGCCATAAACCTGTTGGCTTTGCACTTAAGAAACTTATGAAAAAGCTTAAGGGCGATAAGAAACTGGCACCTAGAGATGAGCCATACTATAGTAATAAGATTGTGCTTCAGGATATGATCCCAAATCTTTCTGGAGACTATAAGGTCTTATATTTCCATGGCAAATATTACTGTCTTGGCAGAAAGAATCGTGACAATGATTTTAGAGCAAGTGGAAGTGGTAAGTTTGCTTTTCCTGAAACAGTAGAAGAGATAAGTAATGTTTTGGAATTGGCACGATGTGCAGTTAAGGAATTTAATGAGCCAATGATATCTATGGATATCGCTGAGAATGACGAAGGTTGTTATTTAATAGAATTTCAGTTCTTATACTTTGGTCCATATACCTTGCAGTATTCTGACTGGTATTTTACTTATGATGAAGATAGTAAGATATTTATTAAGGTTAATGAAAAGTCGGACCTTGAAAAAGAATATGCAAGAGCAGTGGCTGAATATATAGATACAATGTAAATATGATGAATAGAGTTTTGTTCTAATGAAAAAGGTGATCGTGCAGATCACCTTTTTTAATAATATATGTATAAATTAAGTATTAGTATATTGATTTTGGATCCAGAATTTTAAGATAAAATCTACTTAATGCAATGCTTATTATAAATGTGAGAGCAGTTGCGAGTGGTTGAGCTTCCTGAATACCATGTAATCCACGAGTATTAATTAATATAATAAGTGTTGGAATTAGTATTATTCCGCTACGAAGGCTGGAGCTTATGCTGGCAAGCATTTTCTTTCCAATGCTCTGAAAGCCCATTTCAGTCATCATACTTAGTGGGGTGAAAATTTGTGCTATGCTCATAAGAGTTAGAGCACGTATTCCTATTTCTACAACTTCTGTATCATCTCGAAGAAGTCTAATGACAGGTCCAGCAAAAAGAATAAGGGGTATTGCCATAACTATCATAACTATTTCCTGCGCTATTATAGCAGTCCAGAACGCTTTACGGATTCTTGCATACTGATGTGCACCGTAGTTATAGCTGCTTATAGGCTGGAAACCTTGTCCAATTCCAAGTGCGAATGCAGTTGGGAAGAAGCTGACTCTTGATACAATACTCATTGCTGACACTGCGGCATCACCATAGTTTCCGGCCCCCTGATTAAGGAGAGTTGTTGCAATGCAGTACAATCCCTGACGAAGTAGGCTTGGAAATCCTGTTGCCAGTATATTCCAAATATCAGCAATGTTTTTAGTAACGCACTGCAATGATATTTTTGTCTGAGTTCTGTGCATAAGATACATACTAAGAAGTATGCAGAAACTAACAAACTGTGATATAGCCGTTGATAAACCTGCTCCAGTTATTCCCATCTTAAAGACTTTAATAAAAAGTGCATCTCCACCAATATTAAGTATTGAACCAGTTAGCATACCAACAGTTCCAAGAGCTGCTTTACCTTCATATCTGAGCAGATTGTTCATGGCAAGACTCGAAGTGAAGAATGGAGCCGATATTAATAAGTAGAAAATGTATTGCTTTGCGTAAGGAGCTATTGTTGGTGTACTTCCAAGAAGCATTACTAGTGGATCCATAAATATAAAGCTGACAATCGCGATTAATATTCCAATAGCAAATGACAGGAAGAAACCTGTTGAAGAATATTTATTGGCGCTATCCCAATCTTTGGCACCAAGCTTTTGAGACATTATGCTGCCTGAGCCGTGGCCACACATGAATGCGATGGCCTGTAATATACTCATAAAAGCAAAAACAATGCCAGTAGCACCACTTTCACTTGTTCCCAGAGTTCCAACAAAACCAGTATCAACCAGGTTATATATATTGGTAACAAGCATAGAAAGAATGGTAGGGATGGATAGCTCAAGTAGTAAATGCCCTACTGGTTCTGTGGTCATTTTTGTATAATGTTTTATTTGTTTTTCAGATGTTTCACTCATTTTTATTTTCCCTATTACGCTGCGAATTCATTATAAAAATAATATCACTACGTTCTGAATAAGAGAAGAGTTATATAGATATATAGAAGCATTATAAAAGTATGGTAAATTGAAAGAGTTAGTTCATATTGGTATAATACAGTTGTTTGAAGAATAGATTTAGTTTTATGAGAAAGGTGTGCTAATGAAAATAGCTTTTCATACTCATTCATTGGAATTAGGCGGAACAGAGCGTGTTGTAACTAATCTGGCCAAGAAATTTGCTGAGCACGGTTATGATGTATCGGTTGTAACTGTGGCTAAGGGCGAACGCGAATATGAGTTAGACAGTCGTGTTAAGCGAGAGGTTATAGCATTGACAGCGCAGCAGGCCAAGCATAATACGATATATCGTCGTATAAAGCTGATTCATAATCTAAGAGATTACATTAATAGGGAAAAACCGGATATAGTGATATCGTTTCTTCGTAATAGTATTTTTCGCGCACTAGAGGCTACTGGGGGAAAGGGAACGCCTGTATGTGGCTGTGTAAGAATTGATCCAGTTGGACATTACGATTCCTTTTCAAGAATGCTTAGGGTTAAATGGTTGTTTCCAAAGGCAGCAGCATTTGTATTTCAGACTGAGCAGCAGCGTGATTTTTTTGATATAAAACTACGCAAAAAATCCAAGGTTATTATCAATCCAGTTCATTCTAAATATATAGATGAACCTATTTCTGACTGTAGAGTAAAGGAAGTAGTTCAGTCATGCCGTTTAACTGATTTTAAAAATCAGTCTATGCTGCTTGATGCATTCTATGAGGTTCATGAAAAGCATCCAGAGTTTGTTCTTAAAATATACGGAATTGATGGACTAGATGGTACCAAGGAAAAACTTGAAAAGAAGATTGAAGAATATGATGCAAAAAGCTATATTTTCTTAATGGGTGGCAGTGATAGTCTTGAGAAAGATTTAAAGAACGCATCTGTCTATGCACTTTCTTCTGATTATGAAGGAATGCCTAATGCACTCATGGAAGCAATGGCGCTTGGACTTCCAGTAGTATCTACTGATTGTCCATGTGGTGGCCCAAGCATGATTATTGAGCATAAAAAGAATGGTATGCTTGTTCCAGTTGGTGACAAGGATAAGATGAGAGATGCAATCAATTATCTTATAGAGAATCCTGATGATGCAGAAAGAATGGCAAAGGAAGCTCTTAAGATAAAGGATATTGCCAGTGAAGAGACTATTTTTAATGAGTGGAAGGATTACATCGAAGAAATAGTATCAGAATGGAATAGTAAGTAAAGTCGTTTGACATGTGTTGTTTTAGGAGGTAACGAATATGTATGAAGCAGGACTTGTATTAGAAGGTGGCGGAATGAGAGGTCTTTATACAGCAGGAGTTCTCGATTTCTTTATTGAAAAGAAACTGGCGTTTAGTTCATGTTATGGTGTATCAGCTGGTGCTTGTCATTTGGCAAGTTATATGTCGGGTCAAAGAGGAAGAGCGTATAGAATATCCGTGGACTATTTAGATGATAAGAATTATTGTAGTGCTTATAGTCTTCTTAAGACAGGCGACCTTTTTAATGTGGATATGTGCTACAATCAAATCCCCAACGAACTGGATCCATTTGACTATGAGGCGGCCGAGAAGTATCCAGGCCGAGGAGTTGTCGTAGTAACTGATATTAAGTCTGGTCAGGCCAAGTATGTTGAGCTTAAAAACATGAGAAGAGATTTGGTCGCCATAAGAGCATCAGCCTCTTTACCACTTGTATCACGAAATGTTGAGATTAATGGAAAGATGTATCTTGATGGTGGTATGTCTGATTCTATACCTATTAGAAAATCTCTTCGTGATGGTAATCTAAAAAATATAGTTGTTCTTACAAGACCAGATGGATATCGAAAGAAGCCTACATCCAATATGGCTATAATGAGGGCTAAATATAAGGATTATCCAGGTGTTGTACGTGATATGGAAAACAGACATATCGTATACAATAAATCTTTGGACTTTGTGAAAAGAGAAGAGAAAGCAGGCAGAGCCTTTGTATTTAGACCTGAAAATCTGATAAAAATCGAGCGAATAGAAAAAGATCCTAAAAAGTTACGAGTTCTATATCTTCAGGGCTATTATGATGCGGCTACAAGATATAAAGAGATGAAAAAGTTTTTAGAAGAGTAATAGAAGAGCAATATTTGAGCAGGCTGTTGATAAGCCTGCTCTTTTGGTATATAATAGTCCCCATTGAAAAGAGGCGTACTTATATGAACCAGAATACGATCAGATTTGTTGATTTGGATATTGAAGGTGAATTGAATAAACAAAAAGAAGTCGGATACATAGAAGTTAAGCAGCCAGAGTCTCATGATGAGTCAGAACAGCCAGAAAATTCTGGATGTGATGAACCACCTGCTCCAGGACGTTTGTCTATTATAATAGAAGAAATGAAAAGAATGGCTTTTTATTTTCTTTTATTTATGGTGCTTTTTATGTTCTGGGAAATCGTTATTCGTTTTCAGATATCGGGCACTTTACAAAAGAGCAATTTATCATTTGTGTTCTTTGTTCCAGCAGAAGCCATGTTTTTTGCAGCGCTCACAGGTTTTACAAAGAATAAGATTATTAATATAGTTAATACTATTGTTTTCCAGATATTAATTGCTGTTTATTACATTATGCAGGTTGTGTACCTCAAGAATTTTGGCTCACTATTTTCAGTTAGTATGGTGGGAATGGGAACACAGGCTCTTGGAAACTTCTGGTGGGCACTTACCGATGCTATTAAGGCTTGTACAAAGGTTATTTGCTTTATTGTTTTGCCAATTGTAATGTCGATAGCTACAGCCATAGTAGCTATGAAATTAAAGAAAGAGATATGCAAGGGATATCATATAATTCTTCATGGTATATGTGTTGTTCTTGTTGTCCTTCTTTGGTTTGGTGGTATTGGAGTTCTTAAGCTTTGTGGTACTGACAGACAGTCAGGATACTATGCTTTCCATAATTCTATGGCCGATACTGACACAACATCAGCTAGAAT
>DCHQ01000054.1:35339-41483 GCA_002314855.1 Lachnospiraceae bacterium UBA1748
ATTATGAGGTTAATCCTGTGGTATTCGATGAGATAGATTTTGCTGAGCTTGAATCAAAAGCTCCTGACTATGAGACCATGATGCTCTGCGAGTATTTTGCGGATAAAGATCCTTCATATACCAATAAATATACTGGCATGTTTGAGGGATATAATCTTATTTATATATGTGGTGAAGGTTTTTCATCTTTGGCACTTGATGAGGATGTTACACCAACACTTTATATGATGGCTCATAACGGAATTGTATTGAATAATTATTATAATAGTTTTCTTAATACAACAACGAATGGTGAGTATGCATTTATGACTTCACTTTGGCCTGATGTTTCGCGTGATGCTTCATGCGGTACTGCAGTAGGTTCATTTGCGCAGTCATGTGAAAAGTATATGCCTATGGGTATGGCTGATTTGATGACTCCAGAAGGCATTAACTGCTACGCATATCATAACTTCTATGGTCATTATTATAGAAGAAGTTATTCGTGGCCTAACCTTGGTTATGAGAATATGAAGTTCCTTGGAGATGGTATGAATTTTACTTCTACCTGGCCAGCTTCTGACCTTGAAATGATGGAGCAGTCTATAGATGACTATATTGAAAACGCACCATTTCAGGCATATTACATGACATTCTCAGGTCATGGACCATATACTTCAGCCAATTATATGTATAATAAAAACCTGGCAGAAACCAAGGAATTATTGGGTGATAGAGCTGAAACCATGGATTCACAGGCAATTGGATACCTTGCTGGTAATCTTGAACTTGAGAAGGCTATGGTATATCTTCTAGACCGACTTGAAGAGACAGGTCAGCTTGATAAGACAGTTATTGTATTAACAGGTGATCATACGCCATATTATTTAAGCCCAGCTGGTAAAGAATCCATACTTGGTCATCCAGCAGATGAGAATTTTGAAATATATCATTCAACCTGTATTATGTACAATGCAGGAATGGAAGAACCTATAGAAACTGATACATATTGCTGTAATGTTGATATATTACCAACAATACTTAATTTATTTGGTATTGAATATGAATCAAGACTTCTTATGGGAAGAGATATTTTTTCAGATGGTATACACCGTGCCAGATTATACAATGGTAGCTTTATTAATGATAAAGTGATGTATAATAGTAAAACAGGTGAGGTAACATGGTTAGCTGATACATCAGATCTATCAGAAGAGGAGACAGATGCTTATCTTAATGCTATGATAGATTATACTGAAGGTGAATATGCAGCATCAGTTAAGTTACTTGCATCCAATTATTATTTCTTTGTATGGAAGAATAGTGGTATGCTTACAGATGAAGAGATAGCAGCAGAAACTGCCAGAGAGTTTTTGGCAACCAACAGAGCTGCCGAAGAACTGCTGGCAGAACAGGAAGCTGCGGCACTTGCAGCAGCTCTTGAAGCTCAGGCGGCAGAAGGAGCCACTGAGGATGGTGGTCAGGCGCAGCCAGAACCACAGCCAGAATATTAAGAGATTATTAGGAGGTATATAGATATGACAGATAAGGGTAAATATTATTTAACAACTGCCATAGCATACACATCAGGAAAGCCTCATATTGGTAACAGTTATGAGATAGTTCTTGCAGATGCTATTGCTAGATATAAGAGAAAAGATGGTTATGATGTATTTTTCCAGACAGGTACAGATGAGCACGGTCAGAAGATTGAGCTCAAGGCAGAGGCTGCAGGTATCACACCTAAGGCTTTTGTAGATGATATCGCAGGCCAGATTAAGGGCATCTGTGATAGCCTTAATACATCATATGATAAGTTTATGAGAACAACTGACGAGTATCATGAGAAGCAGGTTCAGAAGATGTTCAAGCGCTTCTATGATCAGGGTGATATTTATAAGAGCGCATACGAAGGTATGTACTGTACTCCTTGTGAGTCGTTCTGGACAGAGTCACAGCTTGTAGATGGCAAGTGTCCAGACTGTGGTAGAGAAGTTAAGCCAGCCAAGGAAGAAGCTTATTTCTTCAAGATGAGCAAATATGCTGACAGACTTATTGAGCATATCAACACACATCCAGAGTTCATACAGCCAGTAAGCCGTAAGAATGAGATGATGAATAACTTCCTATTACCAGGACTTCAGGATCTCTGCGTATCAAGAACATCATTTAAGTGGGGTATCCCAGTTGATTTCGATGACAAGCATGTAGTATATGTATGGCTTGATGCTCTTACAAACTATATTACAGGTATTGGATATGATGCTGATGGCAACTCTTCAGAGCAGTACAAGAAGAACTGGCCAGCAGATTTACATCTTATTGGTAAGGATATTATTAGATTCCATACTATTTACTGGCCTATATTCCTTATGGCACTTGGTGAGCCACTTCCTAAGCAGGTATTTGGTCATCCATGGCTCCTTCAGGGCGGTGAGAAGATGAGTAAATCTAGAGGCAATGTTATCTATGCTGATGATCTTATTAATATGTTTGGTGTAGATGCTGTTAGATACTTTGTTCTTCACGAGATGCCATATGAGAATGATGGTACTATTACATGGGAGCTCGTAGTTGAGAGATTTAACTCAGAGCTTGCTAATATTTTAGGAAATCTTGTTAATAGAACTATCTCGATGAGCAACAAGTACTTTGGCGGTGTGGTTACAAGCACTGGAGTGACAGGTGACGTGGATGCTGACTTAAAGAGTGTTGTAACAGGAACAAAGGCTAGGATTGACAAGAAGATGGAAGAGCTTCGTGTTAATGATGCAATCAGTGAAGTATTTGCATTATTTAGACGTTGCAATAAATATATTGATGAGACTGAGCCATGGGTACTTGCCAAGGACGAGGCTAATAAGGACAGACTCAGTGAGGTAATGTATAATCTTACAGAATCAATTATAATTGGTGCAAGCTTACTTGAGCCATTTATGCCAGACACAGCTAAGAGTATCTTCGAGCAGCTTAGTACATCAGCTAGAGATTTCGATGATCTTGATAAGTTTGGTTTATATCCATCAGGAACAAAGGTTATCGAGAAGCCTATCATGCTTTTTGCTAGACAGGACCTTGCAGAGGTAATGAAGAAGGTTGAAGAAATCCAGGCAGCTCAGCGTGCAGAGTACGAGAGAGAGAATGGTATCGATTCATCAGCTGATAATGAGCCTGTTATTGATATCGAAGCTAAGACAGAGATTTCATATGATGATTTTGCCAAGCTTCAGTTCCAGGTAGGTACTATCATTAAGTGTGAGGAAGTTCCAAAGTCTAAGAAGCTTCTTTGTAGCCAGGTAAAGATTGGTAGCCAGGTTAAGCAGATTGTATCAGGTATCAAGCAGCACTATAGCGCTGAAGAGATGGTTGGTAAGAAGGTTATGGTACTTGTAAACCTTAAGCCAGCAACACTTGCAGGTGTTACCTCAGAAGGTATGCTTCTTTGTGCAGAGGATGCAGATGGCAACCTTGCACTTCTTACTCCAGAGAAGGATATGCCAAGCGGAGCAGAAATCTGTTAATTAAATATTGTAAACAACACATAATAGGGACGATTCTTTTGGCCTACGCTTCTCAGCTAGCCAACAAGAACCGTCCCTACTATGTATACTATATAGCCTTTTATAATTAATTATGGACAATAGAAATAGAATAATAATTAGAAAAGCAAATAAAGACGAGTGGGATGATGCTATGGCTCTGGCGTGGAAGACTTTTATGCATTATGTTGCTCCAGATTACAGTAAGCAGGGGCAGGACAGTTTCTTAGAATTTATATCTGATTCAAGACTTCATAGAATGTTTCTTGAAGGCGATTATCTTATGTTTGTGGCATATGATGAGCTAACAGAAAAAATAGTTGGCCTCGGAACATTACGTTCTCGTAATCACATATCATTACTATTTGTTGATGAAAAGTATCATAAAAAGGGGATAGGAACAAAGCTTATTGATGCTTTGTCAGTATATGTGAAGGTTGAGAACAAACTTAGCTCCATAACGGTGCACTCATCGCCTTACGCCAAAGACTTTTATATAAAGCAGGGCTTTGAGATTACAGGTATGACAGCTGAGAATGAGGGTATGATTTATACACCAATGGCAATGTGGTTGTAGTATTATATTATTAATTTATGGAGTTATGAGGAGGTATATTTTGAAACAGGTTTTTAATCCATATTTACCAAGCTACGAATATATACCAGATGGCGAGCCAAGAGTATTCGACGGTCGATTATATATTTATGGAAGCCATGATCGATTTAATGGTGAGGTATATTGCCAAAATGATTATGTTTGTTGGTCAGCACCTGAAGATGACCTTTCAGACTGGAGATATGAAGGAGTAATATTTAAGAAAACTCAGGATCCAAGAAATAAGGATGGTTCCCATGCTCTTTGGGCTCCAGATGTGTGTAAAGGGCTTGATGGTAAATATTATTTATATTATTGTCTCGATGTATTAAAAGAAATAGGTGTTGCCGTGGCTGATAAGCCAGCAGGACCATATGAGTTCCTTGATTTTGTGCGACATGCTGATGGCAGAATACTTGGAACAGATGGTGATACAAGGCAGTTTGACCCAGGTATTTTTATAGATGATGATGAGAGAATATATTTATTTTCTGGAAATAGTCCTCGTTATGCGGATATGCCAAATCTTGATAAAAATAGCCAGAAAATGGAACTCGAACGCGATATGATTACATTAAAATCAGAGCCAGTAGAGAATCTCCCTATTATTACAGCTGCTCCAGGAACAGAGTATGAGGCGCATCCATTTTTTGAAGCTAGTTCAGTTAGAAAAATAAATGGAAAGTATTATTTTATTTATAGCTCCACATGGATGCATGAATTATGTTGGGCAGTTGCTGATTCTCCACTTGGAGAGTATCGATATGGTGGTGTACTTGTTAGTAATGCGGATATAGGAGCAGACGGTAATACAGAAGCACTTAATTATCGCGGTAATACTCATGGAAGCGTGGCCTTTGTTGGTGGAAAATGGTATGTATTTTATCATAGACAGACTAATAGACATTTCTTCTCACGTCAGGCATGTGCTGAGGAAATATATTTTGATGGGGAAGCATTTCATCAAGCCAGAATTACTTCATGCGGATTAAATGGTGGCCCGCTTTCTGATGAGGGAACTTATGAAGCAAGAATAGCATGTCATTTATATAGTAAGAATGGAACAACAGAAAGCCTTAGGGAGCAACAGGATGATAATCATCCAGCATTTACACAGGAAGGTGAAGATAGAGAAAATAATCCTGATCAGTATATTAATAATATGTGTGATGGGGCAACAGCAGGCTTCAGGTATTTTATGTTTGAAAATGCAAAGAACATCGAGGTAATGGTTCGAGGTACTGCGACCGGTAAATTTGTTGTTAGGGATGAACGTGCTGGAAATATTGTGTCAGAGATCTCGGTATTACCATCAGAAGACTGGAGCTCATATGGTGGAGGGCTTAATATAGAGTCAGGTAAGAGACCACTTTATTTTACCTATGAAGGTGAAGGGTACGTCGACTTTAAGAGTTTTACGCTTCGTTAAAATTCAAGTTAACATAATGCCAAAAGCTTATAGAATAAGGGCTTTTGGCATTTTTTTATTTGTTTTCTTAGTGATAATCGTTCTTGCAAAACGCGATAAAAAATGTTAATATAACTAATATAGAGATGTGAAAGCGGTTATAATAACCAATATGAGCTCTGGTATATACATTTTGCTAATAATGACACATCTATTTTCGGCATAGATGCAATAGCAATCATTTGCAATATCTAATATACTTTAGCCTAGTGGAGTTATAACCACGAAGGTTATACAAAAAACATTAAATTATTTTAGGAGGCATAAACAAATGGCAAGTTTATCACTTAAGAACATTTGCAAGGTTTATCCTAACGGTTTTGAAGCTGTTAAGAATTTCAACCTTGAGATCGCAGATCAGGAGTTCATCATCTTCGTTGGACCTTCTGGATGTGGTAAGTCAACAACACTTCGTATGATCGCTGGTCTTGAAGATATTTCTTCAGGTGAGCTTCGTATCGGAGACAGATTAGTAAACGATGTAGAGCCTAAGGACAGAGATATCGCGATGGTATTCCAGAACTACGCTCTTTATCCACATATGTCAGTATATGACAACATGG
>DCHQ01000050.1:0-28791 GCA_002314855.1 Lachnospiraceae bacterium UBA1748
AAATAAACACAGATATTAAAGGAGAAATAATCATGGCAAACATTAAAACATCAGTAGAGCAGCTTATAGGAAATACACCACTTTTAGAGTTAGTTAATTACGAGAAGAAATATGATCTGAAGGCAAGAATCCTTCTTAAGGTTGAAAGCGTTAATATTCTTGGAAGCCTTAAGGACAGAATTGCAGTAGCAATGATTGATGCGCTAGAGCGAGATACAGATATTAAGAAGGGTGACTACATCGTAGAGTCATCATCAGGTAACACAGCAATCGCTCTTGCAGCTATAGCTAGAAAAAGAGGATACAAGTTCTTAACAGTTGTAGCAGGTATGACTAAGGAAAGATATGACTTACTTAGAGCATATGGAGCAGAGATTCTTGATCTCGCAGATAACCCAGATCTTGCAGCAGATTTTGCTAATATCGCTGAGGACTACAGACTTCATGATTTGCTTAGAGCTTACTTCAAGAAGCGTGGTGACGCCGATGGTAATAAGTACTACTTACTTGCACAGTGGGCCAATGAAGCTAACAGAAACATCCAGTACAACACAACAGGTCAGGAGATTATAAGAGATACAGATGGCAAGGTTGATGTATTTGTAGCAGGTGCAGGCTCAGGCGGATCAATTAGTGGTATCTCTAAGGCGCTTAGAGAGGTTAATCCAGACCTTGAAGTAGTATTATTTGATCCACCAGCAGATGATCCAGATTCACTTGATGGTGTACATCATGTTACAGATATGCCATATTATTTCCTTCCAACATTCTTTGATGGAGTGAAGGTATATGACAAGTATGAGACTGTTACTAAGGAAGAGGCATACAGAGCATCGAACAAGGTTGCTATTGCAGAAGGCGCATTCTTTGGAGTGTCAACTGGTGCTGCAGTTCACTTAGCAACACAGCTTGCTAAGAAGCCTGAATACGAAGGCAAGACAATAGTAGCAATCGCTTACGATGATGTACTTAAGTATCTTTCAACAGATCTTATCAATCCTAAGTATCAGGAGGACTAAAAGATGGCAACACTTATCAGACATAAATTCGCTGTTGGTAACAGCTATGACACATATGCACCAAAGAGCACATCAGAATACCTTGATGCAGCTCTTGAGGCAGAAAAATATATTGCTCAGTACGAGCGACAGACTAAGGATGGTATCTTCTGGTCCATAGAAGAAACAGATAAGCCTAACCTATCATTTTTCGTTGGTACCACAGGTAATGTATATTATTATCTCAAGCTCTATCAGGCACTTGGTGAGGCTGAGTACCTTGATAAGGTAAAGAAGGGTGCAGACTACCTTACAAAGCATTGGCAGGACGATATCGTAGAAGGTAAGGAAGATATTCCTGGAGCATCTAAGGGTCTTTACTATGGTATTGGTGGTATAGGTCTTGTTCTCTTAGATATATATGATGAGACTAAGGAAGAGAAGTATCTTGATACTGCTAGGGACATTGCAAAGTATTATAAGGATCATGCAAGCAAGGATGAGAATGGTATTTACTGGTCTAACAGCTCTGCTCTTTTCCTTGATGGTGGTACAATTCTTTTCTTACTTAAATTATACGAAGAAGAGAAATCAGATGAAATCTATGATCTTATCATAAGCGCCATCAAGCATTATCTTGCAGGTGGTATAAAGCATGATGATGGTGGCCTTGAGTTCAATGGACTTAAAGGTTGGCTTAACTTTAGCCTTCCAAACTTTGAGTTTGGTTCGGCAGGTTCTGGATATTTATTAACTAAGATATATGAACTTACTAATGAGGAGCAGTACTTGGATGCAGCAAAGGCGTGTGCTATCTACTTAAAGAGTATTGCCATAAAACAGGAGAAGGGATTCCTTGTTCCTTATAGAGTTGGCCTTGATGAAGAGCCTATTTTCTATCTAAGCTCATGCCATGGTCCAGCCGGTACCTCTAGACTATTCTACAGGCTCTATAAGCTTACCAATGACGATAAGTATCTTAAGGATATTGAGGAGCTTGTAGACGGTCTCGAGTCAACAGGTGCTCCTGAAAAGCAGTCAGTAGGTTTCTGGAACAACGTATGTCTATGCTGCGGTAATGCAGGTCTTGTACAGTTCTTCACAGCCTATTATCAGGCTAGTAAGAATGATAGATACAAGAAGCTTGCGCTTAGAGCAGGTAATGTACTCCTTGGAGAGAAGGAGAAAAAGGCTGAAAAGATATCTCACTGGCCACTCGCATTTACAAGAGTCGAGCCTGAGACCATAACATCTCCAATCGGATACTATGATGGAGCTGCGGGAATCGGATCAGCATTATTACAGTTATATTTATCAGAGGAAGACAAATTCAAGTGGGTTAGACTTTATGATGATCCATTTAATGAATAGAAAGTGTGTTATATGAGTATTAAGATTGCAAAGCCATTTAAAAAGAACACAGTAGAAGATTATATAAATGCTGCCCTCGAAACAGAAAAGTGGATCAGTGAAAATGTGGTTGAAACAGATAGCGGTATTGTCTGGAAGTTCAGTCCAGAAAGCGATAATTATAATGATGCTCCGCTTACTCAGCAGAAGAGCTGGTATGGAGGTGCAGCTGGTATCGGATTCTTCTACCTAAGACTTTATAAGGTGACAAAGGATGCCAAGTATCTTGCAGTAAGTGAGAAGGCAGCAGCCAATATTATTGCTACCTATGAAGGGGCTTCTTTATATGACGAGAAGGGCAAGGGAAGCCAGATAGGTATTGCTACAGGCTTCTATAACGGACCAGCTGGACAGGCATTCCTCACTCAGCTTCTCTATGATGAAACTGGCAAGAAAGAATACAAGGAATTTGTGGACAAGGTAAACGCAGATATATTAGGTGCTATCACAGTAACTGGTGATACAGCCACATGGAGCGGCGCTCTTGGAATTATCTCAGATGGTGGACTAGTTCTATATCTTGCCGATCAGTATGAGCGTACAAAGGATGAAAAGATTGCTAAGTTACTTGGCAAGGTGGGTAACTACTATCTAACCAAAGAGGAGAAAGTTGGCGACGAAGGCAGCAGATACTATGCTATGGATACTGTAGACTTTGGTCTAGGTGAGAATGGATATTTTCCTAATTTCTTCTATGGAACAGCTGGTACAGGCTATGTACTTGCCAAGGTTTATGAAGTAACAAAGGATGAGAGATTCCTTACAGCATCTAAAAATGCTGCTAAGTATGTTATCTCAGTATCTGATGTTAATGAAGATGGAACAGCAGCTCTTGCTTGCTATAACATTCCATACAAGCAGGATATATATTACCTTGGTATGTGTCAGGGACCTGTTGGATCCACAAGACTTTTCTACAAGCTTTATGAGCTTACAGGTGATGAATTATACAAGCAGTGGGTGATTAAGCTTACTAACGGTATTATAGAAGCAGGTGCTCCTGCCAAGCATTCAGAAGGATATTGGCACACATACTGCTACTGCTGCGGCGCTGCAGGTATGCTTGAGCATTTCCTGCATGTATATCACTTCACAGGAGACAAGAAGTATTATGACTATGCTCTTGAATCAGCTGATGTGCTTCTTAGGGATTCATTTATCCTTGATGACAAGAGACGCTGGTATACAAGATGGACCAGACTTATTCCTGGCGATGTAGAGAGCTATACAGGACTTTACCATGGTACAGCAGGCTGTGCTTCTTCTTTATTAGTGTTATATAGTGAACTGGAAGGCATTAAGAACTTGCCAGAGTTTTTGGAGAATCCATTTAAGTAAGGATTAAAAGAGACTAAAAATAACCCTCATTAGTAGGCGACTATTAATGAGGGTATTATTATGCCCTTATGTCAGAAGGATTCATTATAAGTAAATATTATTACTGGACATATCTTTTATGTATTATACATTTTCAGAAAGTTATAATACTATAATTTCATAACACACTAAAACGATAGGTATTCATTTGCAAAGGAAATGAGGAAGTATTATGAAGAATATATTATGCTTTGGTGATTCAAATACATGGGGATATAACCCAGTCAATAAATTACAGTTTCCAGAAGGAATTAGATGGACAAGTTTATTACAGAGAAAGCTTGAGAAAAAGAGCATCAACATTCTAGAGGAAGGATTATGTGGTCGTACTACAATTTACGAGGATGCTTCAAGACCAGACAGAAAAGGAATTGATTCATTACCTGGCATATTTAATAAATATAATCAGATAGATTCAGTTATATTGATGCTTGGAACCAATGACTGTAAGGCTTATAACCACAGCTCTCCTGAATCAATTGCACTTGGAATTGACAGATGTCTTGAACTCATAACAAGATATGTACCAGCTGACAAGGTTATATTGGTATCTCCAATTGTGCTAGGCGAAGATGTATGGAAAGATGAGTTTGATCCTGAGTTTGATGTTAACTCCGTACGAGTATCCAAAGGTCTTAGAAATGCCTATGCTAAGGTGGCTAGAAAGAGAGGCGTTCATTTTATAGCAGCATCTGATTATGTACAGCCAAGCGAGGAAGACCAGGAGCATATGAATGTGAAAGGTCATAGAGTATTAGCTTCAGTGTTAAATAATTATATAAATGATAACCTTAAGGGCGTGGCCTAGGATTTTGAGAGGAGAGTATGATGGGAAGAGGAATTAATACACGATGTCTTCATCTTGAAGAGGATGAAGGAAAGATAAATCATTACGGTGCACTTAGCTATCCAATATATCAGACAGCGACATACGAACATCCAGCTGTTGGACAAAGTACTGGATTTGATTACAGCAGACTTCAAAATCCAACAAGGCAGCAGCTTGAAAAGGTTGTAGCCGAGCTTGAACATGGTATAGATGCATTTGCACTTTCAACAGGTATGGCTGCTATATCGCTTTTGATGGAGATATTTGAACCTGGCGACCATATTATTTCAGAGTCAGATTTATATGGCGGTAGTATAAGATTATTCGATAACGTTTCGAAAAAGAATCATTATGAAGTTACTTATCATAATTGTTCAAAGGATGATATAGAGGCCAGTATTAAGGAGAATACTAAGGCAATTTACATCGAGACACCTACTAACCCAATGATGAATGTTACAGATATTAGTAAGGTGGCAGATATAGCGAAAAGACATGGGCTCATTGTGATAGTAGATAATACTTTCCTTTCCCCATATTTTCAAAATCCATTAGATCTTGGTGCTGATGTGGTAATACACAGTGGAACCAAGTATCTTGGAGGACATAATGATACTTTAGCAGGTTTTATTGTTACTAATAATGAAGCGATACAGGAAAAATTACGTTTTCTTATCAAAACTACAGGTTACGGACTGGCGCCTTTTGACAGTTGGCTTATACTCCGTGGTATCAAGACACTTGGCGTGCGTATGGAGAGAGCAGGAAAGAACGCAGCTGAGCTTGCCACTTGGCTAAAGAATCAGCCAATAATAAAAAAGGTATATTATCCTGGCTTACCAGAACATCCAGGACACGAAATAATGAAGAAGCAGGCCAGAGGTTTTGGCGCAATGCTTACATTTGATGTGGATTCCAAAGAGCATGCATTAGCTATTTTGGAAAAAGTTAAAATGATTAAGTACGCTGAAAGTCTTGGCGGTGTTGAAACGCTTCTTACTTATCCAACAACTCAGACTCATGCCGATGTACCAGAAGAGGTTAGACTTAAGAATGGTATCACTCCGTGTACACTTAGATTATCAGTTGGAATAGAGGACGTGGAAGACCTGATAGGAGAACTGACAGAAGTTTTTGCCAATATATAATCGGAGTATTATAATAATACCAATAATGGATTATTAGGCGGACTTAGTTATGAAGAAGAAAAACAGTTATATAGAGTTACTTAGATTTTTGATGTGTATAGTTATACTCATCCATCATTCTGGATTTGTTCAGGATGAGGATATTGTTATGATGTTCCCATTTGGAGCATTGGCTGCAGACTTTTTCTTTATGGTCACAGGGTATTTTGCATATGCTCATTTACTAGGAAAAGAGAAAGAGGTGGCAGGTACTAATACCATGAAATACTGGATGAACTATACAGTCGGTAAGCTTAAAAGAGTGCTTCCTTTTGCGGCAGTGGGTATTGTTAGTATATATGCACTTGAATTCTTCTGGCCAAGAGAAGCTGATCCTATTATAGACAGAGTTCTTAGACTTCAAAATATGCCATTTGAGTTAACACTTAGTCCTATGCTTGGTGTTATTCCTATGACTCTATATGATCTTAGAAATGCGCCACTTTGGTTTTTATCAGCTATGTTCGTGGCACTTCCACTCTTAATGTATCTTGTGAGCAAGTACCGTGATGTATTTATGCATTATGTAATCTGGTTCCTTCCTCCAATTGCTTTTTGCTGGATGGTGACTAATTACGATGGTGTGTGTCCTTGGGCACAGTATTCAGGCATAATATACTGCGGTGTTATACGTGCATTTGCGGATATGATGATGGGCGTAAGCATATACGTTGCTGCGAGAGCACTTGAAAAGAAGCTGGGCGAGGCTGATATAACAGTTAAGTTTCCAGTAACAGTGTGTGAACTCGCGCTTCTCGCTCTTATTGGTTATGAGATGCACAGAATGCTGGCTCCATATGATCAGATTCTTGTTCTCTACCTGATTGCTATAATGCTCGTCATAGCATTTAGTGGAGCAAGCCTTACTTCAATGATTAACAGCAGGTTCATTAATTACCTTGGAAAGCTTAGTATGCCAATATACTGCATGCACTGGGGAGTATACCAGTATGTTGCCAAGTTCCTTAGAAGAAGCCTTGGCTACTGGGGAAGCGTTGGTGTGACATTTGCAATATGCGTTGTACTTTCGGTTTTATTGATGCTTATTATAGATGCTGTGGCTAAAAATATTGCTGCCAAAAAACTGGCATAAATATACACTTTGGGCATGGGCGCAAAGCGCAGTTTTATGTAAAGAATGGAGATTATTATGTCAGAATGTGTTTTTATGCGAAAAGATAAGGATGTTATGTCCACAGTGAAAGATTTGGCCTTACATGTATGCTCAGAACGTGGAGATAGTGAAATCGTATGTAGTGAATTGAAGCAAAATGGTAGGACAGCAGTTCTTTGTTTTGAGCAGTATTATTACAGAGTCAAAGGGTATGTTGCAGCTACGGTTGTTATTGCTGAAGAGGATGATGAGATAGATGCAATGATCGTTGTATCTGGCGGTGGAGAGGGAATTCTTGGATTTAGTATGGGGGCAGAACGCCATTATGCATATTATTTTGTTGAGGTTCTGGAAAAGATAGGTTTTGAAAAACGAAATATGTGATAGGTTTAAAGAGGGGTGAAAAGTCACGATTTCTTGACTTTTCACCCTATTTATATCTATAATATAGGATTGTATGAGTATGCGTTTTAATGTATAAATGCGTGGAGGTTTACAATGGTTAAAAGTATGACCGGCTTTGGCCGTCATGAGTTAGAAGAAAACAATCGTCGATTTACTGTTGAGATTAAAGCAGTTAATCATAGATATTTAGACTTAAATATTAAGATGCCTAAGAAGCTCAATTCTTTTGAGGCAGCTATTAGAAATGTTCTCAAGGAATATGCTGAGAGAGGCAAGATAGATTTATTCGTTACATATGAAGATCTGTCAGAAGAGAATGTTACTATCAAGTACAACAGAGATGTGGCAGCCACATATCTTAATTACCTGCGCGAGATGCAGTCAGAGTTTTTACTTGATGATGATATAAGAGTTTCAACACTTTCAAGATACCCAGAAGTATTTACTATGGAAGAGGTTGAAGTTGACGAAGACGAGATATGGAAGTCTCTCGAGAAAACACTTCGTGGTGCTCTTGAGAAATTCGTTGCTTCAAGAGAGGTTGAAGGTGAGAATCTTAAGAACGATATGATTGATAAGCTTGATAATCTTTTATCAGTTGTTGATTTTATCGAAGAGCGTTCACCTCAGATTGTTGCTGAGTATCGTGAGAAGTTAACAAGCAAGGTTAAGGAGCTTCTTGAGGATGTTAAGGTTGATGAAGGACGTCTTCTTACAGAAGTTACAATATTTGCAGATAAGATTTGTGTTGATGAAGAAATCGTAAGACTTCGTAGTCATATTGCATCTACTAAGGATACCCTTATTAAGGGCGGTGCAGTTGGACGTAAGCTCGACTTTATGGCTCAGGAAATGAACAGAGAGTCTAATACTATTCTTTCTAAGACAACTGATATTGCTATTTCAGAGAAAGGTATCATCCTTAAAACTGAGATAGAGAAGATTAGAGAGCAGATTCAGAATCTTGAGTAGTCATTTATCTGACAGGTATATATATGAGTAAGCTAATACACATTGGCTTTGGCAATGTAGTAAATATTGACAAGATAATATCCGTAGTAAGCCCGGATGCAGCTCCTATTAAAAGAATGGTTCAAAAGGCCAAGGAAAATGGCACGGTTATCGATGCAACTCAGGGACGTAAGACCAAGTCGGTTATTGTTATGGAGAATGGGCAGGTTGTTTTATCAGCGCTTATGACGGATACAATAGTTCGTAGAAGCAGGGAAGAAGGAGATACTGATGAATCGTGAAGGAATATTAGTTGTTATCTCTGGTTTTGCTGGTACTGGCAAGGGAACTGTAGTAAAGGGATTGCTTGAAAAATACGATAATTTCGCTTTATCGGTTTCTATGACTACAAGACAGCCTAGACCAGGAGAAGAGAATGGAAAATCATACTTCTTCGTAGATAAAGAAACCTTTGAGAAGACAATTGAAGAGGGTGGCCTCATAGAGCATGCATGTTATTGCGATAACTATTATGGAACCCCTAAGGCTTATGTGGAGGAACAGCTTAAGGCTGGCAAGGATGTTATCCTTGAGATTGAGATTCAGGGTGCACTTAATATAAAAAAGATGTTCCCAACAGCACTTCTTCTCTTTATAATGCCTCCTAGCGCTGAGGAACTTAAGAGAAGACTGGTTGGTCGAGGAACAGAAACCCCTGAAGTAATTGATAAGCGTATGCGTCGTGCTGCTGAGGAATCAGAAGGCATAGACAATTATGATTATATTGTTATTAATGATAAGGTAGATCAGTGTGTGGCTGATACATATTCGATTATAGAAGCGGCTCATATGAGACCTAAGAGAAATATGAACTTTATCAATAAGATAAGACATGAACTTAATGAGATATCGAAAGGAGAATAAATCATGTTACATCCATCTTATACAGACTTAATGGAGGTTGTTAATGCAGATGTTGAGCCAGGAGAAAAGCCTGTAGTTAACAGCCGTTATTCAATCGTTATGGCTACTGCAAAGCGTGCACGCCAGATTATTGATGGTTCAGAGCCCATGGTTGTTGATGGCATCGACAAGCCCCTTTCACAGGCAATTGAAGAGCTTTACGAAGGTAAAGTTAAAATTATCAGTGACGAAGAATCTGCAGAGAATCTGTAAGCGTTTACAGACAAAACGGCGATTTTTCGTCATTTTGTCTATTCAGACTTGATTATAATTATCAAAATATGTTGAAATTGTTAAATAAGTGAAAAAGCATAAAATTCACTTGAATTTAGCTGATTAAACAGTTAAAATAGCAATGAAATCATGGTCTGATAAAATAATAACAAACAGACCACAATATAATATCTTTTAGGAGGATATATAAAATGGCAAACGTAAGAGTTGCAATCAATGGTTTCGGCCGTATCGGTCGTCTTGCTTTCAGACAGATGTTCAGCGCTGAAGGTTATGAAGTAGTAGCTATCAACGATTTAACTTCCCCTAAGATGCTCGCTCATCTTCTTAAGTATGACTCATCACAGGGTAAGTACGCTTTAGCTGATAAAGTTACTTACAAGGATTCCGTACTTGCTGAAGACGGTAAGACAGTTGTTACTCCTGGTTCCATCACAGTTGATGGCAAGGAAATCACAATCTATGCTTGCCCTAACGCTAAGGACCTTCCTTGGGGCGAATTAAAGGTAGACGTAGTTCTTGAGTGTACAGGTTTCTATACAAGCAAGGCTAAGGCACAGGCTCACATCGATGCTGGTGCTCGTAAGGTAGTTATNNCCGTTATTCAATCGTTATGGCTACAGCCAAGAGAGCAAGACAGATTATTGCTGGTGCAGAGCCACAGGTTGTAAGTAAGTGCTACAAGCCTCTTTCAGTGGCAGTAGACGAGCTTAACCAGTCTAAGATTCACATCTTAGGAGATGAATAATTATTAGATTAATGCGGATTAGACGTGTCTTTTTTTAGACACGTTTTTTCGTGTGAACGTTTTATTTGGATTAGAATTATGTATGTAATGTTATCGTCACTTGGCTGCGACAAAAATCTGGTGGAAAGTGAAATGATGCTGGGTCTTATGGCCGATGCAGGATATCAGCTTACAGATGATGAAATGCAGGCTGAGATTATAATCGTCAACACTTGTAGTTTTATTGCGGATGCCAAGCAGGAAAGTATTGATACCTTAATTGAATATGGTGAGCTGAAAAAGACAGGTAACCTCAAGGTGCTTGTATGCGCAGGCTGTTTGGGACAGCGCTATACAGAAGATGTAAAAAATGAACTTCCAGAGGTTGATATTATTATCGGAACAACAGCATTCGATAAAATAGATCAGGCAATAAAAGAATTCCTGTCTAACAACAAGGCTGCTGCTTATATTGATGATGTTCAGAAGAAGCTTGTATATGGAAAGAGAAGAATATTATCAACTGGTGGTCATTATGCACATCTGAAAATTGCAGAGGGCTGTGACAAGCATTGTACCTATTGTGCTATTCCAATCTTTAGAGGTAACTTTAGATCTGTGCCAATGGAGGCTGTGCTTGAAGAAGCCAGAACTCTGGCTGATGGCGGAGTCAAGGAGCTAATACTTGTGGCCCAGGAGATAACTGTCTATGGTACAGATATATATGGAAAGAAAAGGCTTCACGAGCTGTTATCAGAGCTTTGTAAGATAGAAGGCATAGAGTGGATTAGACTTCTGTATTGCTATCCGGAAGAGATATATGATGAGTTAATTGCAACTATGAAGCGGGAGCCTAAGATATGTCACTACTTTGATATGCCTATTCAGCATGCAGATGACTATATTCTTCAGCGTATGGGAAGAAGAACTGACAAAAAGTACCTTGAGGAGCTTATAGGAAAGCTTCGAAGCGAAATACCTGATATTTGTCTTAGAACCACACTTATTACTGGTTTTCCAGGTGAAACTGAGGAGCATTTTCAGTCTATGGTTGACTTTGTTAAAAGTATGCGTTTTGACAGACTAGGTGTGTTTACTTATTCTGAGGAAGAGGATACGATTGCGGCTGGTATGCCTGATCAGGTTGATGAGGATGTTAAGGCTAAGAGGCGCGATATAATCATGGAACTTCAGCAGGAGATAGCCTTTGAAAAGGCCAGTGAGAAGATTGGCCGCAAGGTTCGCTGTATGATAGAAGGACGCATTGAAGAAGGCGCACTGGTTGCCAGAAGTTATATGGATGCACCAGATGTTGATGGATATGTGTTCATTGATACCGACAGAGACCTTGAAAGTGGTCGAATGGTTGATGTTCTTATTACAGACAGTAATGAATATGATTTGATTGGAGAGTTAGTATAATGAATTTACCTAATAAATTAACACTTCTTAGAGTGATATTAATTCCGTTTTTTATATTTTTTCTTTTAAATAATTCATTTGGAAAGCTTGGCTTCTGGATCGCACTTGCTATATTCTGCGTGGCATCATTTACTGATTTCCTCGATGGACAGATAGCAAGAAAGTATAATCTTGTCACTAACTTTGGTAAGTTTATGGATCCTCTTGCTGACAAACTCCTTGTGTGTAGTGCGCTTATATGTTTTATTGAACTTGGCGTTTTACCAGCATGGATGGTAATAATTATTATTGCGCGTGAGTTTATCATAAGTGGTTTTAGATTAATTGCATCTGACAATGGTGTGGTAATAGCTGCCAGCTGGTGGGGCAAAACTAAAACAGTATCACAAATGATAATGATTATTTACTATATGGCATTTATGGGATTAGCAGGTGAAGGAGATCTCATATATTGGAACGGATTGTTACTCTGTCATAGATATTCTGTGTTGAATTCAGCTGATCTTTCATCCTGGTCATTAATAGGAACAGGACTTGCGTGGTTATCACTTATTTTAACAGTAGTATCACTAGTTGATTATTTAGTGAAGAACAAAGCTGTTATGAAGGACCAGAAATAACAGATGGTAAAGAGGATTTAGTGATGATTGCTGAAACAATATTTGTCGGAACAGAACTTTTGCTTGGTAACATAGTAAATACTAACGCAGCTTATATTGCATCGGAGCTTTCTGGCCTTGGCATTGATACATATTATCAGACAGTTGTAGGTGACAATAAGCAGCGCTTAAAAGGTGTGATAGAGCTTGCGCTTACCAGAAGTGATCTTGTAATACTAAGTGGTGGACTTGGCCCTACTCAGGATGATATTACGAAGGAAACGGCTGCAGAAGTGATGGGCCGTGAACTTGTTCTTGATGAAGAATCAAAAGACAGGATTATAGCTTATTTTGAAAAGCGTGGTCGTGTTATGACTGATAATAATTTCAAGCAGGCTATGATACCTGAAGGGGCTATAATACTGGCTAATGATAACGGTACAGCTCCAGGTGTGATAATTGAGTCAAAAGATAATGATGTTATGGATAAGGTGACCAAGCGCGTAGTACTTTTGCCAGGACCTCCTCACGAGCTTGAAGCTATGTTTGAAGATAAGCTTATTCCATATCTTCAGGAGGTTAACGCCCTTGATAAGCAGGTGTTCTATTCACGTATTGTAAAAATCTGTGGGCGAAGCGAAAGCGAAATTGCAACTATTCTTGACGATTTAATCAATATGAATGGTGCAGTTACAGTGGCTCCTTATGCAAAAACATGCGAAGTTCATGTAAGAGTTACAGCCAAGGCTGAAACAATAGACGCTGCTAAGAAACTGGTTAAGCCTGTTGTTAATGAGATTAAATCTAGACTTGGCGACAGTGTATATACTACTCATGAGGAAAGAACTCTTGAGCAGACAGTTGTTGATCTTCTTGTTGCCAATGATTTGACAATTACAACAGTTGAGTCATGTACAGGAGGACTCATAGCAGGACGACTGATTAATGTACCTGGCGTATCGGAAGTATATAAGTCAGGTGAGATAACATATTCTAATAAAGCCAAAAGAAGAATTCTTGGTGTCAAGAAATCAACTCTTCAGAAGCACGGTGCAGTTTCCAGTCAGACAGTTAAGGAGATGTGCCTTGGAGCAGCATTCTTTAATAAAGCAGATGTAGCAGTTGCGGTATCTGGAATTGCTGGTCCTGATGGAGGAACTCCTGAAAAACCAGTGGGGCTTGTGTATATTGGTGTTAATGTATGCGGTCAGGTTACCACAGCGGAGTATCATTTAAAGGGCAATCGTGAAAAGGTTAGAAACACGGCGGTAGCCGAAAGTCTTATATTGCTTAGAAAGTGTATTCTGGAATACTATAGTAAGAAAACATTTGGAACTCCATAATGGGTGCTATAGTGTATTGCATTGCTAACTACAGATTAGTATATTGAAAATCTATGATAATTATGATATTTTACTGCATAGGAAGAATCTTCTTCCTATGCAGTTTTTATTTATTCTAATTAGTCGAAGACCATTATCGGTCAGAATATGTGGTTTCCACATTAATATCCCTTAATAAATGATTATTGAAGGAGGTAAAAGGGCAAAATATTGGACTTTATATATGGTAAAACCTATATATAGACGAGATTTTTAATGATTTGAAAAAAAGTTAAAAAGAAGTTGTTGACAAAACCGAACAAATGTTTTAATCTAAGTTATGTGAACGGATGTTCGCCTGATTTGTGATATTTATTCGGAATACTATTAATGTTTTAAAAGGAGTTTGAGATGGAAAGAGAAGACAAGCTTAAGGCATTGGATGCTGCTATGATGCAGGTAGAGAGACAGTTTGGTAAGGGTGCAGTTATTAAACTTGGTGACCCAGCTTCCAAGCTTAATGTTGATGCTATACCAACAGGTTCGCTTAGCCTTGATCTGGCACTTGGTATAGGTGGTATTCCTAAGGGAAGAGTTATAGAGATTTTTGGACCTGAGTCATCAGGTAAGACAACAGTAACACTTCATATGATTGCTGAGGTACAGAAGCGTGGTGGTATCGCAGGATTTATCGATGCAGAACATGCACTTGATCCAGTATATGCAGCAGCTATTGGTGTTGATGTTGACAATTTATATATCAATCAGCCTGATTATGGTGAGCAGGGACTTGAGATTGCTGAGACAATGGTTAGATCTGGTGCCATGGATATCGTAGTAGTAGACTCGGTAGCTGCACTTACACCTAAGGCAGAGCTTGAAGGTGATATGGGAGATTCTCATGTAGGTCTTCAGGCAAGACTTATGAGCCAGGCTCTTAGAAAGTTGGCAGGTGCTATTTCTAAGTCTAACTGTACTGTTGTATTTATCAACCAGCTTCGTGAGAAAGTTGGCGTAATATATGGCAATCCTCAGGTTACAACTGGTGGTAATGCACTTAAGTATTATTCGTCAGTACGTATGGATGTAAGAAGAGTCGAGCAGTTAAAGGCTGGCGGAGAGTTCGTTGGTAACCGTACTAAGGTTAAGATTGTTAAGAATAAGGTGGCTCCACCATTCAAGGAGGCAGAATTTGATATCATGTTCGGTGAGGGTATTTCATTTGAAGGTGATGTGCTTGATATAGCTGCTGACCTCGATATTATTAACAAGAGTGGTGCATGGTATGCATATGATGGCAATAAGATCGGTCAGGGTAGAGAGAATGCTAAGCAGTTCCTTAAGGATAATCCTGATGTATGTGCTAAAATCGATGCAGCAATCCGTGCTCATTACAACCTGGCTGGTACTCCATCAGAGCTTGATTTAAAGAGCTCGGCTAAGAAGAGTAGCAAAGATGCAAGTAACTAAGCTTCAGCCACTTGATAAAAAAAGATATATTGTTTATGTAGATGATAGTGTCGCCTTTGTTTTATACAAGGGCGACCTATTTACATATAGGATAGAAGAGGGCCAGGAGATTTCAGAGGCGAGCTACGATAGTATTTGCCAGGAAATATTACCGAAGAGAGCGTTGCTTAGACTTGGTCATCTTCTTGAAAAGAGAGATTATACTGAAAAACAGCTTCGAGATAAGCTTCGTGAGGGCTATTATCCGGTACCAGCTATTGATTATGCGATTAATAAAGTTAAGGGTTATGGCTTTGTGGATGATGAGCGATATGCCATGCGTTACATAGAATGTTCCTTGGCTAAAAAGAGCAAGAACAGGATTAAATCGGATCTATTTCTTAAAGGTGTTGATAAGGATACTATAGAAAGAGCCTTTGATAATCTTGAGGAAGAAGGTACCGCTCAGGATGAGGGCGCCTTGGTCAGAGCAATACTTACCAAAAGACATTATTACGAAAGTGAGCGAACAGCCAAAGATAAGGCTAAGCAGATGAATTATCTTCTTGGTAAAGGATTTAGTATGAGTGTTATAAAAAGTGAGCTTGAACTTGACATAACATTGTAAAACATATAAACTAAAACTGTTGTGTTATGACATATAGAATGACGTATTTTGTTCATTCTTTCAGTTATATGTTAATCGTACAATGAAAATTTAATAAAGGAGGTGCTCCTGCAATGGAAATTGCTATAGCAGCAGTTGTTGCAGTCGTAGTTACTGCCCTTATCGCTATTCCTGTTTCAGCTAAGGTATCTGTTAATAAGTACAAAGCTGATGAAGAGCGCAAGCTTGGAAGTGCTGATGAAAAGGCTAGAAACATTATCGATGAAGCCCTTAAGACTGCGGAAGCCAAGAAGAGAGAGTCTTTACTTGAAGTTAAGGAAGAAACTCTTAAGGCTAAGTCTGAACTTGATAAAGAGATTAAGGAAAGAAGAAACGAAATCTCTCGTCAGGAAAGACGTATTCAGCAGAAGGAAGAGAACATTGATAAGAAGACTGAAGCAATAGAACGTAAAGAGACTTCCCTTGCTGCAAGAGAGGATAATCTTGCAAAGCAGAGAGAAGAAGTTGCTAAGCTTAATGAGCAGAGAATCAAAGAACTTGAACGAATCTCAGGTTTAACCTCCGAGCAAGCAAAAGAATACTTATTGAAAGCTGTTGAAGATGATGTTAAGCACGAAACTGCAGTTATGATTAAAGAACTGGAGACACGTGCAAAGGATGAAGCTGATAAGAAAGCCAAAGAGTATGTGGTTAATGCCATTCAGAGATGTGCTGCTGACCATGTATCTGAGACTACAATATCAGTTGTTCAGCTTCCTAGTGATGAGATGAAGGGTCGAATCATTGGTAGAGAGGGTAGAAATATTCGTACTCTTGAAACAATGACAGGTGTAGAACTTATTATTGATGATACACCAGAAGCAGTTGTATTATCTGCATTTGATCCTGTAAGAAGAGAAATCGCAAGAATTGCTCTTGAGAAACTCATCGTTGATGGTCGTATTCACCCAGCTCGAATTGAAGAGATGGTTGAAAAGGCTAAGAAGGAAGTTGAGACTATGATGAAGGAAGAGGGTGAAGCAACCTTACTTGAAGTAGGTGTGCATGGTATTCATCCTGAACTCGTCAAATTACTTGGTCGTATGAAGTTCCGTACAAGCTATGGACAGAATGCACTTAAGCATTCTATAGAAGTAGCTCACCTTTCAGGATTACTTGCATCAGAGCTTGGTCTTGACGTACGTCTTGCTAAGCGTGCTGGTCTCTTACATGATATAGGTAAGGCTGTAGACCACGAGATGGAAGGTTCACATATCCAGCTTGGTGCAGAACTTTGTCGTAAATACAAGGAAAATGCAACTGTTATTAACGCAGTTGAGTCTCACCACGGTGATGTTGAGCCAACATCGTTAATTGCATGTATAGTACAAGCTGCTGATACTATATCAGCTGCTAGACCTGGAGCTAGAAGAGAGACACTTGAAACATATACAACCAGGTTAACTCAGTTAGAAGAGATTACAAACAGCTTCAAGGGTGTTGATAAAGCTTTTGCTATTCAGGCCGGAAGAGAGGTTCGTGTAATGGTTGTTCCTGAACAGGTTACCGATTCCGATATGGTTCTTATGGCAAGAAATATTGCTAATAAGATTGAGGCAGAGATGTCTTATCCAGGTCAGATCAAGGTTAGTATGATCAGAGAATCACGAGTTACAGATTTTGCAAAATAAAGCACAAACTAATCAATAAGTAATGGATCCGAGGATATTTTTCCTCGGATCTTTTTGTCTCTAGGCAACGACTTCTGCGAAAGCAGAAGGTTTTTATGAATGTTTTGTAGGATATATTTCGCAAAAGATATATAATAAAAATAATTAAAAAAATTTAGAAATAGTGTTGACATATGAATACAAGGATGTTATTATAATCAAGTCGCGCGGGAGTGCTGGAATTGGCAGACAGGCTAGACTAAGGATCTAGTGTTGGCAACGACGTGCGGGTTCAAGTCCCGCCTTCCGCATAACAAAATCCCTTGAGAGTAATCTCGAGGGATTTTTCTTTTATGCAAAGGTGTGTATGGGATGATGAAAATTCCTAAGATCAATTCAATACATTTTGGCGGTGCGGTGATAATGGCTTCGCTAATCATTGGTGGTGTTATTCCTTCTGTAGTATGGCTTATTTGCGGTAAGTTGCTCTGGTGGCTTGTAATAATAGGCGTGGTTATATTGGCTATATTTGGCGTTATTTTTGCCATCGAGATGCATCAGGATAATGGTAAAGAGCCATATTATATTAAGCATCTAAAAGAGTCGATTCCTTATGACCCTGAAAAGCAGTATGCAGTCATTAAATCATCAATATGCACAGGGGAACAGGTTGCAGGCTTTAGGAATAAAACTACTAGGGAATTTACGGAAGTGATGCTTATAAAGACCCCGATGGATGAAGAAACTTTCCGTAGAATATATGGTCTTGAAGAAATAAAAAAGGAATATTAAGTCAGCGTGTTTGCAAGCCCCAATAATTCGTTGACTTTTACATTCCCTTTTTGTAAAATGATTTAGGTGTTTGTATTATAAAATGACCTATGCAGAAATGGCGGAATTGGCAGACGCGCACGGTTCAGGTCCGTGTGATAGCAATATCATGAGGGTTCAAGTCCCTTTTTCTGCACGAGTTAAGCTCTATGTTTTTGTGGCATAGAGCTTTTATTATTGTGTTAATGAACAAAATTAGTAATAAGTTATGTAACATATAGAGAAAATATATAGAAGTGCTTATTTTTTATTTGAAAGAACCTTTTGTTTTGATATATTTAAATTAGGGATTAAGGGGATTGAAGTCTTGTCTACACAAGGGATGGTGTTACATTTGGAAGATTTCAATATTGCTAAAATAAAAGAACGACGTAAGAAACTGATTAAGCTAGTTATATATTCAGTTTTATTTGTCGTACTATGCTTTTTTCAAATATGGATTAATAGATTTATGAATACAGGTGGAAATGGTGACGATGTTTCACTGCTTATGAACCTGCATGGATTTATTAGTATCGTACAAGTTCTTATCATCGTTTCGATGGTTACCACAAGTAAAAAAGGATTCTATTTTTCTATGGCCGCAGTAGTTTTTGATATTGTGGTTCTAGGATCTTTATTCATTGCATTTAGGGCTATGGATATTGTTACAGCTCTTGCAGTTATAATGGTTGGAGGAGTTATCTGTGATATTATTCACAGATATCTTGTTAACCTTGAGCGCAATGAGAATGAACTTTATAATCTGGCTAATACTGATTCATTAACAGAGCTTCCTAATAGACGAGCACTTAAGGTGAAAATGCAGGAGGCTATAGATAGCTGTAAGAAGAATAATACTAAGCTTGCTATAGCAATGATTGACCTGGATAATTTTAAAAATGTTAATGACACTATTGGTCATGAGTATGGCGATCAGGTTCTTCTTAATATTTCTAATAGATGGCGTGAATTAATGTCAGATAATGATTTTATGGCAAGACTTGGTGGAGATGAGTTTGCTATTTTAGTTTCGGATTTTACATCAGTTCTAGAACTTGATTCTCATCTTCAGGAGTTTATGAATGCTGTCGAGAGTAAGATGAATCTTAAAAATAATGATTATTATATATCGGCTAGTATGGGTGTGGCGATGTTTCCGAGTGACACACTGGATGAGTCGCAGCTTCTTAAGTATGCTGATATGGCAATGTATACAGCCAAATATCAGGGTAAAAAGAGGATATGTTACTATGATGGTATGATGGATAATATCATAGAGAATATGGTACAGCTTGAAAGCGTAATAAGACGTGCTATTCAGAGTGATTCCTTTAGTCTTGTATATCAGCCACAGTATACAGCTGAAGATAAGAGACTTAGGGGCTTTGAAACTCTTATAAGATTATCTGATTCCAAAGGAAAGCAGGTTAGTCCTGGAGACTTTATCCCAGTTGCCGAGAAAACCAATCTTATCATAGATGTTGACAGATGGGTTATGCGTAATTCCATGAGAGAGTTTAAAACATTGCTAGGTAAGACCCCTGACATATTGCTGTCTATCAATATATCAGCAACGCATCTTCTCGATGCATGTTTTCTTGATGATCTTGATACGATAATGAAGGAAACAGGATTTCCAGCGGCGAACCTTGAACTTGAACTTACGGAGTCCGTATTTGTGGCTTCTATAGACAAAGCTAAAGAAGTTATGAAGCAGATTAAGAGTAGAGGAATTCATATTGCACTGGATGACTTTGGTACGGGATATTCGTCGCTTAGTTATCTTAGAGAATTACCAATTGATCTTCTTAAGATTGATAAGATATTTGTGGATAGTATTAAGGATGGTCCACAGGAGGAATCATTTGTTGCAGCTATTATTTCACTTAGCCGTATTATGAAATTTGCAGTTATTAGTGAAGGCGTTGAAGATGAGAGTCAGCTTGAGACCTTAAGGAGACTTGGCTGTGATTATATTCAGGGATTTTTGTGGGGCAAACCACAGCTGCTTTCAGATGCAAAAGATATAATAGATGCATTAAGCGATAATAAATAATTATCGCTTAATTTTTTTGTTCTTGCGCTCATTTTTGATATATGTTCGCAGGCTCTTTTGAGCTGTTTTTAGCCCTGCCATAGCAGTTTTATATTCATCCAGTGTAACTAAGCCTTGACTGTATAAAGCTTTGTTAATGAGGGCATTAAGCTCTTCAAATGAATTTCTGTCAATGACTCCAAGCGACTCCAGCTTTTCAAGAAGAGAAGTGGCTGTAATATCATTATCCTTTATCTTAAGCATACGTTTAATTCTTCTATGGAATAGAGAATATTCGCCCTGCAATGAATAACCGTAGTTCTTCTTTCTATAGGCAGAAGCAATTCGGAGCTTTATAGCCATGTGTCTAGCCAATCTAAAACTGATTAACAGTACGATGACAAATATTACTATACAGGTCATAGGATATACTATAAATCCAAATGAAGCACCTATAGAATATATTTTGTTTGTTTTCTGTACGTTATCATCCGATGAATCACTTTCGCTATTCTCGCTATTTGGCTGTGACATAAACAGTGATCTGAAGAGAGAACCAAAACTAAAGTCGGAAGTTCCTTCATCAAATGATGGTGGAGTGAATTCATATGGAATCCATCCATAACCATCTACATATATTTCGGTCCAGGCATGTGCAGAACCATCAGTTACATCAAGTTTGATGACACCAGTGTCAAATCTTGGAACGGTATTTTCGTCAATCCAGCCTGTTGTATCACTGGTGATACCTTCAGCATTGACGATATCAGTGAGTGATACCATATAACCTTCCACGTATCTAGTTGGAATACCGAGTCTTCGAAGTACCATGGCACTTGATGAAGCAAAGTGAGCGCAGTAGCCACGCTTTTGATCTGTCAAAAAGAACTCAACGAAGTCTCTTTTTCTTGGTGTCGCACCAGGAGCCATTGTATAAGAGAAGTTGTTAATATATTCATATCTAAGTGTTTCGGCTGCAAGTATTATAAGTTTTTGCCTATCCTTAAGAGACATTTTTTCAGAGAGCTTATCCTGAATGTCTCCAAGCTCTGCCTCATCAATAAAATTGTCCAAACATTCATCTAGGTATTCAGGAGTGGAAAGATAATATTCATAGGCATCTTCTTCGTATTCTTTGGTTGGTGCTACTGCAGGTACAAGCGGATATATTTCATCACTTAATGAAACAAAGCCAGAATATTCTGCTGGGATAAAATAACCGTCGTATGTCAGTAAATCGTCAGTAGAATACTGATTTTCAATGGATGTACCATAGTACGGCAAATAGTTAAATAGACGGCTCGCATCGGAATTTTCGATAACCATCTTAGCTGCTCCGAGATTAGATGGAACATGATCGGCGATACAATACACATCAGTACTAAATGGGTGACCGGAAGTGTATGCCTCATCTGATCGCTGGCTGAAATAATTATAGGCGTAGTTGGCACCTTCGTAAGCTTTGAGGTATACGTTATTAGTATCTGTTGGAACGTAGGTGATAGTAAGGTCTGTCATATAATCAGGTCTTACAGAGCTTACACCTCCAAGAAGACCACTGCTTAGTCCACCCTTGGCGTTGTATTTGTCAAAGAATCCCCATATACCATTTTGGATGTATATTTTGACATATTCATCAGTGGCTACCTTAAGCTTGTTTTTAGCCTGCTGGCTTCCAAGATCAGAGTAGAACAGTGTGTTAGTACATAGCAGGAATACAATACAAAGAACAATGGAGTAAAGCGATACATTAAGTATACTTCGCCCATCTGACATGTATGAATGCTGTACTATATTTTTCTTTTTATCAACGGATGAAGAAAAGTCCTGTTTGGAATTCTTGTAGTCTGGTATACGATAATGACTACTTCTTCCCAGAATAGCCACAGTAATATAGGCTCCAAGGAGCATTACGAGATATACAGTGCTTGGCTTTTTGTCGATATATAAACCTAGCTGGATAACCGGAAAAGTAACAAAGAATGTTCCAAGTAAACTCATGTATCCTGAGATGGATATATTAAGTAACATTGCGAGAAAGGCTACAACAAAAAGCATTGCCAATGAGACGGTGAGCCTACGGTCTGTAATGAACTCAACTGCTTCTCGCAGTGTTGATAATGCGAAGTAGTCAGAATACTTTTCGTAAACAGTGTTAAAAAAGGCCTGAAAACCAGAATTGACATACCAGTATAAAGAAAAGGTGGCTGTCAAAAACAATATAAAATATAATATGTAGCCCACGTAGAAGGTAACCCTGTTGTAATACAGGAATGCAACGTAGGTGCATATTATTATGCTGAGGATTAGTACTAGAGGAAGATTATAGTCCAGGTTAAATGAACTTACGGCTGCTCCTGCTGTGCCAAAAGAAGCGAGGAATATAAGCAGTGCTCTTATAAGGCATAAATAGGCCCTGCTTCTTTTAGAGCGCTGGCTGTAAGTGATAGAACCCACGCATAAACCATTGGCAGAAAGCTCGGCTTCTTCCATATTATGTTTTTTTATAAAACTAATAAATGATGACATATTAACTCTCTTTTATGGTATCGGCAACAAGCGAAATAACCTGCTTGTCATCGCCATATATTTCTTTGAAGGTGCGAAGGGCCAGTGCTGTTGATACGTATGATGGCATAAACATACATGCCAGTAAACATTCGAGACCTTCGTCTTTGTTGGTAATAATTTTAAAATTAAACTCTTTATTCACATGATTAAATATACCGATTTTGAATATTTCATTATGATCAAGAAGGAAATTGATATATGACCATAAGGTTGTCATAGTCATCTCAAGTTTTAATCGATCATATTCTGGTATTATCAGTAATATTCGACTGGCCATACGCTCCATATCCTTGACGAGAATATCGTCTGTTTTGGAACTCATTTTCCAGTGAATAAGATTCTGACGATCACCAGGCCTGAACTCACGAAGCTCTTTAATGTCATAGCTTTGCTGACCGACATTATTAAGAAAATCTTCATCGTCATCTGTTTCGGTAAGGTTGTCAAAAAGAGGATAGTTTATTTTCTTGAGCTCTGGCATAACTGGTATCTGGTGAATCTGATTCAGTTCAATGCTTACGGTGTAAAGATGAAGGAAATCGGTGATTTCAATATTTTTAAAGTTAAGCTCACTTATTCCACTGTATCTGGTAAGTATTGGGATATCTATTTCCTGATTGTTCTTGGCTGGAGCTGAAAGGCTGAGTCTATGAATAAGATTGTTCTCGTAGAACAGGTTCTGAAGTGTGAAGCTTACTTCGCAGTTCAAGAATGGGATAATAGTTGGATTATTAATGCTAGCGCCTATCACAATATTGTTGCCGACAGTTATAGAGCCAGTTTTAGGCTTTGTTGTAAAGCGGATATGCTTACTAAGCGTGATAGTAGCGTATATACTAATTATAGGAAGAATGCAGACCAGAATAAGAAGGATTGCCAAAAAAGACTGGCGATAAAAGATGGCACCAGCCGTGAAAAATAATATAAATAGTAAATAAGTGATCTGATAAGGTATGTTTTTTTTCTTCATATATAGTATGACCAGTAAAGGCGTTATTTTTGCGCAAAATCAATCTTTGGAATATTAACTGCGGCAAGTACGTTCATAAGAGCTGCTTCAAGTGGAAGTCCTGCTGCTTTGGACTTGGAAGAGAGCTTTACTCGGTGAAGGCTGACTGGTAAATATACAGCCTTAACATCATCAGGAGTAACATAGTCTCTGCCCTGAATATAAGCGTAAGCTTTGGACATCTTGAGAAGAGCGATGCTTCCTCTTGGGCTGAGACCAAGGTCGAATACATCGTAGCGTCTTGTGCCTTCTGTTATTTCAACTATATAGTCATATAAACATTCATCGACATGCATATTATTAACTGCTTTCTGCATTTCAAGAAGTTCTTCTTTATTAATGATAGGAACGATGCTTCCAAGATCCTTTTCAGAACTGCCTTTTAAAATGGCAGTAGCACTTAATGTGTCTGGATAGCCAATAGACTCGCAAATAATGAATCGGTCGAGCTGAGACTCAGGAAGTCTCTGAGTACCTGAAGAACCGAAAGGATTCTGAGTAGCTATAACGAAGAAAGGATTAGGAAGTTCTCTTGTGACACCTTCTACAGTTGCCTTACCTTCTTCCATAACCTCAAGAAGAGCTGACTGTGTTTTTGGTGAAGTACGGTTGATTTCGTCAGCAAGGAAAAGGTTGGTATATACGCTTCCTGGCTGGAAACGGAACTCGCCAAGATTTTTATCATACATATTAAAACCAACAAGGTCACTTGGTAATACGTCAGGAGTGAACTGCATACGCTTATAATCCATGGAAAGAGCTTTAGCGAAGCTCATGGCCATGGTTGTTTTGCCGACACCTGGTATATCTTCAAGAAGTACATGGCCACCAGCAAGGATAGCTGCGAGTGTCATTTTGATAACATTGTCCTTACCTTGAATGATTTTCTTTACTTCTTTTGTGATTAAATCAACTTTTTTTTGCATTTTATTGTCCCCGTTTGTCCTTTTTTTATAAATTTTACATTATAAATAGTAGGTTTTCAATGCTAAAGCACGAAAGTACGTGGGCTGGCCCTTTGTTTATTGAATGTAAAATATAGATGTGCTATTATAAGTTGAATTTAAACAAGAAATGGGTGAAGAAACATGAAAGAGAACGGATTTTTTAAGAGAAGACAGTCAATTATCAAGGTTATAGTGTTTGGTCTTGTACTTCTGGCAGTATGTCTTTGGGTATGTGTGTCTCAGATATCATTACTTGAAAATACATACAAGCAGGAGGTTTCACAGGATTTTTACAGTCATCACACCAGATCGGCATCAGCTATTGATGAAATTTTCAACAGAGTTTATATCGAGGCTAAGAACGGCGGTAAGATGCTCGGCAATAAAAACTACGAGTATGGTGATGATAGAATATATGATGTAATTAATTCTATTAATGATATTGATGGAATAGACAGAAGCTGTTTTATTACTGACAGCAGAGTGTACCACGCTGAGGGGGAGTTTAAGAAGGGCGCTGATGATCCAAGATGGGCTGAGATGTGGGATGTTCCTAAGAGTGATAGTATGGTCATGGGCGGTGTTTATAACTATTATCATGATAGTAATCCAACAGATGGATATGAATATATGGCCAGCTGTCCAGTTTATTATGATAGCAAGCTCAAGGGCTATTTTATTGTAATGACTACTGTAGAAACACTTTTCGAGAACGAGCTTTTTAGTTATCAGAATGATATGGGTGAGTGCTATCTTATTGAGCCTAATAAAGATAGTAATAAGGAAACGATGAATATAGTTTCAAGAAGTCAGGATTGCACTATTATGTCAACACTTGAACTAGACTTTCTTAAAGGTATAACAGAGCATTCTGATGAGAAGGATGAAAGCAAGAAAGAAATCAATAATATAAAGAATGCAATTAATGATGGTGAATCAGGTTTTGTATCTATTACAACCAAGGAAGGAAACAGCCTTCAGATTTCATACTGTCCACTCGAAGATACTACAGGTGTTTATTATGTGAGCTGTTATAATGACAATCTTGTTGATGACAAGGTTCAGCCACTTATTTTTAAGAATGTTGTATCTAGTATGATTCTCATTGCCTTCATGATTGTTATCATCATTTATATATGGGCAACTGCTAAGAAGAACAATATTACCATTGAGAAGATGGCTTTTGAAGATCCAGTAACTAATGGTAAGAACATCAACTACTTCAAGGAATTTGCTGTAAGTGCTATCCTCGAAAACAGTGAGGTTCCATTTGTTATCTATCGATTTGATATTGTTAACTTCCGATTCATTAATGAAGCATACGGCCATGAGAGAGCGGATGAAGTTCTCAAGGCAGTAGTACGAGCATTTGGTGAGATATTCTCTGAAAAGGAACTTTGTGTTCGTATGAATGCTGACCAGTTCCTTGCAATCATTGTTAATGATAAAGATACAGATCACAAGCTTAATCAGCTTACAGATAGAGTAACAGAGAGCGCTAGAAATAATGGCGTTAAGTATCCTATTAAGTTTAAGCAGGGTGTATATCAGGTTAAGAAGCATGATAGAGATATCGAGATAATGATTGACCATGCTAATGTTGCAAGAAAGACTCTTAAGAGCAGTGGCAAGGAACTTCGTGCATACTTTACTGATGATGTTATCGGTGATATGCGTAGAGTCGATACCATCGAATCAGATATGCAAAAGGCTTTGGCAGCAGGCGAATTCAAGGTATATTATCAGCCTAAGTGGGATGTTGTAGCCAATCATGTTGCAGGTGCCGAGGCACTTATTCGTTGGGAGAGACCAGACGGTTCGGTTATTAAGCCAGAGATGTTTATCCCTATTTTTGAAAAGAATGGTTTCGTTGAGAAGCTTGATTTCTATACACTTGAAGAAGTATGTAAGCATATGAGAGAGTCTCTTGATAAGGGTAAGACTGTATATCCTGTATCTGTTAACCAGTCAAGATTACTTCTTCACAGCCTTGATTATGTGGATAATGTTAATAAGATAATTAAGAAGTACAATATTCCAGAGAATGCTATTGAGCTTGAAATTACTGAAACAGTATTCACAGATGAGAAGAATGAGATGTATGAAGCTATGCGTCGTCTTAAGGAATGCGGTGTTAAGCTTTCTATGGATGATTTTGGTTCAGGTTACTCATCACTTAACATGCTTAAGGATGCTCCATTTGATATTATTAAGATTGATAAGGAATTCTTCAGTGAGTCTGTAACAAGTGATGTATCCCTTTGGATTCTCCAGAAGATGATTGAGATGATTAATGGTCTTGGTATGGAAGTAATCTGTGAAGGTGTAGAAACTGGTGAACAGGCATTACTACTTAGATCAATTGGATGTCGTATGGTTCAGGGCTTCTTCTATGCAAAGCCTATGCCATATGATGAGTATGATTCAAGATACTGCTAGTTTTAAATAATGGACAAAGCACTTAATAAGAGAAATTATCAAAAAGAACTGGATAATATTACAGCAAAGCTTGAAAAGAGGCCTAGGCTTCTTCTTCATAGTTGCTGTGCACCATGCAGCAGTTACTGTATGGAATATTTATGCCAGTTCTTTGATATTACTATTTACTATTACAACCCTAATATCACTGACCCAAATGAATACAGTCATAGAGTTAGTGAGCAGCAAAGGCTGATATCGGAATTATCACAGGACGCTATGACGCATATTGAATTTGCAGAAGGCCCTTATGATGTAGAATCTTTTATAGATATTAGCAGAGGCTTAGAAGAGTGCCCTGAGGGCGGTGAAAGGTGCGAAAGATGCTTTGAGCTTCGATTGTCTATGGCGGCAAGATATGCAGCCGAGAAAAAATATGATTACTTTACAACAACGCTTACTATTAGCCCGCTTAAGAATGCAGCTCTTCTTAATGAAATAGGAGAGAAGCAGGGCAAAAAATATGGTATAAGTTTTCTTCCGTCAGATTTCAAGAAGAAAAATGGATATAAAAGATCGGTAGAGCTATCCGAGAAATACGGGCTATACAGACAAAATTATTGCGGATGCGTTTATTCCAAAATGGAAATGGAGAAAAGAAATGAAAAAAATGATTGATGCTATTTCTGAAGAGTTGATGAATGCTTTTGAGGCAGCAGGATATGACAGGAATCTTGGTAAGGTTACTGTTAGTAACAGACCTGATTTATGTGAATATCAGTGTAATGGTGCAATGGCAGGAGCCAAGCAGTATCATAAGGCTCCAATGATTATTGCTGGAGAAGTGGCTGAGAAAATATCTAAGGATACTTTTGAAAAAATAGAAGTAGTAGCCCCAGGATTTATTAATCTTAATATCAGCGGGGAGTATCTTGCTGCTTACGTATCTAAGATGTCTGAGGCTGAAAAGTTTGGCCTTGAGCAGCCAGAGAATCCGCTTACAATAGTTGTTGATTATGGTGGAGCCAATGTAGCAAAGCCTTTACATGTAGGACATCTTCGTCCAGCAATTATTGGTGAAAGTGTAAAGCGTATATGTAAATACATGGGACACAATGTTATAGGTGATGCTCATCTTGGTGACTGGGGTCTTCAGATGGGTGAGGTTATTGAGGAAACTAAGTGCAGAATGCCAGAGCTTCCTTACTTTGATCCTGATTTTACTGGTGAATATCCAGTAGAGCCTCCATTTACAATTGCTGATCTTGAGGATATCTATCCAACAGCCAGCAAGAAGATGAAAGAGGATGAAGCATTTGACAAATTGTGTCATGAAGCAACAGTTAAGTTCCAGAAGGGTGACAGAGGATATCGTGCTCTTGGTCGTCATATTATAAATGTATCTAAGGTTGATCTTGAACGTAACTATAGCAAGCTTAATGTTCATTTTGACCTTTGGAAGGGTGAAAGTGATGCTGATCCATATATCGCTGATATGGTTCAGGCCATGGTTGATAAGGGTATTGCATATGAAAGCCAGGGTGCGCTGGTAGTTGATATTGCGATGCCAGATGATAAGAAGGAGTACCCACCTTGTATCGTTCGTAAGTCAGATGGTGCTGCTATTTATCAGACAACAGACCTTGCTACACTTGTTCAGCGTGAGCAGGATTTCAAGCCAGACAAGGTTGTATATGTTGTTGATAAGCGTCAGGATTTACATTTTATTCAGGT
>DCHQ01000050.1:29005-33917 GCA_002314855.1 Lachnospiraceae bacterium UBA1748
GAGACTGCTGAAATAGTAGGTCTTGCAGCTCTTAAGTATGGTGATTTATCTAACCAGGCTACAAAGGATTATGTATTTGATATTGACAGATTTGCTTCATTTGAAGGAAATACAGGTCCATATATACTTTATACAATTGTTCGTATTAAGTCTATCTTAAGCAAGTATGTTGAAAATGGCGGATCCCTTGAAGGAATTGCATTTAATAATCCTGAAACAAAGCAGGAAAAGAATCTTATGCTTGAACTTACAAAGTTCTCTGCAATGATGGAAAATGCATTTGAAGAACTTGCTCCAAATAAGGTTTGTTCATATATCTATGATTTGGCAAACTGCTTCAACAGTTTTTACCATGAAACAAAGATTATGGCAGAGGAAGATAAGGCTAAGCAGGCAGGATACATCGCACTTTTAGTTCTTTGCAGAGATGTTCTTGAAGCTTGTATTGATGTTCTTGGATTTAGTGCTCCAGATCGAATGTAAAACGTAAATCCACGTAGTGGATTAACGTTCTGAAAAACCATCAGAGATGTTTTTTCGTATGATGATGGCAAGGCAGATTAACTATACAATTTGCCTTTGGCAAATTGGGCATTGCAAACTCATCTTCGATGAGTTTATGTCTGAAAAACCATCTACGATGGTTTTTCACTATGGGAGAGATATTATCAACTGATAGAAGGAGATTAGTATGATATTCAGATGTAAAAACTGTGGTGGAAATATTGTATATGATCCAGCAAGAAAGGCTATGTGCTGTCCACATTGCGATTCTGTTGATTCAGAAGAGGCGGTTGGAAGTCCAATAATGAACACATGTATAAACTGTGGTGCGCCAATGATGTTTAAGGATCACACCTCGGCTACAAAATGTCCAAACTGTGAAACTTACACAATTCTTGAAGAGAGAGTAAGCGGTCAGTATAAACCTGATATGATTATACCTTTCAAGATTAGTAAGGATGTTGCGCAGGGCATGCTGATAGATGAATTTGGTAAGAGAGCATTTACACCTACAGGTTTTTTATCGTATTCAAGTATTTCGAAAATGCAGGGTCATTATGTACCATTCTTTATGTATGATTATCATTCAGATATTAATTATCATGCTATTGGTACAAAGGTAAGAACATGGTCAGATTCACGTTATAACTATACAGAGACATCCTATTATGATGTTGCCCGTGAAATGGATGGTGACTTTGATAAGGTGCCTGTAGATGCTTCTATTGATATGGATGATGGAACTATGGATCTTATGGAGCCATATACTTATAGAGAATTGGAAGAACATCAGGATAAGTATTTGTCAGGTTTTTATGCTGAGAAATACAATATGGAAGAAGGGGAACTTGCGTATAGAGCGGAGAAAAAGGTTAGAAGAGATTCGGATGAATTGCTTAATAATACTCTTGGTGGATACGCAACACTTACTAATGTTAATAAAAATATTGCAGTGCATAAAAGGGATGTTAAATTCGCACTTCTTCCTATATGGGAATATGTTTTTAATTACCAGGGCGTTGATTATAAGTTCCATGTAAATGGACAGACTGGTAAAGTAGTTGGAAAAACACCTATTTCAAAGAGCAGAGTTCTTGCATATGGTGCAACTGTTTTTGGAATGATTTATATTGCAGGAATGCTGCTGCGTATGGCATTGATGGCGTTGTAGGAGGGAGGAGAATATGGCCAGATATTTTAAGTATTTTAAAATCCCTTTTATAATTTTTGCAATTGTTGTTATTGGATGCATTGCAATAAGAATTTCAGCAGGGAATAAAGCGCCAGTAGTGCGTGGAAATAAAGTAACGGACTTAACACAGAATGTATTCGACTATGCAGGCAATCTTACCGAGGAACATATTGCTGAACTGGAGAGTTACATTACAGAGATTGAAGATCAGACTAAGATTGATATTGCTATTGTAACATTAAATGAATCCTTAGAAGGTAAGGGTTATTATGGTGGAAGTAACCATATGTGGGTTAATGGTTATGCAGATACATTTGCAGATGTACATCAAATGGGCTACGAGATGCCAATGGGGTCAAATGTTGTTTTTGTAGACAACTGTTACCGTGAGCCTTCAACAGGAAGAGTAGATTCATGGATGTCAACTTACGGAACTGCAAAGACAAGAATTTCAGAAGGTGATTGTGAAAGCCTGATGGATGATGCTCTGTATGGATTGAATGATGGTTCGACTGAATATGATTATTACAGGGCATACAGAAGAGTAGTTGAGCTCATTCCTAGATATGCATCTGCAACAGGTGGTATTCTTGGATTTTTAAGACCTATTTATATATTTGCTTTTTCATTAGTAGTTGCAGCAATTTATGTTGCAGCAAGCTGGAGAAGCAAAGCTGGTGATAAGACAACCAGTGGATCTACATATCTTGAGTCTGGAAGACCAAATATGAGAAGAAGAACAGATGTATTTCTTAGAAAGACTGTTACTAAGGTTAAGATTCAGTCATCATCAGGAAGTGGTGGCGGTGGCGGTCACGGTGGCGGCGGTCACAGTAGATAATTATTGTTGTAAGTAGTTTGTTAAGATATTGATGATATTTGAGGAGTGTTATGGAAAATCAGGACAGTGCTGAAAATATAGTTAATAAAATGTTGGATGACATCAGTGCAGATGTGCAAAAGCAGAAAACAGCTGTTAGTGAACCAGCTGTAGCAGAATCAGTTGCGGCGGAACCAGTTGCTTCTGAGCCAGTTGTGACAGAGACAGTTGCGGCGGAACCGGTTGCTTCTGAGCCGGTTGTGACAGAGCCAGTTGTAGTGGAACCGGTTGCTTCTGAGCCGGTTGTGGCAGAAACAGTTATTGCAGGACCGACAGAGGCATCGATTGTTGAAGAAACAGTTAAAGAATTGAAAGATGTAAAAACTGTTGAAGAAAATACAGTTATGACAGAAGCACCAGCTGAAGTTATGGAAACTGTAATGGAAACAACGTCCGAAACTGAAGAAAAGGTAGAGGGGCCTGTAGAAGAAAAGCCAGCAATGTCAAATGCTAATAAAATTAAAATCGGTATTATTGTTGCCGGTCTTATATTTATTGTGATTGCAGCAATATATGCGGCAGCAGTGGCTGGTGGAAAAACTAATACGATACCAGTTGCAACTCAGGATGTCATTGTACAGGAAGAACCAGAAGAAAAGAAACCAGAACCTACAAAGGTACTTCCTACAATTGCGGTAGAAGAGGAAGAGGAAGAAACTGCGCAGGATAGTATGATTGCAATTATGCTTGGCAATAGAAGATACGATGAGTGTATTTATGCTGATGGCGGTGTTGTTATTGTCAAAAAGGGGGATTATTATGGCGCTATGGATTATGAAGGCAATGAAATTGCGCCTGTAAAATATGCAGAGATAATTCAGAGACCTACAGAAGGCGGACGTTTCATTCTGGCTAATAGCAAAGTCGAGTCTGTTACAGAGGAGAAGGATGGTACGACTCTTTCTTATGAGAAAACTGTAACTACATACACTTTGTATGATAATTCCGGACATAAAGTTTTTGAAGGAAATAATCAGATATATACATCAGATGATGTTTATATGATAGGCATAGAGGATAATGATAACTCGAGAAATAATCGTATCGAATACTATAGGTATGATGGTAAGAATAAGGCCTTTATGGTTATTTATGTAAAGGATTCATTTTCAATGGCAGGCTTTAAGGACGGTAAGACTGTTGTTTACGGATTTACTGCTGTTCCTACAGAAGATCAGGATACAAATCCTACAAATCTTGTCTGTGGCATTATGGACGAGCATGGTAAGGCAAATTGGTTTGCTACAGCCCCTGGAATTAGTGAGTTCTCTGCAGAAGTAGAAGCTTGGAAGGAAGAAAATAAGTCTATCAAGACAAATTCTGCTAAAAAGAAGAAAACAAAGAAAATGGTTACAACCTTTGATGAGGATGGAAACGAAATCCAGGTCAGTGAAGATGAACTTGATGAACTTGACGAAGATTCAGACACTGATGAAGAGACTTCCGAAGATGAAGAAGTTGAAGAAGAGGAAGTTGAAGAAGAGGAAGTCGAACTTTCAGAAGAGGAAATGGAGCTTATTGAGGAAGAGGCTGATCTTTCAAATGGACCACAGTTCCATATGGATGGTGTTCTTAATGCGCCAAATCAGGGATACTTTGTTGTGAAGGATTTGTATGATGTAAATGATCCATATTCTTTCTATGATACAAAGGGATTATGGCTTGCTGATCTTGATACAGCATATATGAAAGGTGATCAGAAGAAGGGCTTTGTTCCAGGAAACTTCAACAATGGAAGTGTTACAGTTTCTAAGTTCATCAGTGGCGGACAGCTTCTCTATAATTACGGAAGTATGATGGTGCTTGACATCGATAAGAGAGCAGTTCTTGTTGATGTGTCAAAGGCAAAAGGCATGAAGTCTGATTCTATTGACAATAAGATTGTTGTTGCTAAATATGATGACATTATTATTTCGGATTCAGAGTATTGGATGTTCCGTGATGGTGATAAGTGCGGATATATTGACCACAAAGGCAATTCGCAGAAAGTAACATTCGAAGACGCTACACCATTTGTAAATGGTAAGGCCTTAGTTGTTAAAAATGGTAAGGCCATTATTATTGATGAGTCGTTTGCAGAACTTGAAGAAGTCGGCGAAGCATCAAGCGTTGATATCGCAGGAGATTTAATAATGATTCTTCGCGATGGTGTAACAAAGAATTATATTCTTAAAGAGAATAGAGATAATCCTCTTGGTGTAAAAGAAAAGGCAGCAGAGGAGGATCCAAAGGCTGTTACTCCTACGCCGGAAGCAGATACAAAATCTACTAAGAAAAAGTAATATTATTGGAAAAGGAAAAATATGGCAAACGTAGACCAGTCAAAGATTCGTAAC
>DCHQ01000019.1 GCA_002314855.1 Lachnospiraceae bacterium UBA1748
TTCTGAGAATCAGAAAGCTTTTTCTTACTATCCGCAAGCTGCTCCTCTGCATCCTCGAGCTGCTCCTTAGCATCATCGAACTGCTCTGCAGCTTCATCCAATTTATCATTGGCTTTATTCTTAATCTTTTCATTAAGAATATCCACTTTATCTTTCTTAAGTTCAACCTGAACAGTCTTCTCGATAAGACCAAGTGAGTTAACGTTAGCAACACCACCCTGTCTCTCAATTTCAGGTACAACGTGATTAGTTACAAACTTGGAAAGCTCTTCAATATCCTTACCTTCATATCCAATAGCAAGATACTGAGATGCAAGCATATCAGTACTAAGCTCCATAATAGAAGGAACACCAACTTCATCAGGGAAATATGCCTTTACAGAATCGAGTGCTGTTGACACTTTAACCATAACAGCATCCATATCTGTATCATCTTCGAATTCAAGCTGAACAAGGCTGTAATTTTCATAAGAAATACTTGTTACATTTTTAATACCAGAAATAGTTCCAAGCCCACTCTCAAGAGGTCTTGAAACTGTTGTCTCAACCTTTTCAGGGCTGGCACCAGGATATGTAGTTATAACAAGGATGTAAGGCAGATTAATTTCAGGAATAAGATCCATCTGCATTTTGGTAAGACTGACAACACCAAGCATGATGAGGGCAGCTACTAGAACTAAAATCGTAAACGGTTTCTTAACACTTATCTTTGGCATATTCTTTCTCTCATTTCTCTAAATAGATATGTCTTTAATTCTTGTTTCTTCTTCTCATGAAATTCAATTATATAATATCAGATAATGTATAGCAAACTCCTAATAAGCAAATATTAACAACTTTTTGTCTTGCTTTTGTATGTTTTAACTAACAAGCATATTCCAATTAAAAGAAATACAATACAAATAATCTGATTAAGACTAATAGTAACGCCTATATGCTCATCGCGCAGGAAATCCATTAACCCTTTTGCAAGAGCGCATAAAATGAGCGCAACACTTTTATTATAGTCTCGAAACTTAAAATATACTGAAACACATATAAAAAATATACAAAAGAAAACTAGGCTTTCCATCATTTGTACCGGAAATACTTTGCCTGTAGATATCAACTTATTATTATAACTAACAGACAAAATACCATCATAAGGAATACCATGACAACAGCCCATTATAGAACATCCAATCTTAGATATTGCATAAAACAATGGTAAAACAGCAAGATAAGCATCCCATAAATGTTTTTTACCGTCTTTATAAATAAGGCACATAATTGCTATCGAAACCATAAGTCCAATAGCACCACCAAGAGAGGAAAATCCCGCATCCATTATGCCTTTTCTAAAGCCACTATATATGACTCCATACATCATAGCGCCATATATACACAAAACAACACTTAGCATAAGAGAATAAATAATAATATTCCCAGGCACACTACTCTTTTTTAGCAAGAATGATATTATAATAAAACTTGCTACAAAGCTCATTAAAAAGCATATTGCATAAGGTGATATTTCAAGTCCAAAAATATTAATCATCAACTACTCCGATAAATATTACAAAATAAAATAAAAATAAATGTTATATATCTAATAATAAAAACAGCCAGAGATATACTCTCTGGCTGTAAAAAATCTTATATCGAAGAATTATGCATTCATCTGAGCTGCAACTTCAGCTGCAAAGTCCTCATTCTTCTTCTCCATACCTTCACCAACTTCGTATCTTACGATCTTTGAAATCTTAAGAGCGCTGTTAACTGAAGCTAAGTATGCAGCAACTGACTGCTTACCATCTTCTGCCTTAACGTATGTCTGATCAAGAAGACAAATCTCCTTAAGCTGCTTAGAAATACGTCCATCTACAAGACCAGAGAAGATCTTGTTCTCAACGTACTCAGCCTTCTTAGCCATAGCAAGCTCAGCAAGTTTAGCGATAGCTTCCTTAGATAAGAAGTTGTATAAATACTTATCATTCTTCTTCTCTGCTAATACAGCTGCATCTTCATCAGAGAATAACTTCTCTGTCTCAACCTTTGTATATAACTCGTTCTGAATTGGCTTTGGAAGTGAATCTGGAGCATTTAAAGCGCTATCAATTGTAATCTCTTTAATCTTAGCAAGCTCATCTGCAGAAATTTCATCTCTTGAGATGTACTGTGGATTCATAGCTGCAACCTGCATAGCAACGTTAGTAATTGCTTCCTTTACAGCATCGCCATTAGCGCCTGTAGCTGCAACAAGAACACCAATCTTTCCACCACCGTGGATGTATGATGCAACTTCATCACCAGTAACCTTAACAAATCTTCTGATTGAAAGCTTCTCACCGATTACAAGTGTCTTATCCTCAAGCTGAGCCTTCATGTCAAGGATTGAAACAACGTCCTCACCATCACCTGCACACTCTACTGAAGAAGCAAGTGCCTTATCAGCTACTTCCTGAACAAATGACTGGAATACTTCATTCTTGGCAACGAAGTCTGTCTCAGAGTTAACTTCTACAACTACTGCTGTGTTACCAGAAGCTGCTACTCTTGTGATACCTTCTGCTGCGATTCTTGAAGCCTTCTTAACTGCCTTAGCAGCACCAGACTTCTTTAATACTTCAACTGCTGCATCCATATCACCATCTGTTTCTGTAAGAGCCTTCTTACACTCCATCATACCAGCGCCTGTTGACTCTCTAAGCTCTTTAACCATAGCTGCTGTTATATTTGCCATTATTATATCCTCCTATCGAAAATGTCTTATTAAGAAAACTTACAGAGCACTATGTACTCTGTAAGTAAATCATCTTTATATCATACCTTATAGACCACTTCGTGTTCTATAAGTAGCGCATTTCTGCGAAATGCTTTATTCAGCGTCTGCTGCTGCGCTTTCAGCCTCAACCTCAGAAACTGTCTCACCCTGGTTAGCTTCGATGATAGCGTCAGCCATCTTAGATACGATAAGCTTAACTGCACGGATTGCATCATCGTTACCTGGGATAACGTAATCAAGTTCATCTGGATCACAGTTTGTATCAGCGATACCGATAAGTGTAATACCAAGTGAGTGAGCTTCCTGTACACAGATCTTTTCCTTCTTAGGATCTACGATAAAGATTGCATCAGGAATTCTATCCATTTCCTTAATACCACCGATGTTCTTCTCAAGCTTATCCCACTCCTTCTGAAGGATAGCTACTTCCTTCTTAGGAAGTACATCAAAAGTACCATCCTGGCTCATCTTCTCGATAGCCTTAAGTCTCTTGATTCTTGTCTGGATAGTCTTGAAGTTTGTAAGCATACCACCAAGCCATCTCTCGTTTACGAAGTACATACCACAACGCTCAGCCTCTGTCTTAACAGCTTCCTGTGCCTGCTTCTTTGTACCAA
>DCHQ01000040.1:0-726 GCA_002314855.1 Lachnospiraceae bacterium UBA1748
TCGTTGAGTTTACAAAGCAGTTCAACGCAAAGACAGCAGATAAGGGTGACTTAATCATCCCTGTTGTAATCACAGTATATGCAGACAGAAGCTTTAGTTTTATTACAAAGACTCCACCTGCTGCAGTTCTTATTAAGAAGGCTTGTAACATTAAGTCAGGTTCAGGTGTTCCTAACAAGACAAAGGTTGCTACAATCTCTAAGGCTAAGGTTCAGGAAATCGCTGAAACTAAGATGCCAGATTTAAATGCAGCATCACTTGAAGCAGCTATGTCTATGATCGCTGGTACTTGTAGAAGTATGGGTGTAGTAGTAGAAGATTAATTGTTAAAAGTGGAAGATTTAATTCGCTAAAACCACAAGGAGGATTACGTAATGAAACATGGTAAGAAATACAATGCGGCTATGAAGGAATTCGACCGCGCAACATATTATGAGGCTCCAGAAGCTGTTTCTTTAGTTAAGAAGACAGCTACAGCTAAGTTTGATGAGACTGTAGAAGTTCACATCAAGACTGGTTGTGATGGACGTCACGCTGAGCAGCAGATCAGAGGAGCTGTTGTTCTTCCTCACGGTACAGGTAAGACTGTTAAGGTACTTGTATTCGCTAAGGGACCAAAGCTTGACGAGGCTCAGGCAGCTGGCGCTGATTTCGTTGGTGGTGAGGAACTTATTCCAAAGATCCAGAACGATGGTTGGTTCGATTTCGACGTAGTAGTTGCTACAC
>DCHQ01000040.1:742-3091 GCA_002314855.1 Lachnospiraceae bacterium UBA1748
CTACACCTGATATGATGGGTGTTGTAGGACGTCTTGGTAAGGTACTTGGACCTAAGGGTCTTATGCCAAACCCTAAGGCTGGTACAGTAACAATGGATGTTACTAAGGCTGTTAATGATATTAAGGCTGGTAAGATTGAGTACCGTCTTGATAAGAGCAATATCATCCACTGCCCAATCGGTAAGGCTTCTTTCACAGAAGAGCAGCTTGCTGATAACCTTGGCGCACTTATGGATGCTATCGTTAAGGCTAAGCCAAGCACACTTAAGGGTCAGTATTTAAGAAGCATGACACTTGCTACAACAATGGGACCTGGCGTACGCGTGAGCACAGCTAAGTATTAATGAACTGCTATAAAAGTCAGCTGGAAAACATGATGAGCCTTCAGTGAAAACTGAAAGCAGGTTGTCTTGGAAAGTGGGCTTTGATAGAACAATTTAATATATGACTTTCCAAACCAGGATAATGGTTTGGAAAGTTAATATATATGCTTGACATATCATTTAATAGATGATATTCTAGCAAAGGTCGAATGACCATGCCGAAGACAGTAGGTGCTATAAAGCGTAAATCCTACCGAGGAAAAGGAAAAGTTTTAGATATGACTTTTAGTTCCCCTTCGGTATACCGGAGGGTTTTATATTTTATATAAACTTCCTAATCGGCACAAAATCTATAAGGAGGTAATAAAATGGCAAAGGTAGAACTTAAGCAGCCAGTAGTTGCAGAGATTTCTGAAGCTGTTAAGGATGCTGCATCAGTAGTATTAGTTGATTATCGTGGTCTTACAGTTGAGCAGGATACAGCACTTCGTAAGAGCCTTCGTGAAGCTGGTGTTACTTACAAGGTATACAAGAACACAATGATGGTTCGTGCATTTGAAGGTACTGATTTTGCACAGCTCGGTGAGTTCTTAGAGGGACCAAGCGCAATCGCTATTTCTAAGACAGATGCTACAGCTCCAGCTAGAGAGATCGCTAAGTTCGCTAAGACAGCTCCAAAGCTTGAGATCAAGGGTGGTGTTGTTGAAGGAACATTATATGACGCTAAGGGTATGGAGAATATCGCTACTATCCCTTCAAGAGACGAGTTACTTTCAAAGTTACTTGGTTCTTTACAGTCACCAATTACAAACTTTGCACGTGTTATCAAGCAGGTTGCAGAGAAGCAGGAAGCATAATTTATATTGTGCTTGATTTAATTAGAAATTATTCATTATCATTTTAGGAGGAATTAAAAATGACAACTCAGGAAATTATTGAAGTTATCAAGGGTTTATCAGTATTAGAGCTTAACGATTTAGTTAAGGCATGTGAAGAGGAGTTCGGTGTTTCAGCAGCAGCTGGTGTTGTTGTAGCAGCAGGTCCTGCAGCAGGTGCAGCAGCAGAAGAGAAGACAGAGTTCGATGTAGAGCTTACAGAGATCGGTGAGAAGAAGATGGATGTTATCAAGGTTGTTCGTGGTATCACATCTCTTGGTCTTAAGGAGTCAAAGGAACTCGTTGAGAGCGCTCCAAAGGTAATCAAGGAGCAGGCTTCTAAGGAAGATGCTGAAGCTATCAAGAAGCAGCTTGAGGAAGTTGGCGCTAAGGTTACTCTTAAGTAATTTAAACCAAATAAAATCTATTGGGCTGTGGTTAATTACTACAGCCCATTCTTTTTTTCTTTATATTTTCATCAAAAATGTACAATAAAATACGTGTTGACTAGTGACAGTTACTATGATACTATGTATAGTGCACCATTGTGGTGTGCTATGCTTTTTTTATGTGCGAAAAAGCATATGCAATATAGTGTACAAATATTTTGAACGGGGTGAAATGTCAACATGGAAAAAAACAGAATTCGTCCTATTGTAAACGGCAACAGCATGCGTATGAGTTATGCTCGCCAGAAAGAGGTTTTGGAGATGCCAAACCTCATCGAAGTTCAGAAGAATTCCTACAAGTGGTTCTTGGAGGAAGGTCTTAAGGAAGCTTTTGATGATATATCTCCTATTACAGACCACGGCGGACATCTCAGACTTGAGTTCGTAGACTTCAAGTTAGCAACTGACGAGATTAAGCATAACATTGAGGAGTGCAAGGAAAGAGATCTTACTTATGAAGCACCACTCAAGGTTAAGGTTCGTCTATACAATCAGGATACCGATGAAATCAATGAAGCAAGCGGCATCTTCATGGGTAACTTCCCATTAATGACTGAAACAGGTACATTCGTTATTAACGGTGCAGAGCGAGTTATTGTCAGCCAGTTGGTTCGTTCACCTGGTATTTATTTTGATATAACACATGACAAGATCGGTACAAGATTATTCTCTTCTCAGGTTATTCCTAACCGTGGTGCATGG
>DCHQ01000059.1:0-425 GCA_002314855.1 Lachnospiraceae bacterium UBA1748
AGGTAAGGTGACGATACCTTATATGCACCTTGCTGATGCTGATTCAACTTATCAGGTTTCCTATATAGGAATGAGTGTGGCAAGACCAGATGGTATATGCTTCCAAAATATGACAGACAATAAGCCTGCTGATATTTTTGAAAGTAAAAGCGAAGCTGGCTGCGAAGCGACAGGAAGTTTTAACCTTGGAAGTTTTAACCTTGGAAGTTTTAATCTTGGAAGTTTTAACTTGGAAGGCTTTAACCTAGGAAGCTTTAGCCTCAGTAGTTTTAATCTCGGCAGTTTTAACCTGAGTAGCTTTAATCTAGGAAGCTTTAACCTAGGAAGCTTTAACCTGAGTAGTTTTAACCTGAGTAGTTTTAACCTGAGTAGTTTTAACCTAGGAAGCTTTAGCCTTAGTAGTTTTAATCTGAGTAGCTTTAACC
>DCHQ01000059.1:483-5467 GCA_002314855.1 Lachnospiraceae bacterium UBA1748
AATTTGGGTAGCTTCAATTTGGGTAGCTTTAACCTTGGAAGCTTTAACCACGGTAGTTTTGATCTCGGTAGCTTTAGCTTAGGCGATTTTAAATATGCAGTTGATAGCAGTACAAGCTTTTATGCGAGTACATTGCCATTTAAAACGAGTCTTAAACCTGAAGAGTTTAGCATGCCAAGCTTTTACAAGGATGTTTATGGTATAGGCTATCTTGGTTACGGCCTCAATTTAATATAATTAACAGGTAGTGGGGTTACATGGACGGTTTCTATTCAATATGGACAGGGCCTTTTAGGCGCTCTCATCAAAATGAGCAGTATGAAATGTCTGATTATGAGATACTGACATTTGTATTATCAGTACTGGAGTGGCAAAAGCATAACGGCGATGCGTATCTTATATGTGATGATACAGCAAGAGAGTATCTTGATAAAAAGGGTATTATTAAGCTTTTCGAAGACAGGGTACTTGGGTTAGAAGTTGATGAAGCCATTAATCCTAAGGTCTTTTGGGCTGCTGGTAAATTATTTGCTCTTAGTAAATTAACAAGACCGATGGTGATGGTCGATCTTGATTTAATCGTATGGAAAAATATCGATGATTTAATTGGTGACTCCGATGTTTATGGCATACATAGGGAGCATATAAGACCAGAGGTGTATCCGGAAAAAGAGTATTTTAAGTTTAAGAATGGCTACGAATTCCCAGAAGATTATGAATGGGATGCTTTACCACTTAACACAGCTCTTTTATATATAAAAGACATAGATTTTATTCATAAATATGCAGATAAAGCCATAGACTTTATGTACCATACAGATGAGTCCAATGAGAATTTGAAGCATATGGTATTTGCGGAACAAAGATTACTACCTATTTTGGCAGCAAAATATAATAAATCAATTAAAACAATGTTTGATGTAGGTGAGAATATAGGGTACCAGGAATACTTTACTCACGTATGGGGACATAAAAATATATTAAAGTATAACGACGAAGAAAAACAGAAGTTCTGCTCGAGGATAGTTAATAGAATTAAGAAAGATTATCCGGATGCTTATGAATTAATAAGTGGAATCAGTGAGCTACAGAACTTACGTGTATTTAAGGAGGCAAAGACTTGATTCAGGTCTCTCATTTAACAAAAGTATATGGTGATCATATCGCAGCTAAGGATGTGACATTTTCAATTGATAAGGGCTGTATATGTGGATTCCTCGGACCTAATGGTGCTGGAAAAAGTACAACCATGAACATGATAACTGGTTATCTCGCACCGAATAGTGGAACTGTAGAGATTAATGGCGTTAGTATGCAGAAGGAGCCAATCAAGGCAAAGAAAATGATTGGATATCTTCCTGAAATACCACCTATTTATCCAGATATGACAGTTCTTGAGTTTTTAAGCTTTGCAGCAGAGCTTAAGGGAATTCTTAAGTTCCAAAGAGCTGATGAAGTAAACAGAGTCATTGAAAAAGCGGGTCTTGAAGGTGTTAAGACCAGAGTTATTAAGTATTTATCCAAGGGATACAAGCAGAGAGTAGGTCTTGCACAGGCACTTATTGGTGATCCTGAGATTCTTATTTTAGACGAGCCAACTGTTGGTCTTGATCCTAAGCAGATAGTTGAGATAAGAGATTTAATTAGAGAACTTAAGGAGAATCACACTGTTATCCTTAGTTCACATATATTAAGCGAGATTGAAGCTGTATGTGATCGTATTATAGTTATTTCTCACGGTAGAGTAGTTGCCAGTGCCGAGCCAGACCAGCTAGTTAAGGAGAACAATGAAGTTCAGACCTTCACCTTAGTTGTAAAAGGCAATGCGTCCAGTGCAGAAAATGCTTTATCAGGTATTGAGGATATTAATACATATAAGATTGAAAGTGAGCAGGATGGTCAGGTTAAGCTTAGAGTTATGGCTAAGCGTCATGCTGATATTCGTGAAAGTGTTTCAGTAAAATGCCAGGAGGCTGGACTTACTATACTTGAGCTTAATGTTAGTTATGTATCACTTGAGGATGTATATCTTAAGCTTACTAGCGAAAGCTATTATAAAGAACTCCTTCAAAAGGAAGGCATCACTCCAGATGATGATGAACTGGAAGAGGAGGATGGTGAATAATGAGAGCTATTTATAAAAAAGAGCTTCGAGGATTTTTTACCTCCATGTTAGGCTGGCTATTTGTTGCTGCCAACCTGTTCTTTGCTGGCTGGTATTTTAGATTCTATGGAATGCTTTCAGGACTTCCATATATTAATTATGTGCTTAATGGAATTATGCTTATTGTATTATTTTCCATTCCAGTACTTACAATGCGTTCTTTTGCCGAGGAGATGAGGCAGAAAACAGATCAGCTGTTATATACAGCTCCTGTTGCTATATGGAAGATAGTACTTGGTAAATATCTGGCATTACTTACAGTATATGCAGTAGTAGTAGCTATTATTGGTATTTATCCTGTTTTTCAAATGTTTTATGGAGAAGTACCTATTGGAGAAAACAACCTTGCACTTGTTGGATTTTTCCTTTTCGGTGCAGCATGTATAGCCATTGGTATGTTGATTTCCTGTCTTACAGAGAATCAGATTATCGCAGCAGTTCTTTCATTTTTCTCATTATTAGTGGGAATAATGGTACCTGGTATCTGTAACCTGATCAGTGTTACAGGTAATATGCTTACAAGAATACTCAGTGCTTTTGATTTGACATGGTCACTCAATAACTTTTTCAAAGGAACATTATCATTACCTGGCATACTGTATTATCTTTCAATAATTGCCATAGCTCTGGTTCTGGCAATATTTGTTATAGATAAGCGTAGATGGAATGTTGGAAGTAAGGGTATTGTGAGTGCTATCGCAAGCATATCAAGTGTGGCAGTACTTATAATCGTTATTATTGCAGTTAATGTTGCAGTAAATATGATCCCAGAGTCATCGACTACCAGGGATATTACTTATAACAAAGTATATTCACTTAGTGATGAAAGTAAGAAGATTCTTGATGAGCTTGAAACTCACGTATATCTATATCTTCTTGCGGATACTAACACCAAAGATGATGTGGTAGAGAATACGCTTAGATCTATGGATGATTATTCCAGAAAAGTGACCTACCAGATGGTGTCACCAACTGAGAATCCATATTTCTACAGTGCATATACAGAGGCTAATCCAACAGATAACAGTATTATTGTTGTATGTGGTGATAAGTCCAAGGTAATCAATTATTATGATTGCTACGAGACAACATATGAATATGAGTATGATGCTGATGCTGCTCAGTACGTTGTTACAAGTTACAAGGTAACAGGATACGATGGTGAGGGACGTGTAATCGGAGCATTGCGTAATGTGTCTCGTAACCAGAATCCAAAGGTATACTGTATTACTGGTCATAATGAAATGCAGTTTGATAATGGGCTTTCTGGTCTTGAAGCCAAGCTTGAGAAGATGAATATTGAGCTTGAAACCATTAACCTTCTTACTTACGATACTATTCCAGCTGATGCATCAAGTGTTTTTATACTTGGACCACTGAAAGACTATTCAGATAGTGAGAAGAGTAAGATTGTTTCATACCTTCGTAATGGTGGTAATGCCATGTTTATAGTGGCTTACTCGGATAGTGATGAGCTTACTAATTTCTACAGTATACTTGAGCCTTATAACATTAGTATTCATCCAGGCTTAGTTATGGAACAGGGTACAAGTTTCTACAATTCTCAGCAGTATTATTTACTTCCTGAGATTATGGATACTGATTTAACTAAGGGTATTTACTCATATATGCGTAATGATTATGTGTATATGCCATATTGTAAGGGTATGCTTATTAATGAAGCTAATGCTGATGCTACAGTTCAGATACTTCTTCGTACTACAGAGAACGCTTATGCTCTTACAGATATAACAGGTAATACAGAGGTTAATGATTATGATACTGCCAGCTACGCACTTGGTGTTATGGCTGAGAAACAGTATTCTGATCGTGTAAGCAAGATTGCAGTATTTACATCGGATTACTTCCTTATGGATGAGGTCGATAGTGCAGCCAATGGTAATAACCAGCAGCTGTTCATCAACTGTCTTAATGAGCTTAACGGTACTACTGATGACAGCCTTGTACCAGTTAAGAAGTATGGCTATGATACAATACTTATCAATGAATTATTTGTTAATATAATTTCACTGATTATCATAGTATTTATACCTTTTGGTCTTATATTTGCAGGTATCTATTTCTGGTATTCCAGAAGAACTGCTTAAAATATTAATTAATGGAGATAGAAAAAATGACAAAGATTAGAACAAGATACGCACCAAGTCCAACAGGAAAGATGCATGTAGGAAACTTAAGATCAGCTCTTTACGAGTTCCTTGTAGCTAAGCATGATGGTGGTTCATTTATGCTTCGTATCGAGGATACAGACCAGGAGAGATATGTAGAAGGTGCTACAGAAATTATTTATAGAACACTTGAGAAGACAGGATTAATTCACGATGAAGGTCCTGATAAGGACGGCGGATATGGCCCTTATGTTCAGAGTGAGCGTATGAAGACAGGTATATATATGCAGTATGCCAAGGAGCTTATTGATAAGGGTGAGGCATATTACTGTTTCTGTGATAAGGAGCGTCTTGCTTCTCTTAAGCAGTCTGTTGAAGGTGCTGATGACAAGGAAATCACAGTATATGATAAGCACTGTCTTTCATTATCAAAGGAAGAGATAGAGGCTAATCTTGCAAGTGGCAAGCCTTTTGTTATCAGACAGAATATTCCAAACGAGGGTACAACTACCTTCCATGATGAGTTATACGGAGATATTACAGTTGAGAACAGTGAGCTTGATGACATGATTCTTATCAAGTCTGATGGATACCCAACATATAACTTTGCTAATGTAATTGATGACCATACCATGAATATTACACACGTAGTAAGAGGTAATGAGTATCTTTCTTCATCACCTAAGTATGT
>DCHQ01000022.1 GCA_002314855.1 Lachnospiraceae bacterium UBA1748
ATATAAGAAACTAGAAATTTAGGAAATATAAGACATGAATATTATTGCTAAACATACATTAAAAAATATATTTAAAAATCCGTTTCGTTCTTTGGTGCTTATCCTATGTGTGACTGTTACTTGTATAACAGCATATCTCACACTGGATATGAGCACTTCTATAGAGAATATATTTGTAGCATATACCGCTGATATGCTTGGAACAGTTGATGTGGAGCTGGATAGTAACAGGGCTATTGATAAGTCAATATTTGACGAACTTCCATCAGCTACATATTTGGATTTAAATGCAACTACTAATAAGATCGCTACTAGAGATCCAGAGCAGTACAGTTACGAATATGTACAGCCACTTACGATTTTCGGACTCGACATCGAGTCTGCATGTAAGATGTCAGTTTTTAAGACTGAATTTGAACTATCAGATGAAGATATTGCTATTAGTTCAAGCTATGCAGAGAAGTTTGGCTATGAGGTTGGCGATACAGTTAGTGTATACGACGTGGATGGTGAGTACACTGATTATATTGTCAAGATAATACTTGATGAGTCAGGTGTTTTTATTAAGAAAAATGAGTACTCAGCTGTAGTTAATGAGAGTCAGATAAAGAAGCTTCTTAAGAAAGATGAAATCAAAAGTTATTCTCTATTGGCTGATCTTGATGATGATTCAGAGGTTAATACTTTTTGTGATTATCTCGAGGACAACTATCCTGATATCACAGTTATCAGAGTGAGAGGTAATGATGATATAAAGCAGGCTACTAATCAGATGGTGGCAGTATTCTCGGTGCTTTTTGTTGTTACATTTCTTATGGTAATATTCGTAACAGTCTCTTTATCAGAGAAAATTGTAAGTGAGAGGATGGCTGTTATAGGAACACTCAGGAGTCTTGGAATTTCGCAGAAGCTTACAACGTTTCTTCTATTAATAGAGAATGTAGCATATGGATTAATTGGTTTTGTTTTAGGAACTTTTTTCTATGGAAGTATACGTCCGGGGATACTTGGTAGTATGTTTACTACTACAGAAGGTAGTCTTCCTATCACGCCACTTCAGCCTTGGGTAAATGTGGTAGTTCTAATTGGCGCCATTGTTGTAGAGTGCTTTGTGCCTGTCATAGAACTTTCCAAAGCTGTGAAGACAGCTATAAGAGATATTATTTTTGGTAACAAGGATACAGATTATAGATTTTCAAAAAAGAGAACAATTGGCGGAGCAGTGCTTCTTGGTCTTGCAGCTGTAATGGTCGTTTTAAACAACGCTGGTACATTGATTCTTAGTATCATTTTGATAGTTGTCGGAGTGTCTCTCATTATGCCAGTGGCATTCAGGGAGATATCAAGGTTGTTATCTGTTTTTTTTGAGAAGGTTAATATGCCTATTGCCGAGTTGGCAGCAAAAGAGATGGGCACCAAGAAAAGTACCATATCTAACAGTATTCTGTGTCTCACTGTTTCGGCATTGGCCATTGCCATAGTGGCTACATCCAATGGTTTATTAGCTATAGCCGATGAAGTTTCGTATGATGCTGACATCATCGCTGTGGGTGCTTCAGATGATACAGATCATTTTACATACATTGAAGACCTAGATGGTGTAGAAGAAGTAGTGTATATGCGTTCTAATTATGAGACATTATATATTAATGGAGTGAAGACAGAAGGCGCCATAGATGTTAATGCATTTACTGATAGTGATATGTTTAAGGGCTTTCCAGATTTACCAGAAAGTCTTGCCAATGATGAGTGTGTGATTTGTACAACTATGGCCAAGAAGCTTGGTCTTAATGTTGGAGATACCATAGAAGTGAAGTTCAAAGAATATTATTTGTTCCCTGTAACAAAGGAACTTAAGATTGTAGGATTGTCAGATACATCATTGTATGAATCAATTCCTGTGATTATTATTTCCGAGGACTTATTTGTAGATATGTATCATGATACTATTTCAGGAATACTTATCAGACTTGATTCCCCAGAATATATGGAATCAGTTAAGGAAGTAATTGATAAACATTCGCTTGATCAGTCTTTTATATTTTATACAATGCCAGAATATATGGATGAGATGGCTGCGGATGCAGCGGGGGTAAAAATGGCTGTCTATGTTGCCATTGGATTTGGCGTGCTTCTTTCGGTAATAGGTTTGTCAGGAAATCAGGTCCTTGGATTTGAGGCCCGAAGAAGAGAGTATGCAGTTATGTATTCTACTAGTATGTCTCGTAAACAGATTACAAGACTTATTTTCCAGGAAACGCTTTTATCAATAGGTAGCAGTGTTCTGATAGGAATGATAGTTGGTGTGGTTCTTTCATTATTAATAAGAAGAACTACAGTTGCTCTTACAATGTCGCTTCCAGTTGGAATAGGGGTAACTCAGTGTCTTCTTATAACTGTAATACTGATATTTATCATGGTAATTACAAGTCTTAGACCATTACGCTTACTTAAGAAGATGAAGATAGCAGAAGAACTTAAATACGAATAATATAAAATACTAGAATTAGATAACAAAGGTGGAAATATAAATGAGTATAATAGAAGTAAAAGAAGTTAAAAAATCATTTGGTAAGGGCGAGTCATACGCAGAAATATTAAAAGGAGCAAGCTTTTCGGTTGAAAAAGGTGAATTTGTGTCACTCATGGGAGCGTCTGGTAGCGGTAAATCAACAATGCTTTATCTTATAGGCGGTCTTGATAGAGAATTTGAAGGCGAGATAAAGATTAATGATGAAGATATTGCTAAGAAGAAGGAGAAGGAGCTTTCTAAGCTTCGATTAGATAATATAGGATTTGTATTCCAGTTCTATAATTTAGTTCAGAATCTTACTGTAGAAGATAACATTATGCTTCCTATTAAGATGTCAAAGAAGAATACAGCAGATGCCAAGAAAAGATTAGATGAGATATTAGAGCTTACAGGACTTACAGAGAAGAGAAAATCTCTTCCAAGACAGTTATCAGGTGGACAGCAGCAGAGAGTTGCTATTGCAAGAGCCATATTAGGAGAGCCAGAAATCTTACTAGCAGATGAGCCAACAGGTAATCTAGATAGTAGTTCTACAGAAGAAATAATGCAGTTATTTAGAAAGATAAACAAGGAAAAGAATATTACTATTCTTCAGGTAACACATTCTGAGCACTGTGCATCTTTCGGAGATAGAGTCATTGAGCTTGAAAATGGAAAGATTATCAGGGATAATAAAGTCGATTCTGGAACTGATGAATAATTGCGAGAATGGATATTAAATAAGGATAAAATGTAACTCAACTGTTGGTGGAGTCCAGTAAATATGCGGGATTCAACCAACAGTTCGTGTTCTTTTTAACGGGAAAATTGTAGATTAATCTCAGAAAGAAACATGAGGAGGACATCAACATGATGGATCAGGAAAAGATAGGAAAGTTTATTGCAGCATGTAGAAAAGAGAAGGGACTTACTCAGGCGGCATTGGCCGAGCAGCTTGGTATCACCGATCGTGCTGTATCTAAATGGGAAACAGGAAAATCTCTTCCAGATTCTTCTATAATGATAGATCTTTGTGAACTACTTTCAATTAATGTCAATGATCTGTTGAAAGGAGAAAGAGTTATGACAGACAATTTAAATAAAGTATCAGAGGAGTTAATTTTATCACTTAAGGAACAGGCTGAGCAGAAGGACAAACAATTACTATCTTTAGAAATT
>DCHQ01000051.1:0-4014 GCA_002314855.1 Lachnospiraceae bacterium UBA1748
TCCATCTTCTTGTCTGGTGTCCAAAATGTACACCTGCTTCAAGTAACTGCTTCATTGAAATAACGCTCATTTTTGTTCCTCCATTAATAAATTGGTTTTAAATTTACGGTTATTAACCCGCATACTTCCACATGCTTAAAAGTACAAAACCGCGAGCGAGCGGCACCAAGCACTTATACACATGCGTGCTTTTTACGCATACCTCGGCATTATAACATGCTCCCAAACATAGTTCAAGCCCTTTTGAACATTTTTAATTGTCCAAAAAGGCTTAAGTACTAGCTTTTTTATAACTTATATCTTATACAGCTCTATTAAACTGTATGATTTGAGTTTGTATTTCCTCTTCAATGTTATCAATTATATCAGCTTTTGGTCTAGAAGTGTAATATCCCTGTATTAAATCAACACCAAGTCTAATAACTGTCTCAAGCTCTTCCTTGGTCTCAACACCCTCGGCAAGAACCTTGAATTTATTTTCCTTAGCAAAAGCAACAATATCTTTTACAAAATGAACCTTCTGAGGATTATTCTGGATATTTGATAACAGCATTCTGTCAATCTTAACATAATTAGGCATGTATCTAAGTAGATTAACAATATTGGAATATCCAGTTCCATAATCATCGACTGCTGTCTCAACACCCATTCCAATAAAGTTTTTCTTCATAGCATTAAGCTCATCATCGGATGCTTCTGCCTGCTCTGTAAGCTCAACAACAACCTTTCCACCAAGCTTCTTTAACTCTTCTAATATAGCCTTTGAATCTTCCAGACTAAGGTTAGCCCCAGGGATACTATTAACGAAAATCTTTCTCTGGTCAAATTTATCCGATTCTTCACTTGCTCTACTAAGAACATTTAAGAACGTTGCTTTTTCGACATCATATAGTCTATCCAAATGCTCAGCACATTTCAGGACATCTAATGGTGATATAAATGGCTCAACTCTAGGTCTCATAAGAGCTTCATATGCATATATTGATCCATCCTTAGCACTAACTATAGGCTGGAAGTGGTAATCAAATAGATTCTCATCAAGAATCTTTTTGACAATTTCAAGCTTCGCAATCTCATCATCATTCAGATTAAGATTGCGCATCTTTATCTCCTTGGCCTTATTACCATTCTTCTGATTAACAGCTTCACTAACAAGATCCTCTATATGAGCAAGAGCCTCTGCTCCACGAGTAGCGATTCCAAAATATATTTTAATCTTGTGCTCTGAGGTTTTATTATAATCAGCAATCTTCTCCTTCAATCTTTCTAGAACCACAAGAGCTTTCATATCATTATTCTCAGGAGTCACTTCAGCTATAACGAATACATCACTATCAAGACGACAGCAAAGTGCACCTTCATCAGTTGATCCATATACTAAGAAAGCGAAATCATGAATAAGATTTTCACCATCCTTACGACCATACTTACTATTTATCTCATCAATACCTTCAATTTCTATAGCAAGAACAGTATGATAATAACCTCTTTGACTTGCGTATCCAATCACCGGTCTGGCATGTTTAATAAATCCATTATAGTTAAACATACCTGTTGCAATATCATTATCCTGAATCTCTTCAGCCTGCTCTTTAGCTCTAATAAGCTTGGCTGTACGTCTATAATTCTCAATACCAAGCATTATTGTATGCATCCACGAAGAGTACTCTTCATCATAGCATTTAGCTTCTTTTCCATAGCTAATTACAGCATAACCGAATGTAACATCATCATAATATACAGGAGAAAAAATAAACCCTCGTGGATAATCACATTCCTCATAAAGAAGAGGTAACATCTCTTTTCTGTCAAACTTTATTCCATAATTAATGGTATCCGAGCCAATTTCATCCGATGTACATATAAGTACCGGGCATATTCTTTCAGTATATCCATGCTTAATTTCAACTTCATCAATGTCAATAACTTCATTGGACCATACATCATTAAGACAAAGAACAAACGAATCAAATTCCCTTATCTGGAAACTGTAATCTCGCATTGCAGAAACAAGCGATCTAAAGCTGTCCTGTAACATAATTGATTCTGTAAATCCACTAAATCTTGAATATACCGAATGATAATTCTTATACGAATTCCAGTTATATTTTTTATTTTTCTCTTCTAGCTTAATCTGTGGTAAGCAGCCACAGCTCTCTCCTTCAAATATTTCCCAGTAGAAATTGTACGCTTCGGTCTCTTTGCCTTCTATCATATTATGAATATAATCTCCAACATATTCACCATACTCATCAAAAGGAATATACACTGACGTAATAGGTATTGGACAATCACGAGCTTCCATCGCAGAATCAAAACCAGTCACCGCAACCTGACCTGGAACTTCAATACCTCTTTTAATTAATGCTTCACATACACCTAGTGCCATAAAATCATTGGCGCACATAAAAGCATCAGGTAACTTTTTACCAGAACTAAAAACATCTTCAACAACATCTATGCCGCCATCATACCAGTAATTACCATAGTAAATACGATCATCCTGAATTTCGATGTTATGCCTCTTCATACTTTCCTTAAAACTATGAAGTCGCTGCTGAGCATATATATGAGTCATAGGGCCACTTATATATATAATATCCTTATATCCATGCCCATCAACCATATGATCCACCAACCCATCTAGCGAATCATTCTGATTCATTGCGACAAAAGGAAAGTAATCACTTTTCTGATCAACAAAAAGAACAGGCTTGCGCCCTGCATGAATAAGTAATTTTTCTTCAATGGACGTCATAAGACCTGTTGCTGACAATACATCAGGAGTTACAACAAATGCATCAAACTCCTGCCAGTTTATTAAATTGAATATATTAGCTTCGCTAACTTCTTTCAAAGTGGTATCAGGCTCTTTATCAAAGCAAGAAAACACACAAACATCATAATCATACGAAAAAGACTTTCTCATAAAGCCTTCCGTAAAATCTTTGATGTACTTTTCCTCAACCTGAGAGGTCAATAATGCAATTCTTTTTCTCATACAATACCCTACACCCTTTTATGAAATTATAACAAAAAAAGGACTATATACATAGTCCTTTTTGTTAGAAATTCAACATTCTAATTTGTGCAAATTACTTTAAGATTTCGATACCGCCGATAAGTGGAAGTGGCTTCTCCTCTTCCTGAATAGCGCAGATAAGACCCATTACCCAGAATACTAATACTGCAATGCTACCTATACCGCCTACGATCCAACCAACGATTGGAATAGCAGCTATGATACTCATTGCAACGCTACAAAGTGTAAGCACAAGTGACTGATTAAGCCAGAACTTAGCGCCTTCCTTATCACCTGCTACAAATGCAACTACCCAAAAGATAAGTCCGAAATAAGATAAAATTGCTGTTACTTTTGTACTCATTATTGTTCTCTCCCTATAAATGTTTTAATTTGTTGCCACGCAACATTTTGTTGTTTACAAGGAGATGATACACTATCTTGATTCAAATGTCTATCAAAATTTAATTACGTAAACCTTTATATCGTAGTTATTAATCCATTTTAGCTATTGCTTTAATGATATTGCAGGTACAGAACTGAAGATCAGCCTTAGTAATTTTATATCCATCTATCTCTTTATTTTCATTAACTGCCTCAATAATATCTGTTACATTCTTACCGCAGCCCGGCATTTGAAGATCATTACCAGCATATATGCAACCTGTTGATGCAGATATTGGATACTTAGCTTCATACTTATCAGTAATCCAAGGAACATCAACTGAAGTGAACCAGTCAGTCATTATAACTCCATCATATTTCCATTCATCACGACATACAGACTGAATAAGATCATAACTATTAGCTGTATGTATACCATTAAGAAGATTATATGATGTCATAATAGAGGCAGGAGCCGATTCCTTAACAGTGATCTCAAATCCTTTAAGATATATCTCACGCATTGCTCTTTCACTTACATGAGCATTAACAAAATATCTGTTATCCTCCTGATTATTAGCTGCGAAATGCTTAATAGTTGTTCCTCG
>DCHQ01000051.1:4211-6312 GCA_002314855.1 Lachnospiraceae bacterium UBA1748
TTCATCCCATGACATTGCAAGAGCCCAGCCAATAGGAATTGCTGTGCAGTACTGATAATAATCAATACTATTAGTCTCATCATACTTATCATCAAAAGGAGCAATATGATCACCAAACATCTCACCGCCTGGAAGTATATTACCCTCCAAATCAGTTTTAAAATGAGGCTGTATTCTAATACCAGCAGGTCCATCGGCCATAATAAAGTTCTTAACACCTCTTGATTCTTTTATAATAGACGAACTATCAGCTGCAGCACCAGGTACAATATATGAGAAGTTACCAACTACACCACCTTCTCCAACTCGGCTTGTGCCAACACAAAGTTCAGCCATCTCTTCAACTGTAAGCTGTGCAACAAGCTCTTCTACAGTTCGTTTTCCTGCCTTCACATCTTCAATAGTAATCTTTTCATCTACTGAATTTATGAGTTCTAGTCTTTCACCAGCGTATGCTATCTTTTCCGCCATAAAAGCAGCCGAATCAAGAGAAATAGTTTCTATACCATTGATATTAATGAATTTTCTATTGTCTGGTTTTATTTCATTTAATTCTCTATCTAAAGGAAATACATTTTTACACTCAAGTACTGTCACTTCCTTATCAAGGTTTAAGAGCTTAACAGGCTTTGCATCTAAAGAACTATTTCCAACAAGAATACAGTAATCGCCACCATCTAATACCCAGGCAGCCTTCTCTTCATTGTAAGATGCCATATCCTTAGCATCAAAAGAAATAGTCACCTTCTCAACCTCTCCTGGTGCAATAACACCAGTCTTTTTATATGCAGCAAGTTCCTTAAAAGGCTTAGTAACTTCACCTTCAGGACTGTGATAATATACTTGAACAACTTCCTTACCAGAATACTTATTGCCAATATTTTTAACACATATCTCAAGGTTAACTTTTGTACCTGAAACACTTACATTCTCTGTTACAATCTCAAAATTGGTATATGATAATCCATATCCAAATGGATAAGTTGGCTCTACATCAAAACTATCAAAATATCTATATCCTACAAAGACTCCATCTTCATACATTTCATCATCAACGCTTTCAAGATGACTAAACTTAGCTGATGAAGGATAGTCCATGTAATCCTTGGCCCATGTATCAGTAGTTTTACCAGAAGGAGTAACCTTACCAAGAAGTACATCTGCAAGTGCATCACCGCCAGTATTTCCAAGCTGGCTCATAAGAACAACACTATTAACGCCATCAATATTCTTAATGGCATTCATATCAACAACACCGCCAACATTAAGAACTACTATTGTATTCTTATATTCTGATGCAATCTTTTTAATATTAATCTCTTCTTCTTCGAAAAGATAATAATCTCCTGGTTCATTAAATCTGTCAGATCCTTCACCTGAATTACGTGAAATCACATAAATGGCAGTATCAGTATCTTTAATAATATCCTCATCAACGATAAGTACAGGAGTTGGTTCAGCAAAAGGATGATCAAACTGAACAGTAAAAGCAGGCTTTCCTACACGCTTGCTCTCTGCCTCAAGCCATGTAAAATACTCATCACTAACCTTTCTATAATGAACATCCTGCTTATCAAGCCAATTTTTGCTAAGAACGTCAAAACCAGCATTAATGAGCCCCTGTTCAATATTAACAGCACTACGAACATACACATCGCCTGAACCGGTTCCACCTTTGATTGTTTTACGAGCGCCAGTTCCATAAAGTGCTACTTTACCTGAACTAACAGGAAGTGCTCCATCATTTTCAAGAAGAACTATACAATCAGCTGCCATTTTTCGTGACAAAGCCATATGCTTAATTTCACGTTCATCAATCTCTGAATTTCGATCTGCAAATATCTTCACTTTCGTAACCCTCTTTTTAAATGTAATATATATCTAATTAATATATTTAAGACATAAATTTCAAATCCTAGCAGTACACTAGTCCTTGCTCAAAATCACTTTCACTCATTGGTTTTGAGAATAAATATCCCTGAATAACATTACCACCAAGATCTCTTATTCTAGCTGCCTGTTCCTCAGTCTCAACACCTTCGGCAACAGTCTTTAATTGCATCATTTGAGCTAGCTGAAGAGAAAACTTTAATAAGCTTTT
>DCHQ01000051.1:6469-8555 GCA_002314855.1 Lachnospiraceae bacterium UBA1748
GCATCAATAATAACCTTAGGATCATCTGAATATGCTGATTCTGTAACTTCGATATGTATCAATTTATGATCAATACCATACTTGTCAACAAGACCAATTATTTTATATGGCAATTCCACATCATCAAAATCTCTTCTGGACACATTTATCGACACAGGTACAGCCTTTATTCCATTGTCTGTCCAGCGCTTAATCGCCTGACACACCTTTTCCCAAACATAAAAATCCATCTTAGTAATGAATCCATTCTTTTCAAAAAGCGGAATAAAGATGCCAGGACTAAGGAAGCCAAGCTCTGGATGAATCCATCTAACAAGAGCCTCTGCGCCAACTACTTCGCCTGTCATAGCATCATGCTTTTTCTGGAAATAAATATGAAACTCCTCCTTCTCAAGACCTATCTCGGCATTTTCCATAATAAGTCTATTAAGCAATAGTTCTTTACGAATATCGTCATCATATTCAGCATAATTCTTTCTATAATTATCCTTAATACTATTAAGCGCAATCATAGCTCTATCATACATGCCCTGTGCCGAAGTGGAATTATTATGTACAACATGATAAACACCATGTTTAACTACAACATTAGGGATTGGGAACATCGCATTGGTGCCATTTTCCAGACTGTTATTGGCATCATCAACACTAAAATTTTCATTAAAGGATAATGTACATATCTTATCGCCCTCAATACGACCACCGAGAATATAATGTCTAGTAGCTTTGATACCTTCTGCGACCATCTTAAGAATGGTATCTCCCATTTCCTCACCATATTTCTCATTAATAATCTTGAGACCCTGAATATCAGATGTCCATATAAGTAATTCCTCATCAGGATGATCAAGTATGTATTTATCAGCCTTTTTAAAAAAGAATTCTTTATTGTAAAGGCCTGTTAGTTCATCAATTTCGAGCGCACTAATCATAGCTGCCTTTTCTCGAAGACTATTCATACTTTCAATTTCATATGTAATATCAGCAAAACCAGCCACAGCCTGATGAACTTCATCACCTTCATCAACCTTGGATATTTTAAAGCGATAGTACACAACCTTGCCATTATACTCGTATTTATAGTCATATGAAAAAACTGATCTTTCGCGAAGTTTTTCCATAATATAATCTTTATCAGCAATTTTACGCATTTTTTCGCGCTCTTCACCATCAAGTAAAGTATCTACATACGCGCCAAAAGCTGCATTAAAAGTAGGCTGTTTCGCAATAAATGAACCTATAGCCATTGTGATTTTTTCACTTTGTCTATATGGCTCAATAAGGTCATTATCAAAGTCAACAAAATATATTGCTTCATAGTTGCTACTCAAAACAGACAAAAGCGATTCTATTTTCATTTCTTTATTGGTATTATCCATAAAACACCTTTTCTTCCATAAATGATTAGTTACAGCATCCTTGCTACAAAAAAATCACACAAATACATATATATTATATACTACAGAACTCGTGCATTCTATTGCTTTTTTGTACATTTTGACAGTACATTTTTATGCTATATATAAAAAACGCGCCCTTAATAACACTAAATTGTCATCAAGGACGTGCTCAAATTATATTCTAGCTTATTTTAAACAAATAGAATAATTTGCTTTAAAGACTTCTCCTGGTGCAAGAGTATTGTTCCACTCTCTAGTACTAATCTCTCCTACAAACCCCTCTTTGTCAGCTCTTCCATACCAAGGCTCTATGCATAAAAATGGTGCATTCTTACCTGGTGGAGACCAAACACCTACAAGAGGTGAATCAAAGCAGACAGACATAACCTCTTCACCATTCTTATCAAGAACAACTATCTCATCAACCTGATTATTCTCAATAACATAAGCATCACCATCAAATGAATGAGCATCAAGCTTCATACATCCATCATCTAATGATATGGTCATCTTTTCATCAGTAAGAAGGCCTTTCCCAAATACAGAATTAACAAAGCTGCCAATTACCATTCCATTCTTCTTAAACACTAACGATGTATCATCCAGAATACAGGCAAATGCAGGATGAGCACCTATAGAAAACTGAAGAGGTTCATCACCGGTATTAACAACTTCCCAGTCAACAT
>DCHQ01000066.1 GCA_002314855.1 Lachnospiraceae bacterium UBA1748
TATGTACCCGAGATGATATTATGACTTATCTTATAGGTATGGGTGTTGACCCTGCCCTTAGCTTTAATATTATGGAGGCCGTACGTAAGGGTAAGGTTGCCAAGGGTAAGGAGAAGAGCTGGCCTGACTGGAAGGAAGAAATGAAAGCACATAATGTTCCGGACTGGTATATTTGGTCCTGTGAGCGTATTGAGTATATGTTCCCTAAGGCACATGCTGCGGCATACGTTATGATGGCGTGGCGAGTAGCATATTGTAAGATTAATTATCCATTGGCGTATTATTGTGCATTCTATTCTATACGAGCCAAGTCATTTTCTTACGAAAAGATGTGTATGGGTAGAGCAGTACTGGAGCAGGAACTTGATGCACTTCGTAAAATGAAGGAAAAGAAAACTGCCAAGGAAGAAGGTCTTATGAAGGATATGCGTATTGTTCAGGAAATGTACGCAAGAGGATTTACCTTTATGCCACTTGATTTGTACAGGGCAAAGGCCACATATTTCCAGGTAATAGATGGACAGATAATGCCTTCATTCACAGCAGTTGATGGACTTGGCAAGAGTGCGGCTATTATGCTTGAAGAGGCGGCCAAGGATGGTCCATTCCTCAGTAAGGATGATATCAAGCAAAGGGCCAAGGTCGGACAGTCTGTTATCGATAAATTGACTCAGCTTGGTATATTGGAAGGCTTGCCTGATACAAATCAGCTCAGTATATTTGACTTCATGGCTCACTAACAAAAAACAAGCACGAGTGGAGCTTTAAATTAAAACACAGCAGATGAAAGTCTGCTGTGTTTTTTTATGAAAATTTAAATAGAGTGTAACGAATTAACAGGGATATTTGTTTATCTTATAAAGACATTAGGACTAGGTGGGATAAATGAATAGTACGGTTGCTGTAAAAATAAAAAGAAGAGCTCGGAGAGAAGCTATAAAAAGAAATCGTAGAAAACTGATGCCGAAACGAAGAGTGGATATATTTCCATTCATCAATGGACTGGTAATGGCTATTATGTGCTTGCTGGTTTTTATACCAATATTCATAATGCTTATTAAGTCGGTGAATGTGGATTTTAATGTTTCGTGGAAGGCGTATAGTGTTGTTCTTGAAAGGGATGTAATACAAACGGGTTTAAAAGTAAGCGTTCTTCGAGTAATAGTAGGAACTATTACTGGTTTGTTTGGAAGCTCACTTTTGGCTTTTATACTTAGCCGTAAAGAGTTTGTTTTCCGCAAACAGTTAACAATATTTATGCTCGTGGGTATGCTGGTTCAACCTGGATTAATACCTGGAGTCTGGGTTTATAATTTCTTGCATCTTCGCAATACCTTTGCTGTATATATTGTTCCAAGAATGGTGAATACTTTTTATGTATTTGTTCTTCGTGAGTATATGAAAAATATACCAGAAAGCTATATTGAAAGCGCCAAAATAGAAGGGTATGGATATTTTGGTATATACACGAGAGTAATATCACCTATGTGCAGACCCATATACGCAGCAGTAGCTTTGTTTTTGGCATCAATGCACTGGAATGAGTGGTTTGACTCTATGCTGTATAACAGGATGGAATTTAAGTTTACAACAATGGCGTATGAAACCATGAAAATATTATCTAATGTGGTGTCACATCATTGTGCATTTAGTTGCAAAGAAGGAGCAGGTATATATGTTCCAGCCGCAGTTAGATTTTCGAGTTGTATATTAATGGCTGTACCTACTGCCTTTATATATCCTTTTTTTCAAAAATATTTTATATATACTACTATGCCAGGGAAAGCGAGAATACGTGAGAACGTTGAGGCAGTACAAGGTAAGGTGGATATATCTGCCGGGGAACAAAAAACAAAAAAAGTAGTTTTTGCGGTTTTGGTAGTGCTAGTAGTTCCGTTTATATTATACGCAGTAGTAACCGGCATGTCATCCAAGCAGTCTGTGGACCAGTCGCAAAGCTTGAAAACGCAGCAACTTGAAATTGTTCCATCGGATGGTCTGGTTTACAGAGATGAATTAAATGGGGAAACAGTGTATAGGCTGGTGCCTTTCGATAGCACGAATAGTAATGCTTCTCCTACGGTTCACGAATATGAAAAAGAAAAGCTTAATAAGATATTAAAATATAGTGTTGGCGAGCTTGTGGAGCGGTTTAAGAGCTACGTAGAGAATAATGAGGATATATTTGGTGATAGGAATGGTGATGTAGCTGAGTATTATCTCGGCTATGACGTTAATACAAAAACATTAGTATATGTGTTTGTATTAGATACTGATATTCGAGTTGAATACGAGGCCGAAACAGGCGAAGTGTACAGAATACTGTATAAACGAGCTAGGCACCCTAGGAAATTTGTATATTAATAAAAAAAGCAGTATAATAGTTATGTTAACATAAATATATGAGGATATAACTATTGATGAAAACAAGAAATAGAGTGGTTGGCAGGTTAATTGTTTTAACAGTTATGCTGCTTACTATAGTGATGGCATTAATAGGTTGTAATGGCAAAAATAATGTTAATGGCACAATAGATGATTTAGATAAAGAAGGCGTGGTTACCGAAGACGGTGCTTCTAGTAATAATATCAGTGCCAATGATGCAACTAATTCTGGAACCAGTTTTGTTGTGACTGAGCAGATTGATGAGGAGACACCAGAGTCCATATTATTAGAGGATTTTGTGGATACACTGGCGGCTAATTATGATCATATCACCAATATGAACTGGGCTTCGGAGCCAACAGGTATGAGTGCTAATGTTGGCAACGGTATCAAGAAGGATATTTTATTTGCCAATGGTACTCCTATTAAGGTTCTATCAACCAAAACTAATCTTGACAGCTATGTATGGGATACGGTTCTTCAGTTCAAGCTGGATAATAATCTGGATCAGCAGAACAAAGGAGCAGGTGCGGTAGTTACATGGCAGTCTGGTGATAAGACCAAGTATGTATTTGTGTCCAATATGGTAGAGATATATGGAGGAGCTTACAAAGAAGACCTTCATAGCTCTGTTAATATTACTGTGGATGGTGAAACTAACTGGAACGCCTATCCTAATATTTCATTTATTTACGGTGGTTGCCTTGAAGGCGATCTTGTAGGTGATGTTAATATTAAAATCAATCAGGCAAGACCCATGTTTGTAGTGGGCGGCGGCCATAATGGTTCAGTATTTGGCAATATAAGTATTGCATACGATAAGAACAGCTGGTCAATGGATGTAATTGGTGGTGGCTTTGCTGAGGCTAATGATATGGACAGACTGGCACTTACCTACGGTTCTATCAGTGTATCAATGAATACTGCTGAGTCCAGTTCGGAATCCAATACACTTATTGGTGGTGGATACGCAATAACGAGCGGCGAATATACTGCCATATCAGATGTTTTTGGAGATGTTGATATTAATATTAATGGTCAGGCTTTCAAGGAAGTATGTGGTGGTGGCCTTGCAGTAAAGCTTGATGAAAGTGCTGTGCTTCCTGTAAGTAATGTTTTTGGTAATACCAGTATTAATATTACGAATTCTAAAATAGTTAAGGACGGATTACTTAGCGAGAGTGGACTTAATAAGGACGGCCTTTCATTTGTATTTGGCGACAGTAGTATTACCAAGGATCGTTTGGCCGTTGATTATAAAGCCCAGGGCATAGTTGATCATTACTATAAACTTAAGAGTGAGGATTATTATGGCTCGGCTATTACTAATGCGTTTGAAGCTGTAAACAAGGCTGACAGATATGCAAGCTTTGAACCTAAGAGAAGTGATAACGTTCTTGATAAAGCAGCGAGACTCGGCTTTGAAAAGGATGAAATAACATACGCTATAGTTGTTTCTTATGTCAGTGGTAAATATAAGCTTAGTCTTTATAACTACAGTAACGATTCCTTTACTACCAAGGAAGCAAGTGATTCCATGAAGATATATCAGAATGTTAAGGATGTAGTAGGTATCAACAAGCGATACAAGGAATATCAGCTGGCAATTCTTGAAGGGAATATTCAGGCATACCTTGATTCTACCAAGGATGTAGAGCTTTATACTTCAGAGACATACGATGAAGAGAAGGCCAAGGATTATACAGTAGTTTATCCGGATTTCAGCCCTTATCTTCAGTGGAATGGAATGGAAAATTAAAAAAATCAAAAAAATATAAAAAAACACTTGCATTTTAATAAAACATATAGTATTCTAACAAAGGTGCTTCGAGAGAGGCACCTAAATATGGCTCGTTGGTCAAGCGGTTAAGACGCTGCCCTCTCACGGCAGAATCAGCGGTTCGATTCCGCTACGAGCTGCTAAAGAACTAAAATTTGATTTTAGTTCTTTTTTTTTATCTTTTTGCGAAAACCATAAAATATACATTTATCAAACGTATAATAGGTAGTAGAATATTTCGTATAAAAAAGGAAAAGGGTGACTGGATATGAATGACGATTATATAAAAGAAAATTTTATCGCGTATAATCCTGATGATTATGCGGATGATAGCAATGAGGAAAAGGCTAAGAAAAGCTCTGGAAAGGGTGGGGCTTTTATCTTTATAGGAGTTGTTCTGATTGCCATAGCGATAATCGGTGGCGGTATTTTGTGGGGAATATCAGCTTATAATACCAAGCAGGCTGCTATGGAGAAAGAAATCTTACAGAAGAAGTACGTGAAGCTTATAAAGAGTGCTGAGGATAGCATCAAGGATGGAGAATATGATGATGCTATGGATGATCTTGAGGCGGCTCTTGATATGGATGTAGAAGACCACAAAGATGTATACGAGCAAATGGCCCATGTTTATGTGGGATATGCTGGTGAAAAATATACAGAGGCCAAGAAGCTTTCACGTGATAAGAAGTATGATATGGCTGGTGAAGCATTATTAGATGCATATGACTATCTTGATGATGCGGAAGCTATTTTGAAAAAAGGTAAGATCAAAGGTAAGCTTAAGATTAATAATGATGTTTTCTATGATTGCGCATATATTGCCGATGCCAGAGCGGCCATAGCAGCTGTGGAGACACAGTTAGCCGAGGATTCCCAGTTCGAAACAGTGGCAATCGAACTATTCTATAATGCCTGGGAATATCTGGAAGATTATGATTTCGATAAGATGAATGAGCTTGACTGTTCCGATGAATCCAATGATGTATTTGACCACTATGTAGGTGGCGCATACGGTAAGAGATTAATAGCTACTTATTCAGGATCAGAGCTTGAACTTGTGAGTGACAGTAATAATTTCACGGGTAAAGGTATTTCTCAGAATACCACATCAACAGGTTTCTATTATTACCTTGGTGACTTTGAATATGGCTATCCTAGCGGAGAAGGCATCCTGTTTATTTCATCTACAAATGGCGACTATCATGTTGAAGTGGGTACGTTCAGCTATGGATGTATAACTGGTAAGGCATCATATTTTGTTAGAGAAAAAGGTGAGGTCACTGATTATTGTGGCGAAGTAAATGACTGGGGCCATTTCGAAGGTGAAGTAGTAATATGGAAAGAGATAGATGGAAAAAGATGTTCTGGTACAGCATACTACGAGTTTGATGATCCAGTAAGTATGGCTGAACATATGGATGAAGAGGAATATGAAGCCTTAGTAGAAGAACTAGAGAGTATGGAAGAGGAGTATCAGAATCCGTTTGGAAATACTAGCAGCAATGATGAATACTATGCATTCCTCTATGATGAAGACGGCGAACTGGTATGCGGACTAACTAAGAATGAAATCACTGATATGAATCTTCATTATTAGGAGAGAGTATTATGACAGATATTAACAAAAAAATGATAGTTGATACAGGTAGTGATGAACTTAGCCCTGATAAGATGGTTGAGCTTATTGACAGTATGATGGCGAGTGGAACTGCAAGGCTTAAAATCAAAGAATCGGAAGAACTTAGCAGGGATGAAATACTTAAAGAGTATCATCACGGTCGATGTGATATTGGAAGCCCTTGGGCTAAGGGACAGGCTTTCGATGTATTAGAGTAAATTCTTGATATTTACTGGGATTTTTATGTTAGTTTACAAGGCTATGCTTAGGCATAGCCTTTTGTGTTATATTGTTTACATAGTACAAATATGGTAAAATATATTCTGATTAATTGTGTAATCTAGGAGCAGAATACATGAGTTCAACAGAGGATTATCTTGATAACTTACTGGCTAATGCAGTAGGTCAGGAAAAGAGTTCACAAAAGACTAAGGTTAATGCTGGAAGCAGTGATGCATCAAGCAATATAAGAGAGGATATCAGAAGAACATCCTCTTCTTTTTCGAGCGCTGAAGCAAGGCTTGACAGCTTACTGACAGGTAATAACGAGGACAAATACAGACAACCACTTGAGACAGAAGCTGGTGATGTAATTGGTCTTGACGATACGCTTCCTGAGGAGTATATCGCTGAGCCTGAGCCAGTTGTGAATGAAACTAAGCAGGCAGTTAATAATGAAGTAGAAAGTGATAATAATTCAAAAGCTGTAGATATAAATGATGCTGGGTTTGAGGAATTCAATCCATCAAGCAAGTTCGAGTCATTTTTATCAGAATTTGGCGAGGAAGATATTGAGAAGCGCCTTGCACAGGCTGCTGATGTATCCGATGTTACAAATAAAATAGATGATTCTGCCGAAGTAACTGAGATAATTGATGCCATAAGTGAGGGCGGTGATAGTTCAATGAACGATATAGCTGACCTGCTTAAGGCTTCTGATAATAATAAAATAGTTGATACTAGCCTTTTAGAAAAGCTGGATAAGGCTGAGGCAATGGCTGATTCGGATGCTTCTGATGAAGAAGAGAATGAAACGGATGATTCCGAATCTGGCAAGAAAAAGAAGGGCAGAAAGAAGAAAGATAAAAAAGAGAAAAAGTCAAAGGAAAAGGGAACAGGTTTATTTGGCAAGCTATTTGGTAAAAAAGATAAGAATCCAGTAGAGGAGCCTAGTATCGATATGGACTATGAAGAAGCTATATCAGGCGCCGATTCTGAAAAGAAACTTGACGATGACTTCGACAAGCTTCTTGCTGAAACAGCTGCTAGTGCTGGCCATCCCCTGATTACAGATGACGAGGAAACACTTAGCGATAATGGAATTGATGCTGGTGAGAGCGATGATGCAGCGCCAGAAACTGCGCTTATTGATGAAGACGCATCAGAAGGCGCGACAAAAGACGAAGCTGAAGGCGAACCAGAGGATAGTAATGAAGACGGCGAAAATGCAAAGCCAAAGAAAAAGGGCTTATTAGCTAAGATACTCGATTTTCTTACGGAGGAGGAGCCTGAGCTTACAGCAGGTGAAGACAGTAATCTTTTAAGCGACGAGAATAAGGCTATTCTTGATGAAGTCGATGCTGAAGATGAAGGTAAGAAAAAGGGTAAAAAGGGCAAAAAAGAAAAGAAGGCCAAAGAGCCTAAGGAAAAGAAGCCAAAGAAACCTAAAAAGCCTAAGAAGGAAAAAGTTCAGGAGCCTATCGACCCTAAGAAGATAGTTCCTATGAAAATGAAGATAACCATATTTGCACTTGCACTGTCTGTACTTGCAATAGTTCTTCTTCTTATGAAGTTTGTTCCTGGCATGATGAATATGAGCGATGCCCGTAAGGCTTATTATGCCAAGGATTATAAGGATACATTTATTTCGTTATATGGAAAGAAGCTTGGAGACAGTGATCGAATTCTTTATGAGAAGGCCAAGATTTTAGTTCTTATTGAGCGTAAGTATGAATCTTATGAAAACTATATGACCATGGATATGCCAATTCAGGCACTTGATGCACTTCTTCAGGGCCTCGTGAAGTATGAGACAGTGAAAGAGCGTGCGGAGGAGTATGGCGTCCTTAATGATCTTAACCAGATACGTGATAAGCTTTTGGCAGCACTGGCTCTTCAGTTTGGTGTTAATGAAGCTGAGGCCATGGAGATTATTGAGTATTCTCCAGTGGATTATACTCTTAAGCTTCAGTCAATTGTAGAAGGCACACCATTTATGAAGGTTCAGGATATGATTAATTCTGGTATTGGCTTAGAACCAATAACAGATGATGGTGCCGAAAATGAGCAGACAGGCGATGAAATATTCCCTGATATGTTACCAGAGGAAGAAAACATACCTAATCCTGTGAATGATACATCGAATTCGGATATTTCAATTCAAAACATTCAGGGTGATGGCATAGAAATACTAATAGAGAGTGAGCAGTTCTAATGATAGCTATTATTGATTATGATGCAGGTAATATTAAGAGTGTTGAAAAGGCATTAATATATCTTGGTGAGCAGCCAGTAATAACAAGAGATAAGGATATATTGTTGAAAGCTGATAAGGTAATACTTCCAGGTGTAGGCGCATTTGGCGATGCTATGAACCGATTAAATGAGTATGGGTTGGTTGATGTAATAAAAAGCATTGTGGCGAAGGGGACTCCTTTTCTCGGTATATGTTTAGGTCTCCAGCTTTTATTTGAAGAAAGTGACGAGGCACCAGGAGTAAAGGGCCTTTCAGTTCTTGAAGGTAAGATTAAGCGTATTCCAGACAGCTTTGGACTTAAGGTTCCGCAGATCGGCTGGAACTCACTGCACTTTGATCATGCTGGCAAGTTGTTTAAGGGAGTCGATGAAGGAGCATACGTATACTTTGTTCATTCGTATTATCTTGAAGCAGCTGATGAGAATATAGTGACTGCATCAACTGAATATGGTGTACATGTACATGCATC